>CAKOXT010000001.1 GCA_934130285.1 uncultured Clostridia bacterium | reverse complement strand
TACTAATAGATCGAGGGCTTAACCACGAAAGGTTTACCTTCGAAGAGATATTTGTCTATGTATTTTTGAGTGTACTAGAAAGTGCACAAAGAATTTCTGGTGACTAGATCCAAAGGGAAATACCTGTACCCATACCGAACACAGAAGTCAAGCCTTTGGATGCCGAAAATACTTGCGAGTTACCTTGCTGGGAAGATAGGTTGTTGCCAGTTTATTATATTCCTCTTTAGCTCAGTTGGTAGAGCGCTCGGCTGTTAACCGATAGGTCGTTGGTTCGAGCCCAACAAGAGGAGCCAAAAAAGAGATACTTATGTATCTCTTTTTTTTATGCATTTAGAATGTATGATAACATAGTTTAAAAAAGAATATATAAATTATTAAAAATATACAAATTAATAGTAAAAGATAAACAACTCAATATTATGATGATAACAAACAAATTACTAAAAATATACAATTTAATAGAGATGTTAATCAAAGTATAACACAAAAAATATAACTTAATAAATGTACCAAACACCTACATAATATACTAAATTATATAATGTATATTATAAAGTAGGTGTATTTTTTTTTCCATTGTGATATAATTCCCGCATGTATAAGAATATAAATTAGATAATAATTTTAATTACACATAATTAAAAAGAATACAATCTAATAATATAAGAAGGAATAACATGAATAACAGAATAAATACAGTTTTAGAAAATTTATCAAAATCTACATTTAGAAATAAGTTTCATTTGAAAGAAAAAGAAATTAATTACATAAAAGAAAAAGGAATAGATAAAATTCAAGAACATACAAAAGATTTTATAAATAAAAGATTAGCACAAGCAGTAATTCAAAATGATGGGAAACAAACTCCTATGAGAGGCCATCCAGTATTTATAGCACAACATGCAACAGGTTGCTGTTGCAGAGGTTGCCTTTACAAATGGCATAAAATTCCCAAAGGAGTAGAACTTTCAGAAGAACAAAAGAACTATATCTGTGAAGTAATTATGACATGGATACAAAGAGAAATAAAAAGAAACGGAGAGAATATATGAAAGAAATAGTGGAAGATTTGTTTAAAATTTATATCAGCGCAATAGATAGCTATAATTCAAAAATAATGCAAACAATTAATGAGAAATATACAATAATAGATAAATCAATGTTTGCAACATATATCTACATTAAAATATTAGAAAATGCACAAATAGATAAACATGCAGATCAAGGAAATTTAAGAAATTATTTATTAAAACAAATTATATATGGAGAAACAGGAAATTTAGCATTAGAAATATCTGACCCAAAAGTAAAGAAAAGCTATGACGAAGTAAGTAGTAATTTAATTAAAGAAAAATTTGAATATAAAAACAAAATCATAAGCAAATTAAAATACTATTATGAAGATAGTTCATTAAAAGAGTATAAAGAATTATTGGAATTTTGTGAACAAATTGCAGAATACAGTATATTAGATAGAATCATTAAAACAGGGAATACATATGCACAAAAAGAATTTGAAGATAGAAAAAAATCTATCGTAAAAGTAAAAGAGCAAATACAACCGATTAATGAAATAAATAAAGAACAAATAAAAATAATTGCAAGTATAGAAAATAATTCTTTTGATACTACTGAATACTCAAAACTTCTAGAAGTTGCATTTAACTTAAGAGATGTATACAGATATTCAACATTAACAACAACAATTCCAGAAAACGTACTATTTCATCAATACACAATCGCAGTTTCAAGCATCATATTTTCAGATTATCTAAATAAAGAATTAGAAGAAAATATAGACATAGAAGAAATTATATATAAATCTTTATTTCACGATTTTGCAGAATACAAAGGAAATGAAATAGTAACCCAAGTAAAAAATTATAATGAAGACACAATAAAACTTTTTGCAGAACTTGAAGAAGTAGATGAACAAGAATTAAAAGAAAAAGTAGGAGAAACAATATACAAACTAATAAATACATATAAAACAGGCAAAGAAGGGCTAGTTTCAGAAATGCTAGACAAAATATTGGGAATAGCAAAACTACTAGTAGAAGTTGGTTACATGAATAATTATACATACATAAAATCAATTTGTTCAATCTATCAAGCCAGGTTCAAAAGATTTAATAAAATTTATAAAATGGAAGAACTAAAAAATAAAGAATTTCTTATGGATTTATTAAGAGAAAGCTATATATATATTAAAGAAAATATGAAAAATGCGAATAGTAAATACTTAAAATTATATTTTAATGACAAAGATATAGAAGATATGGAACAAGAGTTAGAAGATATAAAAAATAATCCAGAACATTTCTTAGCATAAAATTAAATTTATTTACAATTTAATTTATTAATGATATATTAATAAAAATGAAATTAACAAAAGAAAAAAATATAAAAGAGAAAAGAATAAGGAGAAATTAAAGTGACACAAGCAGATAAAAATTTCATAGAAACATGTAAAGAAATTTTGGAGCATGGATATTCTTCAGAAGGAACGAATGTAAGAACAAGATGGGAAGACGGAACAGAAGCAAACTACATATCAATAGTAGGAGTAACAAACAAATATGATGTTGGAAAAGAATTTCCAATGATAACATTAAGAAATAATACAAATACAGTAAAAAGAGCAATAGACGAAGTATTATGGATTTGGCAAAAAAAATCAAATAGAATTGAAGACTTAAATTCACACATTTGGGATCAATGGGCAAGAGAAGATGGAACAATAGGAAAAGCATATGGATACCAAATGGGTAAAAAATACGAATTTAAAACAAAAGAAGGAATACAAAAAATGGATCAAGTAGATTTTGTACTTTACTTATTAAAAAATGATCCTTCAAGCAGAAGAATAATGACAAACATATTCAATCATGAAGAATTAAAAGATATGGCATTAGAGCCATGCGTATATGGAACACAATGGCTTGTAAAAGAAGGAAAACTACACTTGATTTTAAACCAAAGATCACAAGATATGTTAGCAGCAAATGGTTGGAACACAATGCAATATGCAGCATTACAATGTATGTTCGCACAAGTAGCAGGGCTAGAAGTAGGAACATTAACACACAACATCGGAGACTGTCATATATATGATAGACATATTCCATTAGTAAAAAAACTTATAGAAGCAGAAGCTATGAATGTATCACCAAAATTAATAATAAATAATCCAACAAAGAATTTTTATGATTTTAAGGTTGAAGATTTTGAAATTAAAGATTATGATTATAACAAGGAAATAAAACTAGGAAAAATACCAGTAGCAGAATAGGAGTGATAAAAATGTTAAGTATAATAGTTGCAAAAGGAAAAAATAATATAATAGGAAAAGAAAACAAATTAGTTTGGTCATTACCAGCAGATATGAAAAGATTCAGAGAATTAACAACAGGGCATGTAATAATCATGGGAAGAAAAACATTTGAATCATTAGGAAAAATCTTGCCAAACAGAAAACATGTTGTATTTACACAAAATCCAGACTTCAAAGTAGATGACGAAAACGTGCAAATAGTACACTCAATGTTAGAAATAAAAGAATATATAGATAATGATGAAGAAAACTTTGTTATAGGAGGAGCAATGATTTATAGTTTATTAATGCCTCATGTAACAAAAATGTATGTAACAGAAATTAATAAAGATTTTGAAGGAGATACATTCTTCCCAAAAATTAATTTAGATATATGGAAAGAAACAAGAAGAGAAAAAGGAACACAAGACGAAGAAAACAAATTTGATTATGATTTTGTAACATACGAAAGAATTTAAAAAAGTAACCTCTTAAGATGAATATAAAAAGCATATTTGGAAAAAATATAATCATCTTAAGAGGTTTTTTATGAATGAAATAATATTGATAACAATAGGTTTTATATTTTTAATAAAAGGTTCAGATTTTTTAATAGATGGGGCAGAAAGTATTGCACAAAAGTTAAAGATTCCAGAAATTGTTATAGGTCTAACCATTGTAGCATTTGGAACATCATTACCAGAATTAATAGTAAGTATAAATTCAGTAAAAAAAGGATATGATGAATTACTATTAGGAAATATAATTGGAAGTTGTATATACAATTTACTATTAATATTAGGAGTTATATTTATAATAAAACCAATAAAAATAAAAAGCGAACCACAAGGAAATTTAATTATTCAAATAGCATCACTTCTAACAATAGCAGTATTTTGTAATATGGGAATGGAAATATCAAGAATAGAAGGAATACTTTTGATTTTAATATTTATAATCTTCTTGCTAGGGACATTTAGTGAAAAAACAGAAGTTGTAGAAGAACGAAAAAATATAAGAACGACAAAGTCTATAGGTTATATCATTATTGGAAGTATATTATTAAAATTAGGAGGGGATTTTGTTGTAAACAATAGTGTACAATTAGCAGAAAAGTTTAATATAGCCAAATCAATAATAGGATCCAGTATAGTGGCACTTGGAACTTCTTTGCCAGAACTAGTTACATCAATTGTTGCAATAAGAAAAGATAAAGAAAATATTGCAATAGGAAATGTTGTAGGATCGAATATATTTAATTTATTACTTGTATTAGGAATAACAAGCATAATTCATCCTATAAAATATGATATTTCTTACAACACAAGTCTAATATTTCTTCTAATAGTAACATTATTAATGTACATTTTTATAATCATTAAAAATAAAGAGACAGTCAATAGAAAAGAAGGAATAGCACTAATAATAACATTTATAATGTATAACATAAAAATGTTATTATAAAATGTAACAAAAATGAAATAGAAAAATACTTGCATAAAATAATACAATAATGTATAATTCAAAATGTCAAAGGAAGAAGATTCTAAGATAAAAATATTCCTCTTTAGCTCAGTTGGTAGATGCTGAGACTCTTGAAGGCGAAGCCGATTAGAGTGTCAGTATGCGTAACGAAGTGAAGCTGCGCGAGGAGAGCGCGATAAAATTAACATTCCTCTTTAGCTCAGTTGGTAGAGCGCTCGGCTGTTAACCGATAGGTCGTTGGTTCGAGTCCAACAAGAGGAGCCAAAAGATAATCACAAAAGTGATTATCTTTTTTTATGTCAAAAATCAATTGATTAAAATACAGACAATTTGAGCCAGCATAAAAGAATGATTATGAGTATTGACAAAATAGTTAATTAGTATATTATAAATAAAAAGAGTACACAAACTAAGGGGAAGAAAATATGAATAAATTAATAACAATAATTAATGTTATAAGAAATATTATAGGATTATTTTTGGCATTTGTAGGGGCTGTATCAATTTTTTCAAATGATGTTTATATCAGTATATTTGCGATAATATGGGGAATTAGTTTAACACACTTATTTTATAAAAAATTGAAAATTAAAAGAAAAAGTGTACAATTTATCATACCCATAATAGTATTATTAGTATTTGGAGTAATTCTTCCAAACAACATTAAACAAAAACATATAAAAAGTAATGAATATACCCAAAGCAACATTGATATTATTAAGAATAAAGAACAAGAAAAAAATCAGAAAATAGAAGTAACAAATTTAAAATTTGATGAAGAAGAAATTGAATTAGATTTAAAAGAAGAAAAAGAAATTCAATTAATAATTACGCCAACTGAAGCTAAGATAGAAGATTTAGAATATTGTTCATCAGATGAAAATATAGCAGTTCTTATAAGCAAAAATTTAGATGATAAAACATTAATAGTTAAGCCAATATCTGAAGGAACATGTGAATTATTTGTGAGAGAGAAGCGGAAAAATAGAGAGTAATCGAGTAAACATAAAAGTATTAGATAAAGACAGAATTGAAAAAGAACAACAAGAACAGGAAAGATTAGAACGTGAAAAAATAGAAAAAGAAAAAGCAGAGCAAGCCAAAATTGAGCAAGAGAAAAAAATAGCAGAACAAAAAAAGAATGAAGAACAGCAGAAGCAGAATACTCAAAATAATAATTATTATAATAACAATACAGCACCATCAGGCTCAAGCACTAACAGCAATAATACGCATGGAAGGCAAGTATTCAGAACACCAACAGGGAAAAGATATCATTTTGACCCTGACTGTGGAGGAAAAAATTCTTATCAAACTACTTTAGAAGCTGCAAAGTCAGCGGGATTAACACCATGTAAAAAATGTGCACAATAATAAATGGAGGATTAAAAGTGGCAAATATATGTGATTACATCAAATGGAGAGGTGATATAACATTAGAAGAATCAGAGTTTAACGAAATAGATAACCTAGTTTTATCAAGATTATCATATTTTCCATTTGATGAATTAATTGAAAAAAATGAAGAAGCAACAATAGAAGAATTAAGTAATAGATTTATAAATGCAGATAAAAGCACAATGAAAATTTTATGGCCAGATGATAATGAATTATTTCCATTATTAGGACAGTCAAAAAGATTCAAAGATATGATTGTAACAAGATACATAAATAAAATTAATCCAGAACAGGAACAACAATTTTCAGCAACAACAGTATTGTTACCAGATGATACAATATTTGTTTCATATAGAGGAACAGATAGTACAATAATAGGTTGGAAAGAAGATTTTAATATGTGCTTCAAAAGTCACATTACGTCTCAGAAAGAAGCTGTTAAATATTTAAATGAAAGTGCTGAAAAGTATCCGAGAAAAATCAGAATAGGTGGACACTCAAAAGGCGGAAATTTAGCTGTATATGCTGGATTATTCACATCCAAAGAAATTCAAGAGCGAATTATTAATATATATAATAATGATGGACCAGGATTTGATGATGAAATCACACAGACTGAAGAATACAAAAAAATGATTCCAAAGGTTCATACATATATTCCACAATCCTCAGTTATAGGAAGATTACTAAATCATGAGGAAAAATATACAGTTGTTCATAGTACTCAAAAGGGGATAATGCAACATGATTTATATAGTTGGGAAGTAGAAGGAAAAGAATTTGTATGCCTTGAAAATGTTACAAATGGTAGCGAAATGTTTGATAAAACATTGAAAGAGTGGCTAAAAAATATAGATCCAGCTAAAAGAGAAGTAGTAATAGATGCAGTTTTTGATATACTAAGAACAACAGAAGCAGAATATTTTTCAGAGTTGAAAAAGAATTGGATTGTTAATGCTAAACTAATGCTTGGAAAGTACAAAGACCTTGATGAAGAAAGTAAAGCAATAATTGCAGAGATATTAAAAAAATTGATGGCAATAATCAGAAAAAATATAGTAAATGATATGCCTAAATTAAATAAGGGAAAAAAGAGTGATGATGAAGCTTAAGCTTTGTCATTACTCTTTTTTAATATATATGGCAAACTGTCTGAAAAAATTATTTAACAAGTCAAAACTTTGAGCTATTTCAACAGTTTCACACTCAAGCCTCCATTTTAGTAAGTCCGGAATTGTTTTAAAATGATAATAAAATGTCTAATTTTTTTCAAATGTGTAAAACTAGTGATATCAACAAAGTAAGAAAAACAATTACACAAATTAGTTACAAATGTCCATTGAATTTTTTTCAATTTAAAAGTAACGTAATAAAGAAAAATATTAGGTTTTTCTAGACCGGATAAAGGTAGTGCGAAAGTAAAAGAATTAGATTCTTTGAAAAAATCAAATGAAATCATGAAATATATTGGATATGTTCCAGGAGATATAGCATTTCCAGATTTGAGAAGCGGAACTGATGTAATAAAATCACAAGCAGAATTTTTAAATTTGAAAGATTTAAGTTATGCTAATAATTTGATAAAGAAATTACAATTAGATGTACGTGGAAATCCAAAGACAATGAGTAAAGGAATGAAACAAAAGCAGGCTATAGTAATGGCTTTGATGAACAATCTTGATATTGTAGCTATTGGTATTGTAGGTTTTGCATTAGGAAGAGCGAAATTTAACAAGAAAGATTTACTACTATAAAATTAATTTGTAAAAAACAGGAAAGTATGATAAAATAAGCCAAAACGTAACATATAATACCTTGTATCTTTATGAGGGGGCAGTGATTATGGAATTCTATAAGATTGAAAATTTATGGTTATGTAAGCTGGCAGCGGTAAGCCGGCAAGAAGATGATCAAAGAATGATCCTTTACGAGGATGAATCTAAGACATTTTTATTACTCTGGAAAGAAGAAAACGAAGGAAGCAAGAGAGTTGTGGATTTTAAAAAATATTGTCAAAGAAAAGGACCTGAATACTGTAATTTTAGCGGTCAGGAGTTCTATCATGGAACGCAAAAAACAGTATTTAGACCAGATGACATTGATAAAATTTTCGTTATTTCCAGAATAGCAGTTCCAAGTAAATTTTTGAGCACGGATGAGATAAGACAAGGCATAATTTCTAAGGAAAGAATAATCGAATTGTCACACACATTGAGTTCATATAAATTTGGAACATAAAAAAGGCTGTTGAACAAAATATTTTTAGATACTTTGTCAACAGTCTGGGCAGCGGACATTACAAAAATGTTCACTGCTATTTTTATTTATTATCTTCAAAAGAAAAAGTCCTTTCAACATATAATTTATGTGCAAATGATAAAACTACACTTTTCAATAATTTATGTTCAATAGAAGTTGATGATGTAATTTCATACTCTGTATTATTAAAAACAGATTTAACAGCATTTTCAAGTTCTAAACAGAATTGATCATATGAAGTTACCAAATTACTAACATTACCTGCAAAAGAAATTAACTTTGAAATATTACTTATACTATAAACTTGTTTTAAAGTACAAATAACAAACAAATATGCAATATGTTCTCTGCTATATTTTTTCTTTACAGGTGCAGGAATAACATTTTGTTTTACATAGTTGTTAATCATAGTTTTAGTAATTACAGGTGTTTCTTCTGAACCTATATATGGATTTAAATAATTTTCTATATATGTTACTAATTGATCAAGATAGATATCAATTTCAGGAAATTCATTCCATCTTGGTATATGAAAATTAGTTATTTTTTTATTTTCAACATTTGTTAACGTTTTCTCTTTACTCATACTACTCACTTTCCTCCATATAATAATACCATACGGTCAAGTTATAGTCAATCAATTGACATGTTAAATCTAATATGGTAATCTAGTAAAGAATACTAGATGTATTACGGAGGTTTTTAATGGAAGATAAAAGAATGTATATATATGAGGCAACTGAATTTAACAATATAAGAGAGATAATAAAAAATGCTGTAAAGAAACATCCAGAAAATAAAGCTTTCATATTAAAAGAAAAAAAAGATAAAGAAATCATATATAAAGACATAACTTATAAACAATTTGATGAAGATATAGATGGTTTAGGAACAGCTTTAATTAATATGGGGCTAAAGGGAAAAAGAATAGCCATTATAGGAAAAAACAGATATGAATGGATATTATCTTACTTATCTGTAATAAATGGAACAGGAATTGTAGTCCCACTAGATAAAGGATTGCCAGAAGCGGAAGTAGAATCATCATTAGTAAGAAGCAAAGCAGATTGCATAATATTTGAGAGTTCATATATTGAAATGATTTCAAATATAAAGGCAAATAACAAGACAAATGTTTCAAAATTTATATGCATGGATGATGACCAAGAAGAATTTACAAAACTTTCTGAATTAATTAGTAAGGGTAAAAAATTATTAGAAGAAGGTAACAATGAATTTATTACAAGCACAATAAATGCAACAGAAATGAGCATATTATTATTTACTTCAGGAACAACATCAGCATCTAAGGCTGTAATGTTATCACACAAAAATATTGCATCAAATATATGTGCAATGACAAGATGTGAAGATATAAGAAGCACTGATAGCAATATAGCATTTTTACCTTTTCATCATACTTTCGGATGTACAGGAATATTAATGTTCTTAAGTGTTGGTGCCACAAACGTGTTTTGCGATGGTTTAAGATATATTCAAAAAAACTTGATTGAATATAAAGTATCAACATTCGTATGTGTACCTTTACTAATAGAATCAATTTATAAAAAAATTATGCAAGAAATTGATAAAACAGGTCAAACAAAAAAAGTTGAATTTGGATTAAAATTAAGTAAAATTCTTTTAAAATTTGGAATAGATGTAAGAAGAAAAATTTTCAAACAAATTATAGATAAATTAGGTGGCGAGATTCGTATGGTCATAAGTGGTGCATCAGGAATCGATCCAAAAGTTGCAGAAGGATTTAGAAATTTTGGAATCTATGTAGCACAAGGATATGGATTAACAGAAACATCACCAGTATTAGCTGCGGAGAATTTTAAATATTTTAAATCTGGATCAACTGGACTTCCAATGCCAGGAGTAGAAATAAAAATAAACAATCCAAATGAACAAGGCGTTGGAGAAATCATTGCCAAAGGTCCAAATGTAATGCTTGGATATTATGAAAATGAAGAAGAAACAAATAAAGTTTTAAAAGATGGATGGTTTTATACAGGAGATTTAGCATATATTGACAAAGATGGATTTATATTTATTACAGGAAGACAAAAAAATGTTATTGTATTGAAAAATGGAAAGAATATTTATCCAGAGGAATTAGAAGCTTTAATTGGAAACATGTCATATGTAAAAGAGTGTATGGTTTATGGAAAAGAAAAAGATGATGATTTAGTTGTATCTGCAAAAATTGTATATGATCCAGATTATATGAAAGAAAAATTCCAAAAGACAGAAGAAGAGGACATTAAGCAAAAAATTTGGGAAGATATAAAAGAAATAAATAAAACAATGCCTAACTATAAACATATAAAAAACATTGTTGTTACAGATAAAGAAATGATAAAAACAACAACAGCCAAAATAAAAAGATTTGAAGAAATGAAAAATTTATAATTATAAAAGAAATAATATGATATAATACAATAAAATATATCATATTATTTTTTTATTTTATAAAACAAGGAGAATTACATGTCAGATAATATAGTTAACTCAAATAGAATTATTGTTGTAAAAAGAGATGGAAAAAAAGTAGATTTTAATAAAGCCAAAATAGCAGTTGCGATAAAAAAAGGTTTTGACAGTGTAAAGCTAGAAAATGGTGAAAATAAATATACTGAAAAAGATATAAATATAGTACTAAACAAAGTACTTAAAAAGATTGATGATGAAAAACCTGAGAAAATAAAAATTGAAGAAATTCAAGATATGATAGAACTAGCTTTAAAAGAAGAAAAATATGAAGATGTCTATGAGTCATTTTCAACATATAGAGAACGTAGAAACCAATCAAGAAAATTATTTTTTGATGAGAAAAAACAGCATAAATTTTTAAAAGCAATTGAGAATTTAAGTATGAGTCAAAATTCACATGAAGAAGAACCAAAAGGTGTATGCACAGCAATGGGAACAATGCTTAGTTATGGTCAAACAATTTCAAATGAATTCTCAAAATCATATTTAATAAAAAGAAAATATGTTGATTTACATGAAAGTGGCGAGATGTTCATACATGATTTAGAATATTATCCAATGGGAACAACAACAAATTGTCAAATAGATTTAGAAAAATTATTTAAAGATGGATTTTCAACTGGATATGGATTTTTAAGAGAGCCAAATAATATAATGACATATTCTATTTTATCAGCAATAGCAATTCAAGCCAACCAAAATGACCAACATGGAGGACAAAGTATTCCGCAACTAGATTATTATTTTGCACCAGGTGTAGTAAAAACATTTAAAAAAGAATTCAAACAAAGTGTATATGATTTCTTAGATTATTCAGATTTTGGAATATTTGCAGCTGTAAATGGTATGGAAAGAGAAATTGAAAAAATTTCAACAATTCAATTTGACATAGGAATATTTGATGCATATTGCAGAGAATCAGAACAACTAAAAAGATTTTTCAAAATAGCATATAGTAAAGCAATAAAGAAAACAGAAAACATTGTATATCAAGCAATGGAAGCATTTATACATAACTTAAATACAATGAGATCAAGAGCAGGGGCAGTATTACCAAATTCAACAGTTAACTTAGGAACAGATACTACACCAGAAGGAAGAATGATTACTAAAAACTTTTTACTTGCTCTCAAAGCAGGTATTGGAAAAGAAGAAAAGCCACTATATCCTATAACAATTTTCAAAGTAAAAGAAAATGTAAACTATAATAAGAATGATCCAAATTACGATTTATTTCAATTGGCATGTAAAGTTGATTCAGAAAACCAGTTGATTAGTTTTTCATTCATAGATGCTGATTTTAATAAACATGGATATATAGCATCAGATAAAGATAGTGAAATTGCATATATGGGAAGTTCTATAAGAGTATATGAAAATATAATTGATAAAGCCAAGCCTACATCAATAGGCAGAGGAAATTTATCAACTGTAACAATTAATCTTCCACGTTTAGGTTTGAGATTCGGAAAAGTTAGAAATGAAGTAACTGATATGAATGGCTTTTTTGATGAACTAGATGTAAAATTAGAAAAAGCAAAGGAATTGCTATTAGATAGATATGAATTTCAAACAGATAAAAGAGTGTATAATTTTCCTTTCTTAATTGGGCAAGGGAACTGGATTGATAGTGAAAAACTAAAACCTGCAGATAGACTAAGAAGAGTAAATAAACATGGAACATTAGCTATTGGATTTCTTGGATTAGCTGAATGTTTAACTGCTCTAACAGGAAAACATCATGGAGAATCTCAAGAAGTTCAAGAATTAGGGATAAAGATTATTAAGCACATGAGAGAAAAAATTGATGAGTTTACTGAAAAAAATAATCTAAATTTTGTGTTATATGAAACACATGAGGAACAGGCAATTGAGTACTTTACAAGTATTGATAAATCAATATATGGAAAATTCAAAGGGATAACAGATAAGGAAAGATACACCAAAGGATTTGCTCTTCCTGAAGATTACAATATTGATATTGATGATCAACTAGAAATAGAAGCGGTATATCATGAACTAACAAATGGTGGTCATTTGACGACAATTGAGTTGAGTAGCAAAAGCCAGGGAAATGAGGAGAGCTTTGAAAAAGCTGTTCGTCAAATGAAAGAGGCTGGAATAGGCTTTGGAAAAATAATAATTAAATAAAGTAAAATAAAATCCCTCTGGTGATTAAAAAAATAAAAATGCTCGTTTGAGCTAATTTGCACAGAAGTTCTAAAAAATTCCTTTGGCACCCTTTCACGTCAAGCGCGAACTATTTCCAAAGAAATTTTAAAGAACTTCTAGCTTAATTACTCTGCAATGCGCTTTTTATTTTTTGTAACCTCCAGAGGGATTATTTAATAATTGATAGTATTAAATTTCCAAAGCCATATATGATTTTATTATTTACTAATGAATATTGCTAGCCTTCAATCAAATTCTTGATATCCAAAGGCAATTCTGAAGTAATCACTAAAATCTCTTTACTAATTGGATGAACAAAAGAAACTTCACAGGCATGTAATGCTTGCCTACTAATTAAGCAACTTTCAGTTCCATACAATGAATCTCCAATGATTGGATGACCAATGTATTTAGAATGGACTCTAAGTTGATGAGTTCTGCCAGTCTCTAATGTATATTCAACAACCGTCATATTAGCTAATCTATCAAGAACTTTAAAGTGACTAATAGCAACATCACCATCATCTCTTACTTCACGCTCAATAATACTTTCTGCCTTTCTTGCAATAGGAACATTTATTGTTCCAAAATCCTCCTTAACAAGGCCATCCAAAACAGCCCAATATTTCTTTTTAAAAATACGAGATTTCATCTGCTTTACAAGACATTCCTGAATATATTCATTTTTAGCAAAAATAACGATTCCAGAAGTATCTCTATCCAAACGATTAACAGGACGAATTTTTTTATTCAAATTAATTTTTTCAAAATAAGCTTTTACCCCATTAGAAAGTGAATCCTCATAATGCAAAATAGAAGGATGAACAGGAATACCAGCTGGTTTATCAACAATTAATAAAAAATCATCCTCATATAAAATATTTAAATTGATATCAGAATTAGAAACTATATTAGAAGAATCTTCTTCAAAATTTTCTATTATTTTTAAAACATCACCAGAATGAATCTTAAAATTAATAAACACAGAAACATTATTAATAAAAATTGATTTATGATTTTTTAATTTCAATATAAACCTATCAGACATATTAAATTCATTTTTTAAAATCTGCTTAATAGATTCATCAGTTGATTTTACTATATACGTTAATTCCATAAATACCTCATTTCAAACTAATTTTATTATATTGACTTTGAGAAGTCAATTTTATATAATCAATACGAATGTGTAAAGTTTAATAACTTAAGGAGGATAAAATGAATTTCATAGAAACAATAAAAAATAAAGCAAAATCTGAAATGAAGACTATAATATTACCAGAAGCTGAAGATATAAGAGTTCTTGAAGCAACTGAAAAAGTCGGAAAAGAAGGTTTTGCTAAAATTATTTTAGTAGGAAACACAGAAAAAACAAAAGAAATTGCAAAAGAAAATAATATAGACATATCAAGTGCTGAAATAATTGATCCAGAAAGTTCAGAAAAATATGAAGAATATGCAAAAGCTTTTTATGAATTAAGAAAAGCAAAGGGAATGACTGAAGAAGAAGCACGCAAAACATTAAAAAATCCAGTTTATTTTGGAATGATGATGGTAAAACAAGGAGATGCAGATGGACTTGTATCAGGAGCAGCTCATTCAACTTCAGATACATTAAGACCAGCACTTCAAATCCTAAAAACAGCTCCAGGAACAAAATTAGTATCAGCATTTTTCTTAATGAATGTTCCAAATTGTGAATATGGTGAAGATGGAGTATTCGTATTTGCTGATAGTGGATTAAATGAAAATCCAGATAGTGATAAATTAGCAGAAATAGCTGCTTCATCAGCAAAGAGTTTTGAACAATTAACAGGAAAAGAAGCAAAAGTTGGAATGTTATCATATTCAACATATGGAAGTGCAAAATCAGAATTAACAGAAAAAGTTATAGAAGCTACTAAATTTTTAAAAGAAAGATATCCAGAAATAAAGGCAGATGGAGAGTTACAATTAGATGCTGCAATTATTCCTGAAATAGCAAAAAGCAAAGCACCAGGAAGTGAAGTCGCAGGACATTGTAATACTTTAGTATTTCCTAATTTAGATGCAGGAAATATTGGATATAAGTTAGTACAACGTTTAGCAAAAGCTGAAGCATATGGACCTTTATGCCAAGGAATTGCAAAACCAGTAAATGATTTATCAAGAGGATGCTCAAGTGACGATATTGTTGGTGTTGTTGCAATCACTGCAGTACAAGGACAAGAAAAATAAAAACACAATAAAAGTGAATGAAATAAAGAGTAAGAGTTAAAAATGCTCATACTGAGATAAAATGAAAGGAAAGATGTAAAATGAAAATACTAGTAGTAAACTGTGGAAGTTCGTCATTAAAATATCAATTAATAGATATGGATAATGAAAAACTATTAGCCAAAGGAAACTTTGAAAGAATTGGAGAAAAAGAATCTTTTGTTACACATAAAGTAAATGGAGAAAAATACGTAATAAAAGAACCAGTTAAAGATCACGAAGAAGCTTTAAAAATAATATTACAACAATTAGTACATAAAGATTATGGAGTAATAAAAGACTTATCAGAAATAAACGCAGTAGGACACAGATTAGTACATGGTGGAGAAATATTTAACCAATCAGTTTTAATAACAGAAGATGTTATAGAAAAATATCAAAGCTGTTCAAGCTTAGCACCATTACATAATCCAGCAACAATATTAGGAATTAGAGCTTGCCAAAAAGAAATGCCAGGAGTTCCAATGTGTGGAGTTTTTGATACAGCATTCCATCAAACAATGCCAAAAGAAAATTATTTATATCCAATTCCTTATGAATACTACGAAAAATATGGAATTAGAAAATATGGATTCCATGGAACATCACATCAATTTGTTTCAAAAAGAGCTGCAGAAATCATAGACAAAAAAGATGGAGATTTAAAAATAGTTACATGCCACTTAGGACAAGGTGCATCAATTTGTGCAATTAAAAACGGAGAATCACAAGATACATCAATGGGATTATCACCATTAGGTGGAATTGCAATGGTAACAAGATCTGGAGATTTAGATCCATCAGTAGTTACAGAAATAATGGAAAGAGAAAACTTATCAGCAAAAGAAGTTAATACAATACTAAATAAAAAATCAGGATTATATGGTATAACAGGATTAGATCCAGATTTCAGAGAAATAGAATTAGCATCTTATAAAGAGGACCAACCAAAAGCACAAGTTGCAATAGAATTATTTACACAAACAATAGCACAATTTATAGCTAAGTATGCAGTTACATTAAGAGGAATAGATGCAATTATATTTACAGGTGGAATTGGTGAAAACCAAATTAATATAAGAAAGAAAATCTGTGAAGATCTAGAATGGATGGGTGTAAAAATAGACTTAGAGAAAAATAATGTTAGAAGTGTAGAAACAAAGATATCAAGCGATGATTCAAAAGTTGAAGTATACATCATTCCAACAGATGAAGAAATGGTAATTGCAAGAGATACAAAGAGAATAGTAGAAAACAATAAATAATAAGAAAAAACTAGAGGTTTTTGCAAAACTTCTAGTTTTTTTGTCACTTAAGGTTGATTTTTGAACTGAAACCCTGATATAATGGCTGTATGGTTTTTATAGATTTACATTATAGAAATTAATCGTACATTGATATCGCAAATGAAGTTTAATTATAATTTTAGCAGGACTAAATATAATATAAATTCTAAGTGCTAATCAAGTATAGCTAAGTAGCATACTTGCCAAGTAGGCATGCTACCTAAAAAAGAAAAATATTAAGGAGGAAGCTAATATGAAAGTTTTAGTTTTAAACTGTGGAAGTTCATCTTTGAAATGTCAATTAATTGATATGGAAAAAAACGAAAGAATTATGAAAGGACATTATGACAGAATAGGAGGTGCAAGATCTTCACTACGATTTAATGTAAGAGGAGAAAAAACAGTAATAGAACATCCTGCAAGAGATTTTGAAGAAGCAATAGGCGAGATTCTAAACCTACTAATAAGTGATGAATACAAAGTTATAAAGAGCTTTGATGAAATTGGAGCCATAGGACACAGAATTGTACATGGAGGAGAAAAATTTAAAGAATCAGTAGTAATAAATGACGATGTAATAGAAGCTATAAAAGAGTGTATAACTTTAGCGCCATTACATAATCCAGCAGGTTTGGCCGGAATTTATGCATGTCAAAAATTGTTACCAAATGTACCAATGGTAGCAGTATTTGATACATCATTCCATCAAACAATGCCTGAGAAAGCATTTATATATCAATTACCATATAAATACTATGAAGACTATAAAATAAGAAAATATGGATTCCATGGAATTTCACATAGATATGTTGCAAATAGAATATCAGAAATTCTTGGAAGAAAAGATTTAAAAGTAATAAATTGCCATCTTGGACAAGGAGCATCATTATGTGCAATTAAAGATGGAAAATCAGTAGATACAACAATGGGATTAACACCATTAGCAGGTGTTCCAATGGGAACAAGATGTGGAGATGTTGATCCATCAATTATTCCAACAGTAATGAAATTATATGATATTCAACCAGATGAAATGTTAAGAATCATGAACAAAGAATCAGGAGCATGGGGAGTATCAGGAGTTTCAACTGACTTTAGAGATATTGAAAAAACAGCAGCTGAAGGAGATGAAAGATCAATTTTAGCATTAGAAAGTAGAGCATATATTATAGCTCAATATATTGCAAAATTTATAGTAACACTAAACGGAGTTGATGTAATTACATTTGCTGGAGGAATTGGTGAAAATGGTTTTGAAGAAAGAGAAAGAATTTGTAATTACTTAGAATGTTTTGGAATCAAATTAGATAAAGAAAGAAATCTAATTAGAGGAGAAGAACATAAAATATCAAGTGATGATTCAAAAGTTGATATTTACATAGTACCTACAAACGAAGAGATTGTAATTGCAGAAGATGCATATAATTTAACAAAATAAGAAAAAGTTATACTGGTGATTAAAAGTCACCAGTATTTTTTTGAACATTTTACCTTTTATCTATATAATAAATTACAAGGTTTTGAAAATTTTTTAACCTTTGTGTAACAATTTAACACTTTTTTGAAGTCTTATAGAAAAGGAGGAAAATTGTGCTAGATATTGAGAAATTATATAAAAATTATTTTACAACAATATATAAGTTTTTACTTTGCTTTACTCATGATGAAGATTTAGCAGAAGATTTAACACAAGAAACTTTTTACAAAGCAATAAAAAATATTAATCAATTTCAAAACAATTCAAAAATTTCAGTTTGGTTATGTTCCATTGCTAAAAATCTCTACTATGATCATTATAAAAAAAGTAAAAAATATAATAGTGTAAACATTGATGATATTTTTAATTTAGAAAGTCCAGAATTTACAGATAATGTTTTAGCAAATCAAGCATTTAATGACTCCACAAAAGACTTAAATAATGAATCTAAAAAAGTTGTATATTTAAGAATTGTAGGAAATCTTACTTTTAAAGAAATTGCGTTTATATTAGACAAATCAGAAGTCTGGACAAGAGTAACATTTTATCGTTGCAAAGAAAAAATGAAAGGAGCTGATTACTATGAAAATGAAAAATGAATGCGAAATTGTATATGATTTATTACCAAATTATATAGAACATGTTACTAATGAAACTTCTAATGAATTTATTGAAAATCACATATCAGGTTGCGAAAATTGTAGACGTTTATATAATGAATTAAGAGTAGGAACAAATTCTAAAGATACTCAGACTAGAGAAATAAATTTTCTGAAAAAATATAAAAGACATCTAAATACAATAAAGATTATATTTATTCTAGTTATAGTATTAATATTAGCAACTTTTGCGGGAAAATGGCTAAAAAAATATAACATACTAAAAGAAATAGCAGAAACATCCCAATCAAATCAGTCAATCAATAATTATCATATTATAGAATATTACTATACAGAAGGTCATATTTTGAAAATGGAACAATTCAAAATGGATGACAAAAATAAATTTACATATACAATGGAAACAGAAGATGGAATTGTTACGGAGACAACATATGCGCAAAAAATAAATGATAATGAATATAAAGGAACAACTTATATAGAAAATGGAGATAATAAATCAGTACGCGAAAATGTGACAATGAATAGAGAACTTTTTAAAGATAGTGTGCTATATAATGCTAATATTAAAGAACTATTAAAATATTCATTTGGTACGACAATAAAGTCTACAACATTTAGAGATAAAGAATGTTATTATATAAATAATTTGCCTATAGTGACAGGTGGAAAATATGAAAGAGTTTATTTCGATAAATCTACAGGATTGATGATTGGTTCGAGTCAAGTTGATAGTTCACAAAATTCAGCAACACCAATAGAAGCAGTTTACGAATATAATGTAGTAACAGATAAAGACTTTATCGAACCCGATATCTCAAATTATAAATAAAAAATAAATTCATCTTTTCAACGAAACCACCAGTGCAAAGTTGATTATCTAAAAACCTATTGATATAAAAAAATATTAATGTTAAAATTTGAACAGAAAAATTTAAAAGAAGGAAGTTAAATCAAGTATGAAAATTTTAGTATTAAATTGCGGAAGCTCTTCTTTAAAATTCCAATTGATAAACATGGAAAACAACGAAAGATTAGCTAAAGGAAATTTTGAGAGAATAGGTGGAATGAAAACCACATTAAAATTAAACGTAGGAGGCAAAAAAGAAGAACTAGTTCACATTGCCAGAGACTATGACGAAGCAATAAGTTTTGTATTAGAAGTTTTATTAAAACCAGAATATAACATAATAAATTCATTAGATGAAATAACAGCAGTAGGGCATAGAATAGTACATGGTGGAGAAATGTTCAGCAAATCTGTATTAATAACAGAAGATGTAATAAAAGAAATTGAGAAATGCATAGACTTAGCACCATTACACAATCCAGCAGGAGTAGCAGGAATTAAAGCTGCAAAAAATGCATTACCAAATGTACCAATGGTAGCAGTATTTGACACGGCATTTCATCAAACAATGCCAGCTAAAGCGTATATATATCAAATACCTTACAGATATTACACAAGTTACAAAATAAGAAAATATGGATTTCATGGAGCAAGTCACAAATACGTGGCAGAAAGAGTTTCAGAAATATATGGAAGAACAGAAGATTTAAAGATAATAAATTGCCACTTAGGACAAGGTGCTTCAATATGTGCAATTAAAGATGGAAAATCAATAGATACATCAATGGGATTAACACCACTAGCAGGAATACCAATGGCAACAAGATGTGGAGATATAGACCCAGCAATAATTCCATATGTAATGAAAAAAGATAACTTACAACCAGAAGATATTGAAGATATACTAAACAAACAATCAGGAGCATGGGGAGTATCAGGAGTTTCATCAGATTATAGAGATATAGAAGATGGATACAATATGAAAGATCCAAGATCAATATTAGCACTTGAAAGTCAAGCATATAAAATAGCTCAATACATTGGTCAATATATTATTTCACTTGGTGGATTAGATGTTTTAACATTTGCAGGCGGAGTAGGAGAAAACGGAATAGAAACAAGAGAAAGAGTTTGCAAATATTTAGAACCATTTGGAATAAAAATGGATCCAGAACTAAACAATGTTAAAGGAAAAGAAAGAAAAATTAGCACAGAAGATTCAAACGTAGATATTTATGTAATACCAACAAACGAAGAGTTAATGATAGCAAAAGAAACCGCAGAATTAGTTAAAAATATATAATTACAATAAGGACGTTCTTTTTTGACAAAAATTGTTGCCTTAAAAAGAACGTCCTTATTAACACTATGGAACAATTATTGTTTTATAATTTGTATAATTAACCATACCAGTTTTTCCACTGTGATGTTTCTTTACATATTTAATATAAGTATAATCAACAGAAACATTGCGTTCTAAAGCTGCCTTGCAATTTTGTTTAGCAAGCTGAGCACATTTAAAAATAGTATCCTCATCAGGATTTTTTCCATTTGTTTTCAAAATTACATGAGCACCATGGAACCCTTGAGCGTGAAACCATAAATCAGATTTATCAGCAAAATGTAATGTAAGATAATCATTTTGCTTATTATTTTTTCCAATATAAACATCATATTTATTAATAACAATTTTATTTAAATTATTGGTTAAGTTCTTATCTGCATTTACTTTTTGGAAAGATTTATAATTATATTTTTTCATCAAAACATTCTCAGTAAATTCATTATGAATTTCTTCGATATCTTCGAGTGTTTTAGCATTAGAAACTGAGTAAATAATACTTTCAATATACTCAAGTTCTAGTTCAGCTTCTTTTTTTTGAACAGTAACAATAGATAAAGTATTTTTCAATTTATTATATTTTTTGAAAAATCGTTCAGCATTTTTACTGTAAGAAACAGATGTATCTAATTTTATTGTTACTAAATTGTTATTATCATAATAATTTTCAACTTCAATACTAGGTTTAGCAAAATTCTCATGATACTTATATAAGTTAGCTGTTAGAAGTTCACCATACAATTTATATTTGTCCATATCATTGCAAGAACGAAGTTTTTGATTAATATTATCTAATTTTTTAGATGCCTTTTTTAAAGCAGAAAGAATTGATTTTGAAAGTTCAGCTTTGGCAGCTAAAAAGATATTTTCAATTTCTTTATCACAATAAAATTTATCTAGAAAATCACTCAAAGAAGTATCGCTAGAAGATAAATCTAAAACATAATCTTTATGAACCTTCTTTAAAGAAACATTTTCTGTTCCAAAATTAGAAATAAGATTTTTTAGATAATCATATAATTCACGAAGTTCATTAACATCTTTAGATGTGTTTTCAATATCTAAATCTTCTAAAACATTTAAAATAAATATAGAAGTAAATCCAGTAAATAATTCTGGTAGATAAGAAGAAAGTGAATTGTAAGAATTCTGAGAAAGTAAAGCATAGAACTCATCAAAATTATTTAATTCTAAAAAAGAATTTTTAGAGGATTTTGGTGTGATATATTCTCTAGCAGGTAGTATTTCTCTGTCTGAAGTTATAATATGCTTAATTGAATCAATAATAAATCCATTATAATTAAGAAGAATAATATTACTACGTCTTCCCATAAGTTCAATAACAAGTCTATATTTAATAGTATCTTTAAGTTCATTATTTCCCTCAAAATCAATAAAAATGAGTCTATCTAAATCTACACTTTCAATATTAGTAATACGACTACTCGTTAAATATTTTCTAAGCAACATGCAAAAATTAAGAGCATTAGTAGGATTAGGCTTAGAAATATTAGTTAAACACATTCTATAATATTCAGGATGAATACAAATATCTAACATATAATTTGCAGAATTATACAAACTTAATATAATTTCATATTTATTAGGTTGAAAAACTTTATTGACACGAGCACCAATAAGTTTATTTTGAAAATCAGCTACAAGTGATTTTACAACAATTCCATCAAATGCCATAAAAAGCTCCTTTCTACAAGTAATAATATAGTAATTTAAGAGCAAAAAGTCAATCTTTTATTTTAAAAATATAACTTGTGTTAGAAAAAGTCATGTGTTATAATAAACACCGAAGTATAACAGAAAAAAGACGAAGAATTCAAGTGATTTGTCAAATTGCATTATGATAAATAAAAGGTTGTTTATAGGGGTGAAAAGAAAAAAATGTTAATTGAAAAATTCATATTTAATATATTAGCATTTTCTTTATTTATAATTATTTTTTCAAAGTTAATAAGAAAAAATGATACAAATTATGTTTTTATATTAGTAATTGAAGCAATAGGAATTGCATTAAACTTTTTAGAATTATTAGTTGGCGGAATTTTTGCAAGTGAATTTGCAAAAATATTGATGTATGTAATGTCAATAATTTTACCAGGAATAGTAATTTCCATAGAGTATTCTGGAAGAAATTTTTCGGAAATACTTTCAACATTATGGGCAAGATGTTTGTTAGTACTTGGAGATAGAAAAGCAGCTAAAACAGTATTATTAAACCTTATGGAAAAATATCCGGAAACATATAAAGGGCATATTTTGCTTGCTAAGATATATGAAAAAGAAGGCGGAACTAGAAAAGCAATAGATGAATATGTAAAAGCAGTAGATTCAAATAAAAAAGATTACGATTCTTATTATAGAATTGCTGAATTACTAAAAGATTTAGGAAGAAAAGACGAAGCGATAACAATGCTTGGAAATCTTTTGGAAAATAAACCAGAATATTATGATGCTTCATTATTGTTAGGTGAATTACTATGTGAGGAAGAAAGATTTAAAGAAGCTGTTAGTGTTTATCAAGATGCTTTGAGATATAAACCAGTTGATTTTGAATTATATTATAGTTTAGGAATTGCATATACAAGGTTAAATGATTTTGCAAGTGCAAAAGAATGTTATGAAAAAGCCGCAGATATCAATCACAAATTATATGGAGCAAAATATAGTTTAGCTCAAATAGCATTAATGGAAGAAGATTTAGATGAAGCAGAAAAAAACTTTGCTGAATGTTTAATGTCAGAAGAATTAGAAGCTAAGGCATATTATCAGTTAGCAAAAATATATATGGTAAAAGAAGAAAAAGATAAAGCAATATTATTTGCAAACAAAGCAATAGAAATAGATGAATCATACCTAAACATAATTGCTAAAGAAAAAATATTTGAACCAATAAAAGAATATTTAACTGTTTCTGTAAAAATGGAAGAAAGAGAAATAAAGAAACCTAGTAAAAGAGATGAAGAAATTCAGAAGTACTTAGAAGAGACAGTTGGTTTGATAAAGGGTATGAATGAAAATGAAATGAAAAATAGAGTAGTACAAAAAGTTGATGAAATATTTAAACAAGAAGAAATAAAAAAAGAAAAAGATGAACAAGCAAAAGAAAATAATGATATACAAAAGGAAAAAATTTAAAAAGAAAAGGAGAGAAAGTATGTATAAAACAGTATCCATTATTGGGGGAGACTTAAGATTAGTCAATTTGATTAACTTGTTGGCAAAAGATGATTTTTTAGTATATACATATGGACTAGAAAACGCAGAAGAATTAGTAGAAAGAGAAAATGTGAAAAAATGCGCAAGCATTGCTGAGTTAGTAGGAAGCTCAGAAATAATTATAGGACCGGTTCCTATGACAAACGATTCAGTAAATTTGAGTGCACCTTTTTCAGAAGAGAAAATATCAATAGAAGAACTTATAACAGAAATGTCCAACAAAAATAAAATGTTCTTAGCTGGAAAACTATCAGATAAGACGATTCAAAGTTTACAAGAAGGAAATATAAATTACATTGATTTATTAAAAAGAGAAGAATTAGTTGTATTAAATACAATAGCTACAGCCGAAGGAACAATACAAATTGCAATGGAAAATACTCAAAGAACAATTCATGGAAGCAATATTCTTATAATGGGATTTGGTAGAGTTGGAAAAGTTTTAGCCAAAATGCTAGATGGAATTGGAGCAAAAGTATCATGTGAAGCAAGAAAAAATTCAGATATAGCATGGATAAAAGCATATGGATATAATCCTATTCATCTAAGTGAACTAGATGGAGAACTTGAGAATTATGATATTATTATAAATACAATTCCATTTCAAATTTTAGATGAAAATAGATTAAGAAATGTAAAGAAAGAATGTACGATAATTGATTTATCATCAAACCCTGGTGGAGTTGATAGAAAAGCAGCTAGATTATTAGGATTAAAATTAATTTGGGCTCTTTCATTACCAGGAAGAGTTGCGCCAATAACATCAGCTGAATTTATAAAAGAAACTTTATATCATATATTAAAAGAAATTTAATTAACAAAGGAGAAAACAGAAAAATGGTAGAAATAGCAGAAGCAGTTATATTAGGTATAGTTCAAGGATTGACAGAATTATTACCTGTATCTAGTTCAGCACATTTATATTTATTGTCAGAATTCTTTTTCAATTGGAAAATATCTGATTCATTTGATATAGCATTACATTTTGGAACATTACTTGCAATTTGCATCTTCTTTTTCAAAGATTGGATAAATCTTATAAAAGGAGGATTCAACAAAGTTTTTAAAAAAGAAGATTCAACAGAAGGAAGAATATTTTGGTATATTGTTGCAGCAACAATACCAGCAGGAATAATAGGATTATTATTTGAACGTTATTTAGAAAGTTATCTAAAGCAACCATTAATAATTGCAACAGCATTAATAGTAATGGGTATCTTATTATATGTTATTGATAAAAAATCAAAATCAGAAATAACTTATGAAAAAATGACATTTAAACAAGCATTTTTAATAGGAATTTCACAAGTTTTAGCATTTATTCCAGGTGTATCAAGATCTGGAGCAACAATAACAGTTGGTAGAGCTTTGAAAGTTGATAGAGAAAGTGTAGCCAAATATACATTTTTATTATCAACGCCAATAGTATTTGCAGCAACAGTTTTGAAAATATTTGATTTTGAATTTTCAATTGCGTTTTTTGCAGGAGTATTATCAAGCTTTTTAGTAGGTCTTGCAGTAATAAAATTCTTAATGGAATTTATTAAAAAGAGAAGCTTTAAAGTATTTGCAATATATAGAGTAATTTTAGGATTAGTTGTATATGGAGTATTTTTTGCAAGAATGATGCACTAAGACTAAAAAGATATGTACATAGGAGTCAAAAATGGAAATAATAGATGGAAAACAATTAGCTAAAAAAACTAGAGAGAAACTTAAGTATGAAGTTGAAGATTTGAAAAAAGAAGGAATTCAACCTAAATTAGCAGTTATAATGGTAGGAGATAATAGTGCATCACAAATTTATGTGCGTAACAAAAGTAAAGCATGTAATGATGTAGGAATAGAATTTGAAGAATATCTATTACCTGATACAACAAAACAAGAAGAATTATTAGATGTAATTGAAAAACTAAATAACAATAAAGAAATAAATGGAATCCTACTACAAAGTCCAATACCAGATGGATTAGATATAAATGAGGCATTTAGAAAAATATCACCAGAAAAAGACGTAGATGGGTTTCATCCAGTAAATGTTGGAAAACTTGTATTAGGGCAAGATACATTTGTATCATGTACACCATATGGTGTAATGAAAATGTTTGAAGAGTACAACATAGATTTAGAAGGAAAAAATGCAGTAGTAATCGGAAGAAGTAATATCGTTGGAAAACCAATGAGCCAATGTTTGTTAAATAAAAATGCAACTGTAACTATTTGTCATTCAAGAACAAGAAACTTACCTGAAATTACAAAAAACGCGGATATTCTAGTATCAGCAATAGGTAGACCAGAATTTGTAACAGCAGATATGGTAAAAGATGGTGCAGTAGTAATAGATGTTGGAATAAATAGAACAGCAGAAGGCAAACTTAAAGGGGATGTAGATTTCGAAAATGTAAGTAAAAAAGCCAGCTACATAACTCCAGTTCCGGGAGGAGTTGGACCTATGACGATTGCTATGTTAATGAATAACGTAGTAAAGGCAAGCAAAAATCAAGCAAAGAAATAATGAGATTAATTGGGGGCAAAATCAAATAATATTATGGAAAATAGTATTTATTGGATTTGGCTCTCAATTTTAAATTTTACGCCAAATCAAAAAAATATCTTATATGAAATATTCAAACACCCAAAAATAATATTTAATTCTGATGAAAGTTATTTAAGAAAATTTACAGATTCAAATGATACAATTCAAAAAATATTAGATAAAGAAAAGAAAAAACAAGCTGAAAAGATTTTTTATGAATCTGAAAAAAGAAAAATAAAATGTATAACTGTTGAAAATAATGAATATCCACTATCTTTGAAAAATATCTACAATAGGCCATTGGTTTTATATGCAAAAGGCAATATTGAAAATTTAAATAATAAAGAAAAAATAGCAATTGTAGGTTCGAGAAATTGCAGTGAATATGGTAAAATGATAACTCAAAAATTTAGCTATCTATTAGCCAAAAAAGATTTTACAATTGTAAGTGGAATGGCAAAAGGAATAGATAGCTATGCACATATAGGAACAATATTAGCAAAAGGTACAACAATAGCAGTGCTAGGTTCAGGAATAGAATATATATATCCAGAAGAAAATAAAAAACTATATAATAAAATTTTAGATACAGCTGGGATAATAATATCTGAATATTCACTATATACAAAGCCAGTACCTGAAAATTTCCCAATGAGAAACAGAATAATTAGTGGAATATCTGATAAAGTATTAATTACAGAAGCAAGTATAAAAAGTGGAAGTATAATAACAGCAAATTTAGCTATGGAACAAGGAAAAGATGTTTACGCTATACCAGGAAATATAACGTATAAACAGTCTGAAGGAACCAACCAGCTAATCAAAGACGGAGCATTTTTAGTAACTAGACTTGAAGATATAGCAAATATATAGTATTATCTATAAAGAAAAAAAGTCAAAAGAGAAAGGATGATAAAAATGAAAATTCTTGCAGTAGGTGATTTAGTAGGAACTGTCGGATTGAAAAAATTCGAAAAAGAATATAAAGCAATAAAAGAAAAAGAAAATATAGATTTTTGCATAGTAAATGCTGAAAATGTGGCAGAAGGAATGGGAATAACTGAAAAAGCATTTAAAACACTATTAGATTTAAAAGTAGATTGTGTAACAATGGGAAACCATACATGGGCTAAAAAAGATATATTTAATTTTATAGATAATCCAAAGTTAATAAGACCAGCAAATTATTCTAGAAATAATCCAGGAAAAGGATATCAAATTTTCCATTGCAAAGATAAAAAAATAGCAGTTATAAATTTAATTGGAAGAGTAACTATGAATGTGTTAAGTGAAAATCCGTTTACAGTAGCAGAAGATATTATAGAAAAGATAAAAAATCATGTAGATATGATAGTAATAGATTTTCATGCAGAAGCAACTGCTGAAAAATTAGCTTTAGCATATTTCTTAGATGGAAAAGTTACCATAGTATATGGAACACATACTCATGTACAAACAGCAGATGAAATGATAATGAAAAATGGAACAGGATATATAACAGACATTGGAATGACAGGTCCAAAAGAATCAGTAATTGGAATGAATAAAGATGCTTCTATAAAAAGATTTTTAACATCATTACCAGAAAGATATAAAATTGCGGAGAATGATGCAAAATTAAATGGATGCATATTTGAAATAGATGACGAAACATGTCGAGTTACGAATATTAAAAGAGTAAAAATCGACTAAGTGTCGAAAAACCAAGGAAACGGTCGTACGATTCTACCATTTTTTGCCATAAATATATAGACAAGTGAATATCTATATTATATAAAAGAATATGTCAATGTTACAAATTAAAAAAATAGGAGGCAAAAAAATGGAAGTTTTAAAAATTTCATCAAAATCAAATCCAAATTCAGTTGCAGGTGCAATTGCAGGGTTAGTAAAGGAAACTACAAAGGCAGAAATGCAAGCAATAGGAGCAGGAGCTTTAAATCAAGCAATTAAGGCGGTGGCCATCGCAAGAGGCTTCGTGGCACCATCTGGAGTTGACTTAATATGCATACCAGCTTTTGCAGAAGTTCAGGTCGAAGGTGAAGACAGAACAGGAATAAAGCTTATAATAGAATCAAGAAAATAAATAATAGGGCTACTTAGAGTAGTCCTTTTTTTATATATATTATAGGAAAGTTCTCTGAACTTTCTATAATATAAATACTTTGCACAGAAATTTGCATAGCAAATTTCGCACACAAACAATTAAATGTGGGCCGAACTCTATAATTTAAAATATAGAAAAATTTAATCAGCCCACTATTGTTCTAATAGAAAAGTTTTTCAAATTTTTTGTTACATATATAAAGTAAAAATAATTATTAATTCTTGAAAGAAAAATTAAAATAGTATATATTAATCATGTGCAGAAAAATATTTGAAAAGAGGTGGAAGATGAAAAAAAGTAATATATTTAAATATATATTTATAATAGTAATAATTATATTGGCTATTGTGACATATTCAATATACAAAAAAGATAAGTCTACACCTGAGGATAAAAATGTAGCACAAGAAACAGAAGAAAACGAAGATGTAGTAAAAGAATTAAGGTTAGCGATTTCACAATTAGATACAATAAATCCAATATTAAGTAAGAATAAACACGTTCAAGAAGTAAGCAAAATAATATTTGATTCATTAGTAAATTTGAAAGAAGATTATTCATTAGAATATGATTTAGCCACAGAAATTTCTAAAACAGATGATATTACATATGTAATAAAATTAAGAGAAAATGTAAAATGGTCAGATGGAAGTGATTTTAAAGCAGATGATGTAAAATACACAATTGGATTATTAAGAAATATTGATTCAATTTATTCAGCAAATGTTAGACATGTTGTTACAGTAGATGTAATAGATGATCATACGGTTAAATTAACTTTAGATCAAAATGAACCATTTTTTGAATATAATTTAACTTTTCCTATGATGTCATCAGAATATTATAAAGACATAGATTTTACTAATTCTGATAGAACTAATATACCAATAGGAACAGGAAGATTTAAAATTACATCATATGATGAAAAAGTCATAAGTCTAGAAAAAAATACAGAGTATTGGAACACTGAAAAAAATAGTGTACTTGAAAAAATAAACATAAATATATATCAAACAATGGGAGAAGTATACAATGACTTCAAAAATGGAAATGTAGATTGTATAAATACATCTCAAAGCAGTGTAAATCAATATATAGGAACAATCGGATTCGCTTCTATAGAATTTGATAGTAGAGAATATGACTATGTAGCATTTAATTCAAACAATGGATACTTAGCAAGCGCAAATGTTAGAAAAGCACTTTCTTATTATGTCGATAAAAATAATGCTATAGCTAGTAGTTATGGGAATGGATATAGAGTTGCAGATTATCCATTAGACTATGGTTATTTTCTATATACAAATGATTTGATTGATAATGGATATAATTCAGAAGCTGCATCAAGTCTTTTGAATGCAGATGGCTGGACATATAGAAATAATTCATGGCAGAAATTAAATGGAAAGAGATATGTTACTTTATCATTTACTTTAACAATTAATGGAGATAATGCAATGAATGAAGCAGTTGCAGAAAACTTAAGACAACAATGGGCTAATGCAGGAATTAAAGTAACAATAAAAAAAGTATCAACAGATAATTATTATAATTTGATAAATTCAAGAACTGGATATGATGCAATTTTAATGAATGTAACTTCATCTCAAACGCCAAATATTAATACTTATTTAGGAAATGGCAATATATCAAATTATAATAATGATGAAATAAATCAATTATTAAATGAAGCAGATAACACAGATGACACAAATAAAATGAAAGAAGATTACAAAAGAATAATAGAAATATACAATGATGAAAAACCATTTATGAGTATAGCCAGAAAGAAAAATCTGCTAGTATATAATACAAATTTAACTGGAAATTTAAAGCCAACGGCATATAATATCTTTAACTATATTGAAAAATGGTATAGAAAAAATTACTAAAAAGTATTGACAAAAAAATAGTATAATATATAATAAGTACAAACAAACGTTTAGGAAACAAAAATTTGTAAGGAGAGAAAAATGAAAGATAATGATGAAAAAAGAAAAGCACTAGATGCAGCAATGGGACAAATAGAAAAACAATTTGGAAAAGGCTCAGTTATGAAACTTGGCGAATACAAAGCAATGGAAGTTGAAGCAATACCAACAGGAGCTTTAACATTAGATGTAGCACTTGGAATAGGTGGTATTCCAAAGGGAAGAATAATTGAAATATTTGGACCAGAATCATCAGGAAAAACAACACTTGCATTACATGCAGTTGCTGAATCACAAAAAGCTGGAGGAACAGCAGCATTCATAGATGCAGAACACGCACTAGATCCAATATATGCAAAAAAATTGGGAGTAGATATAGATAACTTAATAGTTTCTCAACCAGATACAGGAGAACAAGCACTAGAAATTACAGAAGCATTAGTTAGAAGTGGTGCAATAGACATAATTGTTGTTGATTCTGTTGCAGCATTAGTACCAAAAGCAGAAATAGATGGTGATATGGGAGATACACATGTTGCATTACAAGCAAGACTTATGTCACAAGCCTTAAGAAAATTAGCAGGTGTATTAAATAAATCAAAAACAGCAATAATTTTCATTAACCAATTAAGAGAAAAAGTTGGAATAATGTTTGGAAATCCAGAAACAACTCCAGGTGGTAGAGCATTAAAATTCTATGCTTCAGTTCGTTTAGACATTAGAAGAATAGAAAACATCAAACAAGATGGAGAAGTTATAGGAAATAGAACAAGAGTAAAGGTTGTTAAAAACAAAGTTGCACCTCCATTTAGAGAGGCCGAATTTGATATCTTATATGGTGAAGGAATATCAAAAGAAGGAAGCATATTAGACTTAGCAGTTAATTTAGATATAGTTGAAAAGAGCGGAGCATGGTTCAGCTATAATGGAGCAAAAATTGGACAAGGTAGAGAAAACGTTAAGAAATATTTAAAAGAAAATCCAAAGATTCTTGCAGAAATAGAACAAAAAATAAGAGATAATTATAGTAAAGCATTTGAACAAGCATTAGATGAAAAAGCATCAGAAGAAGCTGATGATGATGAAGATGAAAAAGAATAATAAAATTATATAACTAAAAAAGAGATGCACATGCATGCATCTCTTTTTTAGAAAGTTTTAAACGAGGAGAAATAATGGATTTAGAAAGACTAGAACGAATAGATAAGTTAAAAACTAAAATGCTAAAATATATTTTTTATAAAAAAAGATCAGAAAAAGAAGTACGAGAAAAATTTAAAAATGAAGAGAATGATATTTTAGAAGAGACTATTGAAAACTTGAAAGAATTAGGATATATTAATGATGTTAGCTATGTAGATAGATTTATGCATGAAGCAATAGCTTTAAAAAATTTATCTATATTTGAACTAAAATATAAATTATATGCTAAGGGAATACCAGAGCATATAATAGATGATTATATTTCTCAAAATGAAGATATGCTTAATGATTATGAATTATTATCTGCTAGAAATATAGCAAATAAAAAGAAAAGTACATTAGAACCAGAAGAAATAACATTATATCTAAAAAAGAAAAGATATAGGAGTGAAACAATAAAAGAAATAAGTAGGGAGTAAAATGGGAATATTAACACTTGAAACAAATAAATATGCATTAAAATTAGATAATTTTGAAGGTCCATTAGATTTATTGTGCCATTTAATAGATAAAAATAAAATGGATATATACGATGTAAAATTGTCAGAGATTACAGATCAATATATTGAATATATTAATGAAATGGAAAAACAAAATTTAGATGTTACAAGTGAATTTCTTGTTATAGCTAGTACACTATTATTTTTAAAATCAAAAGAATTACTTCCAAAAGAGACTGATGATGAAACAGAAATAACAGAAGAAGAACTTATCAGAAGAATTATAGAATATAAGAAATATAAAGAGATTTCAAAAAAATTCAAAGATATGTTAGCAGAAAATAATAGAAGATTCTATAAAATTCCAGATACAATAGAATTACCAAAGCAAAAAATAGAAAAAGATTATTCATCAGAATTGTTATACCAAAATTATCAAAGAATGATGAACAATCTTAAAACAAAGATGAATAAAAATGCAGAGAACATAGAAAAAATTGCTATAACAGATACATATACTGTAACAAGTAAAGTAAAAGAAATTTTTAGAGAATTATCTAAAAAACCTCGTTTTGTGTTTAACAAATTATTTTCTATAAAAGCTAAGCCAAAAGCGGAAGTAGTAACAGCATTTACTGGATTATTGGAATTAACAAGAAGAAATAAAGTAGTAGCAAGTCAAGAAGAATTATTTGGAGATATTGTAGTTGAAAAAAGTAAAAAGTAAATAGTTATAAAAATAGTTAATATGGAAAAAATAGTATTATGAGAATTATTATTATAATACTATTTTTTATTATTCTTTTTTTAACAATGATAATAAAAATAGATATAGAAAAAATAGAAGTATTAAATCAAAAAGTTTTTTTCATAGCAAAATTAAAAGTATACATTTTCAGGTATATAAAAATTTTTCAAAAAACTATAAAAAAAGAGGATTTGTATAAATTTTTCTCTTTTTCAGAAAAACATAAATTAATAAAAAAAGAGCGAAAATTTTTGAAAAAAATATATCCAAAAGTTGAAACTTTTAATCTTGATTTAGACTATGGAATAAAAAATATATTTTTAAATGTATATATTTATGGGATCATAAATATGATCGTACCATGCTTAATAGCTAAATTTGATATAAATTCTAAAAATAGAGAATATAATATAAAAACTAATTTTAAAACGAACTATATAAAAATTAAATTTAAAAGTAGAGTAGAAATTAGTATTTTGAATAATATAATAAAAAATGTAAAAGCCGCGATACATTAGTATCACGGTTTTTACGTTACTACAAGTAATTATTCCTGTGCGGACAAAATATTCTGCAATGCCTCAATCAGAATCTCACAATTTGTACCAATAATCTTTGACAAACTATAAGATGAATGCAAAACAACTGCATCTGTTACCCAAACTTTTTCACTTCGGTAAACGTCTTTAGCCGGTTGCTGTTCTGCTTTCATTTGTACAATAGCTTCTTCAGGTGTCATGGTAGACCGATTTACTTGAGGCAGTTGTGCAAATACTGGTGAATGATAGTCCAATATAATAGTATTCTTTTTAGAACACGATATCCAGAAACGTGCTGGTTTAATTGGTAATCCCCAGACTGCTCCGAGCATTACATTATCTAATGTAACTTTTTCACCTCGATTACTCTGATTCCAGCTAGTTTTTTTGGGTTGTCTGCCACAAACTGTAATAACTTTGTTTGCAACTTCAACCAAATCTGCTACAGAATCAGGTTGATACTGGATTAGGCCATCATCCTGGAAAAAAGAAATAATGTTGAAAAATCGTACAGTAAACTGAATGATACTTTTTGAGTCCTTTGGAAACTCTCCAAGTTTTGTTAAATCGTTCAACAACTGTTTGATTCTTGCATTTTCTTCCGGAGCATGTAATGCGATTTGATCCTGACGAACCAAAGCTTTTAATTGACTCCGTTGGTATTCGCGTTTTCCTTTACTCCACTTATTTTTTGTCCTACGTCTATAATTTGCAGTATACATAGGAAACCTCCTTATATGTTGCTTCAAACTACTAGTAACAATACTATTATACACGAAAATTAGTAAATAATCAAATGGCAACTGCTACTCTGACAAGTCCTCAGAAGATTTTTCATCTTTTATGTTTTCTTCAATTTTTTCTTTTAATTTTTCTATACATTTATTTTTGTCTTTCATGCCTTTAATTAGATCTCCCGATTTGTCTAAAAGATCTGGAACATAATCAATTAATTTATCGATATAAGAATCATGAGTAACAGGCAATAACTTTACAATACCATTTGAAACAACTAAAAAAGCAACTGGTTCAATTTTTACACCAGCACCACTACCACCGCCAAATGGAAGTCTATATTGAACTTGTTCTTCTTTTTCACGTTTTGAATATTCGTTAATAGTTTCACCTTTAAATTCACTACCGCCAGCAGCAAATCCAAAACATACTTTTGAAATTGGAATAATTAAAGTGTCAATACCAGTAGAAATTGGTTCACCAATAATGGTATCAACGTCAATCATGTCTTTTATGCTGTTCATAGCAGTATTCATTAATCCTTCAATTGGATGATTAATCATAATAAAACCTCCTTTTATCAATAATATTAGGTTGTACAAAAAACAAAAAATATATTAAAGAAAATAAAAAAATCTTAAATTTTATTGGGTGACCAGTCAAAAAAAGTTGTTTTGAGGTTCAATTAATGTTAAAATAGATAAGTATTTTGAGAGAAAAAAGAAAAAGAAAGGAGAAATAATGTTAGAAATTTTACAAACAATAACACAAAACTTTGAATTTGAAGCAGTAATACGACTTGTATTAGGAGCAATTTTAACAGGAATAATTGGATATGAGAGAGAAGCGTGGAAAAAACCAGCAGGAATGAGAACTCACGTATTAGTAGGTGAGAGTGCAGTTATGATAATGCTTTGTGGAATATTTTTATCACAAAATGTTGATGGAGCAGATCCTTCTAGAATACCAGCACAGTTATTATCTGGAATAGGATTTATAGGTGCAGGAACAATTTTAAGAGATGGGTTCCATGTAAAAGGTTTAACAACAGCAGCAAGCCTTTTAGCAGTTACAGGTATAGGACTTCTTGTGGGATCTGGAGCTTATACAATAGGAATAATTGCAACAGCAGTTGTTTATATAATACTTTCTTATTCATATAAAGTATCAGATACTGTAGAGAAATATAATGAATTTAGTTATAAAATATACACAGATCATGTATATGATGACATGAAAAAAATTGAAAAAATATTAGCAAAAGATGAAATAAGAATAAAAAGAATAAAAGCAGAAGCAGACTATATAGAAGTTAAAGGAAAACTAATGGAAACAATAAATACAAATAAACTTGTAACAAGCATTATGAAAATAGAAGGAATCAAAGAAATAGTAGAAGAGTAAGAGAGGAATACATATATGGAGATTGAAGAAAATATAAAAGAAAAAGCACAATATTGCTTAAAATGCAAAATGAAACCATGTTCAAAAGCATGTCCAATGCATACAAATATTCCTGAATTTATATCAGAAATAGTTGATAATAATTTAGAAAAAGCATATGAAATATTAAGAGAAAATAATATATTTTCACATATATGTAGTATAATTTGCCCGCAAGAAGAACAATGCGAAGGTTCATGTGTTAGAGGAATAAAACAAACACCAACACAAATTGGAACACTAGAAAGATATGTAAACGATTGGGCTAGAAAAAATAATAAAAAAGTTAATGTAGAGAAATCAAAAGAAAAGCAAAGCAAGATTGCAGTAATAGGTTCAGGACCAGCAGGATTAGAATGTGCATATGAATTAAGAAAAAATGGATATCAAGTAACAATATATGAAAAAGAGAAAGAACTTGGTGGTATTTTAAGATATGGTATACCTGATTTTAGATTAAACAAAGAATTTTTAGAAGAAATCATAAATATGTTAAAAGAGCTTGGAGTTAATTTTGAAACAGAAAAAGAACTTGGAGAAAATATTCATATTAAGGAACTTAAAGAAAAATTTGACTGTGTATTTTTAGGAATAGGCGCAGAATCACCAAGCAAATATGATTTAGGAAATTTTGAACAAATATATGATTCAGAATATTTTTTAAAGGCTTATAATAGAAATAATTTTATTCCAAACCTAGGAAATGTAGTAATAATAGGTGGGGGAAATGTGGCAATGGATTCAGCAAGAGCAGCACTAAAAATGGGAGCGAAGACGTCTAATATATTATATAGAAGAGATACTGAACACATGCCAGCAAGAAAAATCGAATTAGAAGAAGCAATACAAGATGGAGTAAATCCTGTATTCACAACTAGAGTAATAAAAGCAAATGGAAAAGATGGAAAAATTGAAAATGTGGAATGCATTAAAACACAAGTTATAGATGGAAAAGCAATAGATATGCCTAATACAGAATTTGAATTTAAGGCTGACAGCGTAGTGTTTGCAATTGGATTAAAACCTAATAAAGAAGTTCTAGAAAAAGAAGGATTAGCATATAATGAAAGAGGGCTAATAGATATAGACGAAAAAGGAAAAACAAATATAGAGGGTGTTTATGCAGGAGGAGATCTATCAGAAACAAAGTCAACAGTATGCAGAGCATTAGGAAGTGCAAAAAAAGCAGCAAATTCAATTATGGAGATTTTGGAAAAAGGAGATAAGAATGTTTAAAGAATATATTGATTCTCATGAAAATGAATTAATAAATGATTTGGAAACAATGATACGTATTCCAAGTAAATTAGAAGGGTATGATAATCCAGAGTATCCTTTTGGAAAAAATATAGATAACGCTCTAAATACATTTTTAGAAATAGGAAAAAGAATGGGATTTAGAACAAAAAATATAGACAAACATTGTGGATACATAGAGTTTGGAGAAGGTGACGAATTAGTTGGAATAGTAGGACATCTTGATGTAGTTCCAGAAGGAGAAGGTTGGCAACATCCACCATTTGAACTTACAATAGAAAATGGAAAATTATATGGAAGAGGAACTATTGATGATAAAGGACCTATGATAGCTAGTTTATATGCGATGAAAGCTGTTATGGAGAAAACAGTAGTACATAAAAGAGTTAGGCTAATTATTGGCTTAAATGAGGAGAATGATTGGAGATGCATCAATTATTATAAAGAACATGAAGAACAACCAACAGTTGGATTTAGTCCTGATGCTGATTTTCCTTGTATTTATGCAGAAAAAGCGTTATTAACATCATATATTTCTGAAACTTATATTGAAGATTATAAAATAAAAATAAAAGATATTGATTGCAAAAATAATAGAATAAATGTAGTTCCCAAATATTGCTCTGCTAAAATTGAAGTTGACTCTAAAATTGAAGAAGAAGTAAAAGCATTTTTATTAAGTAAAGTTTCAGAAGATATTGCTTTCACAAAAATGCAAAATGAATTTTATATTGAAACAACAGGAATCCAAGCACATGCTGCACATCCTGAATTAGGAAAAAATGCAGTATCTGCAATGGTAATGCTACTAAATGAAATGTTTAATAGATTTGATGTGGAAGAAAGATTACTACGACTTTTAGCAAATAATATTAGAAATGAAACTAATGGTGAAAGTTTAGGAATAAAACATGATAACGAAGAACTAGGAGATTTGACATTAAATTTAGCTAGATTAGAATTAAAAGACGGAAAAATACAAGCAGGAATGAATTTACGTATTCCAGGAGATGTGGACTTAGAAGAAATAAAAGATAAAATAGAAAAAGCATTTGATGGATTAGAAGTTAAATTTGCCGGAGAAAAAGAAGCCCTATACATTCCAAAAGACAACGAACTAGTTCAAAAACTTTGTAAAATATACAACGAATATACAGGAGAACACAAAACACCAATTGCAATAGGAGGAGCAACATTTGCTAGAGCATTCCAAAATTGCGTTTCCTTTGGAGCGATGAGACAAGGTGAACCAGATATGTGTCATCAAGTTGATGAATATATAAGCAAAAAGAATCTTATGGATGCTTGCAATATGTATGCACTAGCAATTTTTGAACTAGCCAAATAGTAATTTACCTAATTATATATAATTGTTATAATAAAAAACGATGAGGGAGTAATTAGCATAGAAATATGTAATATGTTCAACATAATGATAATAAAAATCTGGATATATTTTAAATAATGAGACTTATCTGCACAAAAAATGCAGATAAGTTCTTTTTTGTCTATGCTATATTGTTCTGCTTAAAAGTAATGAAACATAGAATGTAAGTAAAGGAGAATTAATGTGGGAATAACAGAATTAATAGTATTAAGTCTAGGTCTAGCAATGGATGCTTTTGCTGTATCAATATGCAAAGGTCTATCAATGAAAAAAATGAATTGGAAAAAAGCTATAATAATTGGTTTATATTTTGGAGGTTTTCAAGCACTAATGCCAACAATAGGATACTTCTTAAGTAAAGGATTTGAAAGCTTTGTAACAAGTATAGATCATTGGGTTGCATTTATTTTATTAAGTATAATTGGTGGAAACATGATAAAAGAAGCTTTTAGTGAAGAAAGCAGTGAAAATTGCAATGACAATGTAGGATTCAAAACAATGATAGTGTTAGCTATTGCAACAAGTATTGATGCATTAGCAGTTGGAATAACATTAGCATTTTTAAATGTAAACTTAATTTTAGCAATAACATTAATAGGTATAATAACATTTGTATTATCCATAATAGGAACTAAAGTTGGAAACGTTTTCGGAGATAGATATGAAAACAAAGCAGAATTATTTGGTGGAGCAATTTTAATTTTCCTTGGAATTAAAATTTTATTAGAACATTTAAATATTTTGAAATTTTGGTAATATTAATAAAAAGTCATTAAGTAAATTAAAGAAATCTTTGATTATTAGAAGCATAATGAAAAAGATTTGATGAAAATACTTAATGACTTTAATTTTTTTATATAGTATAATGGCTTTGAAAATATATAAGGAAAGGAATACACGTATGAAATATCCTAAAAAAATAGAGCAAGGAAAATACATAGGTATAACTGCACCATCTGGAGGAATAACAAAAGAAGTAGACCAACCTCGATTAGATAATGCAATTAAAAACATAGAAGATATGGGATACAAGGTTATTGAAACTCAAAATGTTAGAACAGAAGAAAAAGGAAGAAGTTCATCAGCTAAAGAAAGAACAGAACAGTTTATGCAGCTATGGAAAAATGAAGATGTAAGAGCAATTATATCAGCTGGAGGAGGAGATTACCTTACAGAAATGCTGGATTACATTGACTGGGAAGACTTAAAAAAATATGAACCAAAATGGTTTCAAGGATATTCAGATAATACAGTATTAACATTTTTAATTCCAACACTATTAGATACAGCTTGCATATATGGGCCAACAGTAAAAGATTTTGGAATGCGAAAATTACATAGATCATTAAAAGATTCTATAAAAATAATGGAAGGCCACGAAATAGTGCAAGAGAGCTTTGAAAAGTGTGAAACAACAGAATGGAAAGATAGAGAAGATCCTTATGAAGAATATGACTTACAAAACAAAATATTATGGAAAAGCCTTAATAATGAAAAAGAAATATCTTTTAAAGGAAGAGCAATAGGCGGATGCTTAGACGTAATTATTAATTTAATTGGAACAAAATTTGATAAAGTAAAAGAATACATAGAAAAATACAAAGAGGATGGAATTGTGTGGTTCCTTGAAGTGTTTGAAATGTCAACTCCACAAGTATTTTTACACTTATGGCAACTAAAAAACGCAGGGTATTTTGAACACTGCAAAGGTATAATACTAGGCAGACCTTTAATGATAAGAGAAGATTATGGAGTTACATACGATGAAACAATAAAAGAAGCATTAAGAGATTTAAATATTCCAGTGGTATATGATGCAGATGTAGGACATGTAGCGCCACAAATGTCAATATTATCAGGCGGAATAATCGAAGTAAACTACAACGATGGAAAAGGAAATATAAAAAATTATTTTAAATAAAAAGAGAAGGAGGTGTCTTTGACAAGACACCTCTTAAAAAATGGAATTAACCAATTCTTCTTCCCCTAAATGGAACGACATTGCTGTCAGGTATAGCTTTTGCAACTCTAGCCTTTTTGTTTTTCTTTTTTCTCGCGGGTACAAAGATAATAGAGCAAGTTCTAAATAAGCGAGAAAGCTGATAACAAACAAACGCAGAAATTGCAAAGAATACAGATAAAGCAAAAGAAAAAATTTTCTCTTCTGCAATAACAATTTCAGCCATGTGCCGAAAGATTATACGAAGCAGAAGTGCCCATCCTAACAAAATGCCTACACCAAGCAAAAAAATCTTAAACTCGAAGTAATCTTTTGCAGCAAAAGCTACGACAGGATCACTACTGTTATGTAATTCTTTTCTTAATGTTGACAAAGCGTCAGAACGTTCAACACAGGAATCTGCCTGATTCTGATAAGCTCTTCTAGCTTCTCCAACAAGATTTAGAGCTTCAGCCTGCGAAGATGCACGCTCAGATTCCAAATCCTGTATTTCAGAATAGTAATAACCCATTCTGATCTGTGTCCATGTTATTTTACCTCCAAGACTAGCAACACTAGCCGTTCCAAAAATGATTGCAACAAGTGTAGCAATCAGAAGACAAGTACGAAGTGTACGTCTCCGCGCTGTTCTTATTTTTTTCATATTTTCTCTTTTCATAGTAAAACCCTCCTGTTGAATAAATTATAAAAATAGTACACGCTCTAATAAAATTTGACCTAAATAAATTATAACAATTAAATAAAAGAATAAGATTAATGTAAGAAAAATGTAATATAAAAGAAATAAATGTAAAGAAAAAATAAGCAAAAAAGTATTGCAAAATATTTGACAAAAATTATATTTTAATAGATAATTAATATATTGAAAAAAGGAGATTACAAAAGAAATCCGGAATGTACAAAGGAGGAAAAAATGTATATTTTTAATAGAATTACAGTTGTTCCACAATTACCAAAAGAATTAAAGAAATTAACAGAAATAGCAAACAATTTATGGTGGTCTTGGAATACAGAATTTTTAAAGATATTTAAAATGATTGATCCAGATTTGTGGGAAAGAATAGATAAAAATCCTACAAAATTTTTAAAACTTGTTGCACAAGAAAAAATAGAAAAAGCAGCAAAAAATGAGGAGATTTTAAAACTATATGATCAAGTAGTTGGATACTATGAAAACTACATATACAGTAAAGATACATGGTTTGCAAAAAAATATCCTAACAACAAACAAGATTTAATAGCATATTTTTCAGCTGAATATGGATTAGATGAAATCTTACCAATATATTCAGGTGGATTAGGAATATTATCTGGAGATCATTTGAAATCAGCTAGTGATTTAGGAATACCATTAGTAGCTGTTGGATTATTATATAAAAACGGATATTTTAATCAAAAAATAAATGGATATGGTCAACAAGAATCAGAATACAATAATATAGATTTATATAACTTACCAATTAATCCTGTAAAAACAGCTGATGACCAAGATATGATATTAGAATTTCCTATGTTAGGAAACACACTATATTTAAAAGTTTGGAAAATCCAAGTTGGTAGAGTTAGTTTATACTTAATGGATTCAGATATAGATAAAAACATAGAAGAATTCAAAAATATAACAATGAAACTTTATGGTGGAGATAAAGAAATGAGAATAAGACAAGAGATTGTCTTAGGAATGGCAGGAGTTGAATTACTAAAACAATTAGGATTAAAACCAACTGTATACCACATGAATGAAGGACATTCATCATTCTTAACACTTCAATTAATAAAGAATACAATGAAAGAAAAAGAAGTAGCATTCCAAATTGCAAAAGAGATTGTAACATCTCAAACAGCATTTACAACACATACACCAGTACCAGCAGGAAACGATATATTTGATTTAGGACTAATAGACAAATATTTCGCAGGAATGTGGGACGATTTTGGTATTTCAAGAGATGAATTTATGAAATTAGGAATGAAAGAAACTGTTAACTTAGAGCCAGGATTCAATATGGGAATTTTAGCATTAAGAATAGCAGGAAAGAGAAATGGAGTTAGTAAACTTCATGGTGCTGTTTCAAGAGAATTATTCTCAGAAGTATGGCCAGATATAGCTGCAAATGAATCTCCAATTACATATGTAACAAACGGAATTCACACATGTTCATGGCTTGCTCCTAATTTAAAAGAATTATATAACCAATATCTAATACCATATTGGCAAGATAATATTCAAGATGATAACATTTGGAAGAAAATTAATACTATTCCAGATGAAAAATTATGGAATGAACACTTAAAAAGAAAAGAAAAATTAATGAATCTTATCAAAAAGAATGTAACAGAAAGATACAAGAGAAGTGGATACAGCTATGAAGATATAAATGAAGTAGTTAACAAATTAAATCCAAATGCATTAACAATTGGATTTGCAAGAAGATTTGCAACATACAAAAGAGCAACATTATTATTCAGAGACATTGAAAGATTAACACAATTATTAAATCAAGAAAACAGACCAGTACAATTAGTATTTGCAGGAAAAGCACATCCAGCAGATGTTGAAGGTCAAAATTTAATAAAACAAATTCATGAAATATCTTTAATGCCACAATTTAAAGGAAAAATATTTATACTTGAAAACTATAACATAGGAATGGCAAGATATTTAGTAAGTGGTGTTGATGTATGGCTAAATAATCCAAGAAGACCAATGGAAGCATCAGGAACATCTGGAGAAAAGGCTTCTGTAAATGGAGTTGTAAACTTTAGTGTATTAGATGGATGGTGGGCTGAAGGATACGACACAACAAATGGTTGGTCAATCGGAACAGAAACAGAATATGATTCTTACGAAATTCAAGATAATAGTGATAGCGATAGCATTTATAGCACATTAGAAAATAAAATTATACCAACATATTACAAACAAAATGACAAAGGATATTCAAAAGATTGGGTAAAATACATGAAGAATTCTATTATAACAACAGGTGGAAAATATAGTACATCAAGAATGTTAGTAGACTACATGGAAAGAATATATATGCCACTTTGCGATATGTATAATAAAAACTTTAAGAACTTAGATAATGTTAATGAGTTTGTAAAATGGAAAAAATCTGCTAAAGAAAGATGGCATGAAATTGAAATTACGCAAGAGGACAATGTTGACAACGTGAAAATGAATGCTGGAGATATTATCGAAGTAAAATGTAAAGTTAGACTTCCAAATTTTGAACCAGAGAATGTTGCAGTTCAAGTATATTATGGTCAAATATTAGATACAGGTATTGTAAATAATGTTTGTGTAACTGAAATGAAGAAGGTTGATGAAGATAAAGAAGATAATCTTTATACATATGCTGCAAAGATAAAATTGACAACTGGCGGAAATTTTGGATATACATTTAGAGTTATGCCAAAGAATAAGATGTTATTAGATTCTGAGAATATGAATTTGATAAAATGGATGACAAGATAAATTTATGCGATGACTTTTTAGTCATCGCTTTTTTATAATTTAATAACACAATTATAAAGTTATAACTTAAATAAATATGCAAGTAAAATTATATATTAACATTTTTGAATCATCGCGCAGCGACCAAATGAGCGAAGCGAATGCGATTGAAGCAATCTTTACATAAGAATGAGCCAAAGTTCTGAAAGAACGGGGCTCATCAAGATTGCGACAGCAAGATGTGAAAAAATATTAATATATAATTTTACAAATGTATAATAAAAAGATATTTAAGAAATTTATAAATGAATAATGAATTTGAAAAAAAGAAATAATAACATGATGAAACTATCAAAAAATTGCTTAAAATACTTGAAAAAAAAGAATTTTGTGATATACTAAACATCGGTAAATTTGAAAAATATATAAAAAGAAGGAGATATAGAAAATGAAAACATATTTAAGAAAAACTAAAATTGTGGGAACAATCGGACCTGCTAGTGAAAACAAATTACCTGAATTATTTAAAGCAGGATTAAACGTTTGTAGAATTAACTATTCACATGGTAGCTATGATGAACAAAAAGAAAAAACAGAAACAATAATCAAATTAAGAGAAGAATTAGACCTACCAATTCCTATGATTCTTGATATGCAAGGACCAGAAATAAGAACAGGAATGTTAGTTACTGGAAAAAATGAAAAAATCATGTTAGAAGATGGACAAAAATTCGTATTAGTTAACGAAGATATAGTTGGAGATAAAGACAGAGTATCTGTTTCTTACAAAAACTTATATCAAGATGTTAAACCAGGAGCTAAAGTTTTAATAGATGATGGTGCAATAGAATTAGTTGTTGACGAAATCGTTGACAAAGATATTCACTGTACAGTAGTTCATGGAAATGGATTAGGAAGTAGAAAAACAATCAACTTACCTGGAACAGCAGTTAGATTACCAGCATTAAAAGAAAAAGATATTAATGACTTAAAAGCAGCTTGTGAACATGAATATGACTATGTTGCAATGTCATTCACAAGAGGTAAAGATGATATAGATCAAGTAAGAAAAGTATTAGATGAAAATGGTGGAAAAGACATCAAAATAATCACTAAAGTTGAAAATTTTGAAGGATTAGAGCATATGGAAGAAATCGTTGCTAATGCCGATGTTCAAATGATTGCTCGTGGAGATATGGCAACAGAAACTGATTTCACAGAACCACCAGTTATGCAAAAAAGATTTATTAAATTATCAAATAGAGCTAACAAACCAGCTATAACAGCTACACAAATGTTAGAGTCTATGACACACAATCCATTACCAACAAGAGCAGAAGCAAACGATGTTGCAAATGCTATTTATGATAGAACAAGTGCAGTTATGCTTTCTGGAGAATGTGCAATGGGTGACTTCCCAGTAGAGTGTGTTGCTACTATGGATAAAATAGCAAGAAGAACAGAGCCAACAATTAATTACTGGAAGAGATTTGAACAAAATGATAACTATGAATTAAAAGATATGGAAGATAACATTGCTTATTCAGTATGTGTTATGGCTAAAAATATCAAAGCTGATGCTATTATTTGCTATACAAATACAGGTGATTCAGCTAGAAGATTATCTGGATTAGGAGCAGCTTGCCCAATCTTAGTTGTAACAGATAACAAGAGAACATTCCGTCAATTAGGTATTGCATGGAACGTATTCCCAGTTTATATTGAAAACAAAGGAGATATAAACAAAGTTATTTCTGAAGGAATTGAAAAACATAAAAAATTAGGAAACTTAGAATCAGGAGACGAAGTTGTTGTTGCTGGTGGATCTAAAATATTACCAGATTACCCAACAAGCAAAGCTTTTGGTGGATTCTTAAAAATTGACTAATAGTTAACATTATTTTAATAATTAAATAATAAAATACAATAAAGGGGGAGACATATAATTTATATAACGATATTATATAAATTGTTAAAATTATGTTTCCTCTTTTTGTACAAAAGGAGGAATTTGTATGGAAGAAACAAATACAATTCAAAGCGCAAATAAAACATTAGCGCAAACTTTTTTATGGATGTTTCTAGGAATACTTAGCACAGGAATAATTGCAGCAATTACTTATTATACAGGAGCATTTCTAGATATTGAAGGTGGATGGACTGCAATAGCAATAGGGCAGATAGTAATTGCATTGCTATTTGGATTATGCTTTCACAAATTGTCACCAGGAACAGTTACATTTTTATTTTTCTTATATTCAATGTTAACACGGAGTAACATTTTCTGTTATATTTGCAGCATTTGAATTATCAACAATTGCATATGCTTTATTTGCAACATCAGCTTTCTTTGGAATACTAGCATATATTGGTTACAAAACAGATAAAGATTTGAGCTCATGGGGAACAGTACTTACAGCAGCACTTATAGTTGCTTTAATATTAACTCTTGTAAATCTTTTTGTTGGAAGTTCAGGATTAGATATTCTTTTAGATTGGGTAGTATTAGGAATATTTGCTGGATTAACAATGTATGATATGAATAAAGTTAAAATGCTAAGCGAAAATTATGGATATGATCAAGAAAAAGTTGCAATATATGGTGCAATGCAATTGTACTTAGATTTCGTTAATATGTTTATTAGAATATTATCAATTTTCGGAAGAAGAAACGATTAAAAGTTAGTGCATTGCACTAACTTTTTTATATAAAGGAAAAGATAGAAAATGAAAAAATTTTTATTATCATTTAAATATGCTTTTGAAGGATTAATAAAAGCAATAAAAAAAGAAAGAAATATAAAAATACATTTATTAGCCGTTGTAGTAGTAATTATAATGGGAATACTATATAAAATTTCAAGCCTAGAATGGATAGTATGTATTATTTTATTTGGACTAGTGATATCATCAGAATTAATAAATACAGCAATAGAGCAAACTGTAAATCTAGTCACAAAAGATATTAACCCGATTGCAAAATATGCAAAAGATGTGGCTGCAGGAGCAGTATTAATAAATGCAATAATGGCTGCAATAATTGCAGGAATAATATGGATACCAAAAATTTTTCTATAAAATATAAATAGTTCATAAACAGTTCATAAAAAGCTGGTATATTATAGTCAACTTAGAAGTAGCCATTTTTATATTTTCATTATCCCCTTTTAAATGAAAATAGGCTACTTCTATTTTTTAATATAATGCATTAATTACAATTGCATACAAAATTTATTTTATAAATTTTTTCTAAAAAGAGAGGTAGAAATGTTTAAAATATTAGTTGTAGAAGATGATAAGAATTTAAGAAAACTTATAGTAACGTGTTTAGAAAAAGCAAACTATACAGTATTTGATACCAAAAATGGTGAAGAAGCATTAGAATTAATGGATCGCCAGTATGTGGATTTAATTGTTACAGATATAATGATGCCAGAAATGAATGGATATGAGTTAATAAAAGAATTGAGAGATGCAAATTACAATACACCAATTTTAATAATAACAGCTAAAGAAGATATAGAAGATAAAAGAGTTGGCTTTTCTCTTGGTGCAGATGATTACATGGTAAAGCCAATAAATATTGATGAATTAATAATGAGAGTAAAATCACTATTAAAGCGATCTAATCAAGCAAATGAAAAAAAGATTAAAATAGGTGATGTAGAATTAGATTATGATAAACTAGAAATAAGAAAAAAAGATAAAGTATATCAATTAACACAAAAAGAGTTCTATTTGCTATACAAAATGTTAAGTACGCCAGATACTATTTTTAAAAGACAAGATTTAATCGAAGAAATATGGGGCTTAGAAAATGAATCAGATTTTAGAACTGTAGATGTACATATAAAAAGATTAAGAGAGAAATTAGAGGATATAAATGAATTTGAAATAGTAACAATAAGAGGAATTGGATATAAAGCAATAATCAAATAAAAGAAAGGAGACCAGTTAAATGAAATATTTAATTGGTTACACAAATAGAAAATGTTAGAAAGAATATTAGGTAGACACAAATCTTTACAGAGAAATTTAATAAAAGAATTTGTTATAGTATTTATTACACTAATGATTGTATCAATATTGATATTTTATTTCAGTGTAAGTAACGCATTACAACGTAAAGTAGAAGAGAGCAATAAGAATGGAGAAAAAATAGAAGCTACGGAAGTTGTAGGAATTGTGCAAAGAAGCGTCGTTATATCAATAGGAACCTCAGTTGGTTTTATTATTATAATAATGAGATATAGTGCGAAAAAGATATTAAAGCCAATAAAACAATTAAATGAAGCAACTCAAAAAGTAGCAGCAGGAGATTTTGAAATTCAACTAGAAACACAAAGAGAAGATGAAATAGGTGAACTAACAAAGAACTTTAATGTCATGGTTAAAGACTTAAGTAAAATAGAAATTTTGCAAAAAGATTTTATAAACAATATGTCACATGAAATGAAAACTCCAATTAGCTCAATTAAGGGATTCGCTCAATTGTTAGAAGAAGCAGATTTAACAGAAGAAGAGAAAAAAGAGTATATGGAAATTATAGTCGAAGAATCAGATAGATTACTTAATATAAGTAGTAATATATTAAAATTATCCAAATTACAGAACAAAGAAAAATTAAATAATAAAAAAGATGTAAATATCGGTGAACAAATTAAGAAAGTAATTTTATTATTAGATAATAAAAGAGCAGAAAAACAGATAGAAATAAATTATGATTTACCTGATACAGTAATAAATGGAGATGAAGAATTACTGCATCAAGTATGGATGAACTTATTAGATAATGCAATTAAATTTACTAATAATAATGGACATATACATATAACAATAAAAAATAAAGAAGAGAAAGCGATTATATCAATTCAAGATGATGGAATTGGAATGACAGAAGCGGAAAAAAGAAAAGCTTTTGAAAGATTTTATCAAGTTGATGAATCCCATGGTAGTGAAGGAAGTGGACTGGGATTATCAATTGTAAAAAGAATTATAACACTTTCAGATGGCGAAATAAGAATTGAAAGTAAGAAGGGGAAAGGAACAACATTTATAGTAGAATTGCCATATGAAGAAAGTAAGAGTAAAAATAAAATAAGAATTATATAGTAAAATATAATAAAAATTATTATAAAAAGGCAGGATCAAAATGAAATGAACTTTATAAATATCTACTCTGGTGGGTACAGTTCAAAAATATCTTGCCTTTTTATTATTAATAAAATACTACAAACTAGCTTTATTAGGCTTTTAAAAATAGCAAAATCGTGGTATAATAACTACTCGAGGAGGGATGTAAATGAGAAAAAAATTAATCATATCAATTTTAATGATAGGAATACTAATTTCACAAATGATATTACCAATAATCGCAAATGCGTTTGAAATAGAGAATAACGAAATGGTTGGAGCTGAAACAACTTTAAGTGTGAAAGTAAAAAGGACTTCAAATACAATAACTATCGCAGCTAAAGATACAACTTATAATATAACAGATTTAAAATATGTACATAAAGAAATAAAATTAGCAGATATATCTTACTTTGAAGAATCAAACGAAGATGTTTATAGTTTTGATATAACACCATCAAAAGAAATTACTGAATCTTTTGAAATGGATGGATATGGCACTTATACAATATACACAAAAAATGAAAGAGGAGACAGAATGTTAAATCACATAACAATAAAAGATCCAGCAGAGTCTCCAGAGATCACTTTAACAAGAGATGAGGAAAATTTATTTAACTTAAACATACAAATAACTAGTAAAAGCAATATTATCAAATTAATAAAAATAGCTAAGAAAGAAAAATATGATGATAAAATAGATTTTAAAACAACAGGTGATGAAATAGAATTTGTAGAGAGCGAAGATGTAAACGTAAAATATACATCAGCAACAAAAGAAGGTTTGTATGTTATATATGCTGAGGACGACAAAGGAAATAGTAGTATAAAGCAAATATATTTAGGTGAGAACAAAACTCCAATAACGACAAATTTAAAGATTGCAAGTTCAGCAAGAGAAATAAAATTACAAGCAATAGATACAGTATGTAATATAACCAAAATTAAAATAGCCAAAAGATCTGAAATTAATAATATAGATGACTTTAACACTAATGGAAAAATCCTTACAATAACACCAGCAAAAGAAATAAATCTTACACATACAATAGAAGAAGATGGAGATTATTTAATCTATGTAGAAGATGAAGCTGGTTACAAAAAGATAACACAATTCAGAGTTAGTGCGACAAATTCAATTGAAATATTACTTTCTCAAAATGAAGAAAATAAAAAAGAATTAACAATTACTGCAAAAGATTCATTAGCTGATATAGTTAAGATGAAAGTTGCGGTAGGAAATGATATAGATATAGATTACTTCAAAACAAATGGAGAAAATATCAATATTGAAAAAGGAAGAGAAGTAACTGGAAAATATACAGTTGAGAAAAATTGCACAATCAACATATACATTGAAGACGAAAATGGATATAAAGCAATGATTACAAGGGATGTAACTGGAATAGAAGATAAAAATCCAGAACCAACACCAGACCCTGATACAAAAGCTCCAGAAATTACCGGAGTTGAAAATAAAAAAATATATAAAACATCAGTTACACCTGAAGTTATAGATGAGAATTTAGATAAAATTATCTTAAAGAAAAATAATGAAGTAGTTGAAAATTATCAAAATAAAACAGAAATATCTGAAGAAGGATTATATGAATTAACAGCAACTGACAAAGCAAAAAATGAAACAAAAGTTACTTTTATAATAGACAAAACAGCGCCAGAAATAAGATTAAGTGCAGAACAACCAAATGAAAAAAATATAAAACTAACAATTACAGCAATAGACAATTTAACAAAAATAGCTAAAATAAAATTTGCAAAAGGTGAACAAACATCAGAATATTTTAATGAAAAAGGTCAAGAGCTTGAAATTGAAAATGAAAATGATGGCAAAGAAGCAACAGGAATAATTAATATAACTGAAAATGGTATATATACTATCTATGTAGAAGACGAAGCTGGAAACACACATGTTGAAGCTATTCAAGTTAATTCAATTAACAATAATAAAGATGACAACAAAGATGACAACAAAGATGATAATAAAGACGACAACAAAGACGATAATAAAGACGATAGCAAAGGCGATAGCAAAGACGACAACAAAGACGATAACAAAGACGATAACAAAGATGATAACAAAGATGATAACAAAGATAATAACAAAGCTGACAACAAAGTTAACAATAAAAATGATAACAAAAATAATAATGCAAATAATACTAACAGCAATAAAAATAATAATACTAAAAATCAAACAACAAGCACTATAAGTAATTCTTCAAATAGTAATGGCGGATCAAAAACAACAAGTGATACAAATTTACCTAAAACAGGATGGAATGGATTCTTAATTGTAATTGGCATGATCATTTCAAGTGCATGTGCAGTAACAAGTTACATAAAATATAAGAAAATAAAATAATATTTTGAATTATGTAAAGCTATTGAAACGAAAATATTAAAGTTGTATAATAATTATATCATTCATAGGAGGTATCAGATATGATGCGGACATTCATGAAGTTATTTGGATGGTTTATGTATGTTATATTGATGATTGGAGTTTGCTCCATATGTGCAATCTGTCATGTAATGTTTAATGACGAAGCATACAGATATTTAGAATATGCTGGAGCAATATCAGGAATCGGAGGCTTATATAAACTCATCACAGTAAAATGACCAAAGAATGAAAAAATTGAATAATGATTTAATAACGAAGAACACAGGAGTACCTGTGTTTTTTGTTATTATCTAAATATAAAATAAAAATCCACGTAAAGGGCTACACAAAAAGAAAAAAGTGTGATAATATATATAAGTAAAAAATCGCATACAAATTATTTTGTATAATAAAAAATTAAAAGGAGGAATTAACCATGTCAGGACATAGTAAATGGCATAACATTGCAGCCAAAAAAGGAAAAGCAGATGCTGCAAGAGGAAAAGTTTTCACAAAATTAGGTAGAGAATTATTAATAGCAGTAAAACAAGGTGGACCTGATCCTGCAGGTAATTCTAAATTAAAAGATGTTATAGCAAAATGTAAGGCAGCAAACATGCCAAACGATACAATAAACAACGCAATCAAAAAAGCATCTGGATCTAATGATTCTACAAACTACGAAGAGATTACATATGAAGGATATGGAGTTTCAGGAGTAGCTGTTATAGTAAATGCATCAACAGATAATAGAAATAGAACAGCAGCAGATATAAGACATGTATTTGATAAAGCAGGTGGAAATTTAGGAACAACAGGATGTGTCTCATACATGTTTGAGAAAAAAGGTGTTATAGTAATAGAAAAAGAAAGCACATCAATGAGCGAAGACGATTTAATGCTATTAGCAATAGATGCTGGAGCAGAAGATTTTGAAGCACAAGACGAATGCTATGAAATCACAACAGCACCAGAAAATTTCTCAGCAGTAAGAGAAGAATTAGAGAAAAATAATTTAGAATTTGTTGAAGCTGAAGTAAGAATGGTACCAAATACATATGTAAAATTGAGTGAAAAAGATGCAGAAAGAATGGAAAACTTCTTAGAAAAACTTGATGATTTAGATGATGTATCAGATGTATACCATAACTGGGATGAAGAATAAAAATAAAATGGACATTTTAGAATGTCCATTTTTGTTATTTATGTTGTTATCTTTTCGGCCATATGCTATAATTTCAAAGAAGATACTCAAAAAAATCAAGGAGAAAGAAATGGAAGAAGAAAGTGTAAAAAAATATTTAAACAACATGAACAAGATTATAAGAAGTGATAATCCAAAGTACATGTCATTTGTAAGTAGAGAATATATGAAGTATGCTAAAACAAGTCCAGTAATTGCAGAAGCAATAGGAAATATGATTTTTAAAAGAGTTAATCAAAATAGTAAATCACCATATTCAATTTTTTTACATGATAATGGAAGTGTATGCTTAGATTCAATGAGTGATATATCAAAAATATCGAATGTTGCTGAGTTTATAACACATGTGGAGGAACTTAGCAAAGTAGGAATAGATTTTAAAGACATTTCTGCAGATGACCTAATTATTGAAGGTGATGAAATTGCAGAAGAAATAGCAAAAGAGTTAGATAAAAAGGATTTAACAGAAGAAGATATAGAAAATATTGAAAATAAAGCAAGTAAATCAATAGCTAAAATAGGAATTTTAGCTACTATTGGTGGAGCTATTGGAGCAAAAGCAACTGGTATATTTGCTAAATTAAAAGATAAAATATCAGGATTAAAGAATAAAAAAAATCAAACACAATCTCAAGAACAAACAGAAAAAGAACCTATAAAACAAACTTCAAAAAAAGTAGAAAACAATTTTGATGAGGTTTGCCCAAGAGTTGTTGTTAATGAAGAAATGGCAATAGAAAAAATGCAATCTAATAAATTAGAAAATAAAACAAAAAATACTGATACATATGGAGATGGAGATCCAGATGGAGACGATCTGGATTTATAGTCGTAAATGAAACTTCTTTTATAAAATAAAAGGAGTTTTTATTATATAAAAAAGGAGATAAAAAATGAAAGAAATCAAAGTATTTGCATGTCCAACAGCTGAAGAATTTGCAGGAGAAATTTGTGACTATCTAAAAATTGAACCAGGAAAAATTAACTCACTAAAATTTAAAAATGATAACAATTTTGTTCAATTATTAGAAACAGTCAGAGAAAAAGATGTATACATAGTTCAAACAACACAGCCACCAGTAAATGAAAGAATAATGGAATTATTAATAACAATAGATGCAGCTAAAAGAGCATCAGCCAAAAATATAAATGTTGTATTACCATATTTTCCATATTCAAGATCAGATAAAAAAGATCAACCACGTATACCAATAACAGCAAAGCTAATGGCACAAATAATTGAAGCAGCAGGAGCAACAAGAGTAATAACATGTGACTTACACAACGCAGCAATTCAAGCATACTTTAATATAAATTGTGACAGACTAACAGGTGAATACATATTAGAAAAATACTTTTTAGATAAAAAAATAGAAGATATGGTAATAATAGCAACAGATGCCGGAAGTGCAAAAAAAGCTTATAAATATTCAAAATTCTTTAATTGCCCAATTGCATTAGTTGATAAAAGAAGAGATGGAAATAATGATAAAGCAATTTCAAGTACAATCATAGGAGACGTAACAGATAAAAATGCTATAATCTTTGATGATGAAATAAGTACAGCAGGAACTTTAATGGAAACAGTTAATGTATTATCAAAATATGGAGCAAGAAATATATATGCAGCAGCTACTCATGGAATTCTAGTTGGAGAAGCAATTGAAAGAATAAAAAATTCACCAATAAAAGAATTAGTAGTAACAAATACAGTACCAGTTCCAAAAGAAAAAAGAATAGATAAATTAACAGTTCTAAGTATAGCTCCAACTTTTGGAGAAGCAATAAAAAGAATCCATGAAGAAAGACCATTAGGTGAAATTTTTAAAATATCAGAATAATAAATGAATAAAAACCTCCTTTTGATAAAAAATAATAAAAAGGAGGTTTTTTATGGATTTTAGAACAGATTTAGCAGTAGAGAGAAGAGATGTATTCAGAAAGATTAATAAAATTTCTCAAGAGATACCAGGAATAGAAAGCGAAGAAAAGCAAATATCAGATACAATACATGTTTATAATGTAAGAGTAAAAGATGACGAAGGAGCCAAGGCAATTCAAAAGCCAATAGGAAATTATGTAACAATAGATGTAAGAAAAATGAGAAATATTACAAATGATGAAAAAGATAAAATATCATTTACCATCTCAAGTGAACTTCAACAGTTGATAAAAGGTCTTATAAATCCCAAAGATGAAATTCTAGTTGTTGGGTTGGGAAATTTATATTCAACTCCAGATTCGCTTGGACCAAAAGTAATACAAAGTGTAGATGTTACAAGACATATATTTAAATACTTGCCACAGTATGTTAATGAAAATGACAGAGAAGTTTCAGCAATTTCACCAGGTGTACTTGGCAGCACAGGAATAGAAACTCAGGAGATACTAAAAGGAATAGTTGATAATGTAAAGCCAAAACTAATAATAGCAATAGATAGCTTAGCTTCAAAAAGTGTAGAAAGAATAAGCAGTTCAGTACAAATTTCAGATACAGGTATTATTCCAGGAGCAGGAGTTGGAAATAAGAGAAAAGAACTTTCAAAAGAAACATTAGGAATACCTGTTATAGCAATAGGAATTCCAACAGTATTAGATTTTGCAACAATAGTTAGCGAAGGATTAGATTTGTTTATTGAAAAATTGCAAGATGAAGCTATGTCAAATGAGTATTTAAATCAATTACATGATAAAGATAATTACGAAGATGTAAAGAATGCCCTAAATATTGGCGAATACAATATGATTGTTACACCTAAAGAAATAGATGACCTAATAGATAACATGAAAGACATTGTTGCCAAAGGAATAAATGTGGCAATAAATTAAAAGTATAAAATTAAAAATGAATCCAAGTTGTTAATCAAAAAAGATAAGATTTTTAATGTCATAAATTGGAGAACACAATGTGAAGTGAACCAAAATTGTTAGACAAAATTTGTTTAATAAGGAAGGTTCATTTTTTTATATAAATATCAAAATTATTCAAAAACATTATTATAAAATTGAAAATAATATTTTTATTTGATATATTATAACAAGAAACACCAAGGAAGGAGAGTACGAAAATGGGAGAGAAAATAAAAATCTTATGCTATGGAGATTCAAATACATGGGGCTACATACCAGGAACAGACCATCAAAGATTTAGCAAAGATGAAAGATGGCCAGGAGCACTTCAGAGAATGTTAGGAGACAAGTATGAGATCATCGAAGAAGGATTAAATAGTAGAACTTTAATATCAGTAGATAAACGTAGAGATAGAGAAGGTAGAAGCGGAGCTGAATATTTGCTACCATGTTTAGATACACATGATCCCATCGATTTAGTAATAATAATGCTTGGAACAAATGAATTAAAAACAGAATTTTATAGAAATCCAAAAGAAATTGGAGAAATATTTGAAGAAAGTTTTGTTAAAAAGATTATTTCCAGAAAATCTGTATGCAGAAAAACATGTCCAAAACTATTGATTGTTGCTCCACCAATAATAACAAAAGAAAATCCAAAGTTTATTGGTGGAATAGAAAAATCAAGAAAACTTTCAGAAATATATGAAGATATAGCAATGAGAAATGATTGTGATTTCATTGGAAATGAAGATTGGCTAGTAGGAGAAGACGGAATACACTTAAGCAGAGATGGACATAGAATTTTAGCAAGTAAATTAAGTATGAGAGTAAAAGAAATTTTTAAATAAAAGAGGATTGTATGAAAGTAAAATTAATCGGAACTGGTTGTATAGGGACAATGCAGAATAGTGCATGTTCACTAATAAATAAAAAAATATTAATAGACATACCTAATGGTGCATGTAGAGAAATAAAAAGATTTGGAGAAGATTTAAATTCAATCCAAACAATTATTATTACTCATTATCATGCAGATCATATTTTTGATTTACCATTTATAATATTAGAAAAGTCTCAAATGACAAACAAAAAAATGAATATAGTTGGACCAAAAGATATTGAAAAAAGAACGAAAGATTTATTTGAACTTGCATTTCCAGGAGAATGGAAAGAAAGAATAAAAGATAACTTAGAAATTAATTTCATGGAAATATTACCAGGAGAGACAAAATATATAGAAGATACAACAATAGAAGCGGTAAAAGTAGAGCATATGCTACCAGACAGCCAAGGATATATAATAACAATAGATAATCAAATGTGTGCGTTTACAGGTGATACATCAAAATGTGATGCTGTTGAATATATGTTAAAAAAATCACCAATAATAGTATCAGATTGTTCAGTGAAAATTGGAAGCCAAACACATATTGGCATAGACAATATTAAAGAATATTCAGAAAAATATCCTAATAATACAATTATTTTAACACATATGAAAGAAGCTACAAGACTTGAAGCTGAAAAACTAGAGAACAATAATATCATTGTTCCAGGAGATGGTTATTCAATAGAATTTTAAAAAAGGTATATATTTTTAAAATTTATTGGTATAATAACTAAGAACTCAAGAAAAAAGAAAAGGAGATGTTAACCAATGACAAAATTTGTTTTAAATGAAACTTCATATTTTGGAAAAGGTGCAAGAGAAGAATTGCCAAGAGAAATTAAAGAAAGAGGTTTCAAAAAAGTATTAGTCGTAACAGATAAAGCATTATTTGAAGTAGGAGTAACTGCAAGAGTAACAGAAGTTCTTGATAAAGCAGGAATAGAATATACTGTATATTCTGAAGTTAAACCAAACCCAACAATAAAAAATGTATTAGACGGAGTAGAAAAATGTAAAGAATTTGGAGCAGATGTAATAGTTGCAGTAGGTGGAGGATCTAGTATTGATACTGCAAAGGGAATTTCAATTTTAATGACAAACCCAGATAGAATGGATGTTGTATCATTAAATGGAGCATCAAACACAAAGAATAAAGGATTACCATTAATAGCCCTTCCAACAACGTCAGGAACTGCAGCTGAAGTTACAATAAACTATGTAATCACAGATGAAGAAAGAAAAATTAAAATGGTATGTGTTGATCCACATGATATTCCAATTTTAGCAATAGTTGATTCAGACCTAATGGCATCAATGCCAAAATCAATTGCTGCATCAACAGGAATGGATGCTTTAACACACGCAGTTGAAGGATATATCACAAAAGCACATAACACAATGTCTGATATGTTCCATATGAAAGCAATTCAATTAATATTTGAAAACTTACCAGCAGCAGTAAATGAAAAAGATGAAAAAGCAATAGAGAATATGGGATTAGCACAATATATAGCTGGTATGGGATTCTCAAATGTTGGACTTGGAATAGTTCACTCAATGGCTCACCAATTAGGTGCTGTATATGACACACCACACGGAGTAGCAAATGCTATTTTATTACCAACAGTTATGAGATTTAATGGAGCTGTATGTGCAGATAGATTTAGAGAAATACTAGTTAACATAGGAAGACCAGATGCTGCACACTTAAACGACCAAGATGTAATAAATACTTTCGTTTGGATGATAGAAGAGTTATCAAAGAAAGTTGGAATTACAATGAGAGTAAAAGATACAGGATGCAAAGAAGAAGATTTATCAATGCTTGCTGACAAAGCAATGCAAGATCCTTGCAAACCAGGAAATCCAAGAGAAGTATCAAAAGAAGACTTTATTAGATTATTTAGAGAAGCAATGTAATAAATTAAAAATCTCCACTTTGATAAGTGGAGATTTTTTTATGCTACAATATATTTTAATAAACAAAGTATAAATAAATGAACCGGATAAAACAAATAAAAACCAAGTTGAATTGCTTTACTATTTTTTCCTCTTTTTCCATTATAGAATAGAATAAATAATAAAGAAATAATAGAAAATAGAAGCTGAAATAAAACGTAACGTATGGTAGCAACATTTACAACAGTAAGCACAGATAATTTATGTACATACAAAGTAATCATTAAAAGCGATTCAGATAAAACCATATACATTTTATGATTCTTAAATACATAAAAGCAAACTATCATAAGAACTCCAATAGCTCCATAATCAAAACCTAGTAAATTAGCAATAACAGCAAGCAATGCTATTAAAGGATAGCTAATATATTTTTTTTCTATTTTATCAAATACCCTGATTCCTAATAATCCAAAAGCCAATGTAAAGAAAATATTAAAATATAATGTAAAATTTTTACCTTCAAATAATAGCATAGCCGGTATTTGCGAAATAATTGCAAAAAATAATAATCTGACTAAATATTTAGAAAAACTTTTTGTATGCACATATCCTTCAGATATTAAAAAAGCATATATAGGAAAAGCAAGTTTTCCTATATAAATAAGAGGAATAGCTAATTTGGAAAATACAAAAGGAATATGACATAAAAGCATACTAATACAAGCAATAATTTTTAATACAAATGCTGACATAATAAAACTCCTTTTTATAATTTATACTAATCTAATTATATCAATTATAAATAAAAAAATTCAATAGCCAAAAAAAACAATACCTGATTTAAAACCAGATATTGCATGCTTTAATTAGTATTATTAAAATGTATAAAATCTGAAGCAGATTTATAAAGAGAACAAATTTCACAACCATAGCAACAATAGATTTTATTAGAGAAAATTTTCTTTAATGTAGATAAAAATTCATCTTCTTCACTTAAAACATGAACATATAATTTATTAGGAAGTAAATTTAAAATAGTGTTCAAAACAAAATCATTATTTGAAAAAGAAATGTCAGACAAATATTTTGCATCTAATATATTATTATCAATGGGAACAGGATTTTTATTTTTGTCAAGGAGAATAGATTCTTGATTAATATAGATTAAGTGGAGTACATCAATCTTAGAAGGTTCAGAATTAATATAATCACAAAGCAAAGTTATAAATTTATCATATTCTCGATTAATAATAAAATTATTAACAGATAAATCAACTAAATACTCGATTACTTCAAGATAATCACGAAGTCTAAAATTAATAAAACCAGCTAAAATCATAGAAGAATGATTTTTTATATAATCATAAGTAGAAAGAAAAACTAAATCTTTTTTACTTTGAGAGTCCTCTTCAACAATAGAAGAAGAGATATTAGAAATTTGAATTTGTTCAAATTCATCAAAGTAAAAATAATTTTTCTTAATTATTTTCTTGATTAATTTTTTTTCATATAAATCAATAATCATATTAGAAAGAAGCAGGGAAAATTTTTTACATTCAGCATCAAAATTATCAAATTCAAAAATAATTGAATTATTATCTTTTTTCATATTTTGTAGAATATTTTTCTTAGAAATATAGGAATATATTTCTTGAGTTTCACTAGAAGATTGTAGAATTAAAGTAAACATAGCTAAAGCCTCCTACAAAATGTATTATTAACAATTTATAATAGTTTATTCCAAAGCATAAAAAAAGAGTTTGTCAATATCCAACAAACTCAAGATAAATATAGTTCATATCAAATATGAATGATATAAACACAATTGATTTAAACTATTCGAAACAGTAATAACTAACAAAAAAGTGGATTTTTAAATCCACTTTTACCTATAAATATTATAATCAATATTATCAAAAATTAAGTCTTGCTCATAAATATCATCAACAAACTTTTCATCAATTTTATCATTTTTAATTTGATAGTAAAGTTTAGTAAATCGACCAATATGCTGTTTAATTCTCTTCTTAGCATAATCAACCATAGTTCCATTAGTAATAATAAATAGCCAGTCACTACTTTGAGCAAGTAGAAGTTCACGAGCACATTGATTTAAAGCTTTTTTTCTAACTTCATCTTGTTCATCAGGAAATAAGTTAGCAAGTTCAACCATTCTATTACCAGCTTTATGAAGATGACGATGAGCATAATCATTAGATTCATTTAACCATACTTCACTATATCCATTAGCACCCCAACTTGAACGACAAGGAGAAGCCACCTGAATACTAGGATGTCTATCAATATAATCACCAGGAGTAATCAAAGTAAAATTACAATCATCATAATAAATTTTTTTGAATAATACATATAACCAATAAGGACCTTCATACCACCAATGACCATACAATTCTGCATCATAAGGACAAACAACGATAGGAGGTGTATCCATAAACTTAGAAAGCATATCGATTTGTGCTGTTCTAGAATCTAAGAAATGGCCAGCTTGCATTTCAGCAGTATCCATAGCCCATCTTGGATTGTAATAATCTTTTTCACCAGATTTTGATGTTATTCTATAATATTTAATACCTGTATGAACTCTAACACCATTAGAAGCAATATAAGGTTTTATATAATCATAATCTAAATCATAGCCGATATCTCTATAAAATTCTCTATAATTAAAATCACCAGGGTAACCACAAATAGAACTCCAAACTTGTTTAGAAGACTCAATATCTCTACCAAAAGCAACAAGACCACCAGGAGAGACAATAGGAGCAAAAGTTCCATAAAGTGGAGCAGGGTCAGCATATAAAATACCATGTGATTCAACAATTGCATATTCAATTCCAAACTCTTTTAAATATTGATCAGCCTCAGGAATATAACCACATTCAGGAAGCCAAATACCACGAGGTTGTTTTCCAAAATACTTTTTATAAGTTTGAACCCCAACAGCAATTTGAGCACGAACTGTTTGAGGTGTAACATATAAAATAGGAAAATAACCATGAGTTGCACCACAAGTAATAATTTCTAAGAAACCAGCATCTTGAAAATGCTTGAAACCAGTAATTAAATTACAATCATAAACATCCTTGAAAACGTGCAAATCATTAGAATATCTATCAAAATAATATTGAGCCAAATTATGAACTCTCTCATCATAAACAGTTCTCTTTAATTCTTTTTTAGCAAGTTCTATATGTTTTTTTAAATATTTTATATATCTTTCTTGTAACAATTTATTATCAAGCATATAAAGAAGAGGGGGAGTCATAGTCATAGTTAATCTAAACTTAACATTCTCTTCCTCTAATTTTTTGAAATTAAGTAATAATGGGATATATGTTTCAGATATAGCTTCAAAAAGCCATTGCTCTTCCAAATAGTCTTCGCTTTCTGGATGATGAATAAATGGCAAATGAGCATGAAGTATAAAAGTTACGTATCCTTTATTTTTATCCATAAAAAATCTCCTTTTGTATAATTTGTTTGAAATGAAAAAGGCAAAAGCAACAACTTAAAAAATAATAGCTTTTGCCAAATTTTATTTAAAAGTTGAAGTTGGGTTCCCAGAAGATGGGTTACTTAAAGTAAAGAATGAAGACAAATCTTCAACTTGATAAAGTTCCTTATACAAATTATAAAAATCAATTAATTTATTATTTGCTAAAATACGAGTAGTATTTTTAAACGTTTCCTCATTTGTTTTAACATTTCTATATTTAACTTGTGGTTTAATTTCTTCTAAAAGAACATGATCATTAGGCATAATCAAGTCATTTGAAGAAGACACAGGTATTACAGAATTAATCTCTTCTTTGTGAGGCATTTCTGGATTTCTCTTTGCATATTCTTTAAAACGTCTGCCAAGTTCAACATAATATTCACTACGAGAATCAGGTAAGTGAATATACCAACTATTAGCAAAATCATTAATCTCAATTTCTTGTGAATAATTTAAAGTTTTATTATGAACAATTAAAACAGGATAAGTATCATTAAAGAAATACTCACCATATTTTTCTACATATTTTTCTCTATCACTGTCTGAAATGTCCCAATAAACAAATAAAATTTTAGGCGTTTGAGCTAAAATTTTAACTACAGTTTCATTATAACGATAAGGTAAATCATAATATTCTAAAATATGTGCAAAATCTTTTTTTGTCTCTTTTTCTTTTGAAACAGATTTTGTTCTACGTTTAGTAGCTAAAGATGGAACTTTAGCTATTTTAGTTTTTCTAGCTTTTGAAGTCTTAGAAGAACTAGCTTTTTTAGTAGTTGTTTTAGATTTTTTTACGGATTTTTCTTTAGTTGTTTTTAAAACTGTATTATCCAATTTTGCAGCTGATTTCTCAGTTTTTGTAGACTTAGAAACTTTTTTAGCTGGAGTTTTAGATTTTTTAGCAGCAGCCTTTTTGACAGTAGAAGTAGCCTTAGAAACTTCTTTTACATCAATTTTTTCTACTTCTTTTTTTGCTCTAGGCATACTTTGTTTCCTCCTTTGTAAAATTAATAATACTTATATAATAATATATATAAAATTATAAAAAAACAAGACTAAATTAGAAAAATGTCGATAAAATAAAATTTTTTGAAAATTCTATTTACTTTTATTTTTTTATTATATAAAATAGACACTAGAGAAATTATATACTAAAGAAGAAGTAATAAAAAACGAAAGGGGCTATTGAAAAAAATGAAAATTTTAATGTTGTCATGGGAATATCCACCAAGAATAGTAGGAGGAATATCAAGAGTTGTTCATGATTTGTCACAAAGACTAATAAAAGATGGACATGAAGTAACTGTTGTTACATACAAAGATGGAGATGTTCCATACTTTGAAAATGATAATGGAGTAAAAGTATATAGAGTTGATAATTACATGATTAGCCCTAATAATTTCATAGATTGGATAATGCAATTAAATTTCAATCTTGTAGCAAAAGCTAGTGAAATAATAAACAAAGAAGGAAAATTTGATGTAATACATGCACATGATTGGTTAGTAGCATATGCTGCAAAATCATTAAAGAATTCATATGATATTCCAATCGTTGCAACAATACATGCAACAGAAGCAGGAAGAAACAGTGGAATACATGACAATACGCAAAGATACATCAATGATACAGAATGGATGCTTACATATGAAGCAACAGAAGTAATAGTAAATAGTAATTATATGAAAAGTGAATTACAAAGACTTTTCGGATTGCCATACGAAAAAATAAATGTAGTACCTAACGGAATAACACAAACAAACTTTGCTGGATACGAAAGAGATTATGAATTCAGAAGAAGATTTGCAGCTGATAATGAAAAAATAATATTATTCTCAGGAAGATTAGTATATGAAAAAGGAATACAAAATTTAATAGCTGCAATGCCAAAAATATTACAAGGATATAATGATGCTAAACTAATAATTGCTGGACGTGGTGGAATGATAGATGAATTAAGAGCACAAGTTGATTACTTAGGAATATCAAATAAAGTATACTTTACAGGATACCTAGATCATAAAACTTTATGCAAAATGTATAAATGTGCTGATATATCTGTTTTCCCAAGCACATATGAACCATTTGGAATAGTTGCATTAGAAGCAATGCTTGCAGGTATACCAGTAGTCGTATCAGATGTTGGAGGACTTAACGAAATAGTTGATCATGGAGTAAATGGAATGAAGAGTTACGCAGGAAATGCTAATTCATTAGCTGATTCAATTCTTTCATTATTATATAATCCACAACTTTGCGCTAACGTTGTAAAACAAGCAAAATTAGATGTAAAAAATAAATATAACTGGACAAAAATTGCTCAAGATACACACTTTACATATCAAAAAGCAATTTGTCAAACAATGGCAGAAAGACAAGCTCGTCAAATTGCTCAAGAAGAAGCACAAAAAACAAAAAAAGCAAAAAATACAGACAAAGAAATTACAAATTTACTTGGATTCAAAAAAAGACAAGCTTATGCATAGAATAAAAATAAATATGAAAAAATACAAAAGAGAGCCATTAGAGCTCTCTTTTATAAAATAAAAAGGAGAGATATTATGAACGTATATGATGAAGTAAATAACTTAGCAAGAGCTATAAAAGAATGTAGGGAATTTACAGAATACAAAGAAGCCAAAGAAAAAGTGAATTCAGTAGAAGGACTAAAAAAGCAAATAGATGAATTTGAAAAAATAAGATATGAAGAACAAGTATTAGCATTACAAGGTGAAAAACAATCAGAAGAAAAAATGAAAAAATTACAAGAATTATATAATATTCTAGTTAAAAATCCAGAAGTTAAGGATTATTTTGACAAAGAAGTAAGATTTAATGTAATGATGGCTGATGTTAATAAAATTATAGGTGAAGCTATAAAAGATGTTTTACAATAAAAATTTGCTCAAAGTATTGACATATAAATACTTTGACAATATAATACAAAATAGATTAAGCAAAAGGAATGGTTAGGGAACGAATGCAAAATTTATATTTTCAAAATGAAGAATTTGATACTCTTGATGATAATAAATTGATTCAAAAAATAAAAAATGGAGACAAAAAGGCCTTAAATTACCTTTTAGAAAAATACACTGAAGTTGTCAGCATGAAAGCTGGAAAATACTTTATTGTAGGAGCCGAAAAAGAAGATATAATTCAAGAAGGCTTAATAGGATTATTTAAAGCCATTAAAAGTTTTGACCCTGAAAAACAAAGTTCTTTTAAAACTTTTGCTAATCTATGCGTAGAAAGACAATTACAAACAGCAATAAAATCATCAATGAGACAAAAACATATGCCACTTAATTCGTACTTGTCATTAAATATATCAGCATATGATGAAAATGAAGATACTAGTTTGCTAGAGGTATTTGAAACAGAAAACGCAGCAGAAGATCCTTTAGATATAGTAACTAAAAAAGAATACTATACATTTGTAGAAGATAGGATTGATGAGACATTAAGTGATTTTGAAAAACAAGTATTACATAGATATACAAATGGTGAAAGTTATACAGAAATTGCAGAAAAGCTAGATGCACCAGTTAAATCAGTAGATAATGCTATACAAAGAATCAGAAAGAAAACAATAAAAAATATTTTGAACTATGATGAGTAATAAAGTGCTTTCATAGCTCAGTAGGTAGAGCACATCCATGGTAAGGATGGGGTCGCCAGTTCGATTCTGGCTGAAAGCTCCATAAAATAAAATCGTTGCACCAGTGTGACGTTAATGATTAAATCAACTAGTAATAGTTGATTTTTTTTGTCGTAGATATGTCATGCATACGAAGATAATGGCTCCTTTTATTACGCTTTTAGCTTTGTAAAACGAAGTGAAACAACAACCGCAAGCTATGTTAAGTGGTAAGATAAAAGTAGATACAAAAGTCTACTTTTATCTTACCACTTAAATTATGCTGGAGATAATTTTTACAAATTTTACTTTTGATATAAAAATTATTAAAAAGATATGTTAAAATAAAATATATAGGGAAGAAAGGAGAAGCTGCAGATGAAAAAGAAAAACAAATATCTAATTATTATTACTATTTTAGCAGTTTTACTAATTGCAGGAATAATCATAATAAATAAGACGAATATTTTTAGAAAAACAGCTACTAAATTACAAAAAACAGATGGAATTACTATTGTTCCAACTATGAGAGATACAATAACATCAGATAGCAGTTGGTGTGGAACATTTCAATTAGTTTGGAACGACATGAGAGATAATGTTGTAAAAAAGGATATTATATTTGATCCACAAGAAAAAATGGCAGAGAATCTTAATAAAAAAGATTTCACTGAAGACATGATTTCAGAAGAATATTACTTCAAAACATATGGAATTAAGTCACTTGAATTAAAAGAGCAAATAGAAAATGGCATAAAGGAAAAATTTAATCAAGAAAGTGATATTTTAGAGGATTTTGGATGGTCAGAAAACGAATTAGATGATCCAAATAACAATGATGAAAAAAGATATTTCTTCTATGCTATGTTATACAGAAAATTTGAATTTTTAAAAGAGTTTGATAAATTAGAAAACGGAGACTTTGGAAATAAGTATAAAGATGTAAAATATTTTGGAATAGATGAAAATACAAAAGAAACAGTTGGCAGTCAAATTAAAGTATTATATTATAATTCGAAAGATGATTTTGCAATTATAGTAAATACAAAAAGTGATGATGAAGTTATTTTCTGCAAAAGTCCACAAGGAAAAACATTTAATGAAATATATGACAATATGAATAAAGAATCAGAAAATTATACAGGAAGCAGTGAATTTAAAGATGTGGATGAGTTTAAAGCACCTAATTTAACATTTAATGAAAAAAGAGAATACACTGAATTACAGGATAAAGAATTCGAAACAGCTGATCCGGTTTATGATAAGGCTATAATAGAAAAAGCAATACAAACAATAAAGTTTTCATTAGACGAAAAAGGTGGAGAAATAAAAAGCGAAGCAGGTATTGATATAATGGTTAAGTCAACATCAATAGAGGAAAAAGATAAACCTAGATATTTTTATGTAGATGATACTTTTGCAATATTCTTAAGAGAAAAAGGAAGAAAATTACCATACTTTGCTGGAAGAGTTGAAGATATAACTAAATTTCAATAAAACTATAAAATAAAAAATTGTAAACCAAAAGATAGGAGAGCTTATATGGGAAAAATAGATTTACACATGCATACAACTATTTCAGATGGAAAATTAACACCCAAAGAAATAATAGACGAAGCTGTGAAAAACGGAGTTACAACAATGTCAATTACAGATCATGATAGTACGGAAGCATATACGAGTGAAATAATACAATATGCCAAAAATCAAGGAATACAGCTTATACCTGGAGTAGAGATTTCAACTAGAACAGAGAAAACTAAAATTCATGTGTTAGGGTATAACTATGACCTTAATAACAAGACATTTAAAAATCAATTAACAAAAATAAGAGAATCACGACATGTGTATTTAAAAGATGTTGGAGAAAAACTTAGAGAAATTGGATATGAAATAAATGTTGAAGAACTAGACAAAATAGATGCTGTTACAAAATCTCATATTGCACTAGATGTAATAAATAACAAGCGAAATGCAGAAAAGTTATTAAAACAATTTGGAAATATACCCAATAAAGGAATGTTTATTGAAGCTATAATGAATAAGGGATGTCCAGCTTATGTAAAAAAAGAAACAATATCTCCCAAAGAAGCTACAGAGATGATTAAAAATGCGAATGGAAAAGTAGTATTAGCACATCCAATGGCATATCCATATGAAGGAAAGGCAACTCGAGATGATATTATAGAAATCATTAAAGAGATGAAACCAGATGGCATAGAAGCCTTATACATATATGTTAATAAAGAAGAAAATATAATAGATGAAGTGGATTTTTGGAAAAAAATTGCTGATGAAAACAATTTATTTACAACAATAGGTTCAGACTTCCACTCATACGGAAAAAATCATATCGAAATAGGATTGATAAATACAAATATAAACCTAGATGAAATGGCTAAAAACAATATCATAGAAAAATTATTGAAATAATGAATAATGCGAAAAAATAGAAATTAGAGTTATTCAATAATGCTTGTAAAAAATGAAGAATTGTGATAAATTATATGCGTTAAATAGAAAAATAAAACATACCTGTTTCGTAATAAAATATAAAAGAAAAAATAGGCAGCAGGAATGCTGTCTATTTAAATGATACAAATATAAGTAAAAACTATAAGGAGGAAAAAATGAAGATAGGATTAGACCTTGATGGAGTAGTGCTAGATACAGAAAAACAATTTAGAAATGAAGCAGAATTATATGATATATTGAAATTAAATAGAAATTCAACGAAAGATCAATCTGCACAATGGGCTCAAGATAGATATAAATGGGCAGATGATGAAAAAAATGAGTTTATAGAAAAATATTTAATAGAAGGAACTAAAAAGAGCCACATAATGCCAGGTGCCAAAGAAGTTATAGAACTATTAAAAAAAGATGGACATGAACTAGTAGTAATAACAGCTAGAGGTCATGATATTCCGGTTATGAAAAAATTAGCACAAGAAATGCTTGAAAAAGAAAATATAACTTTTGATAAATATTATTGGGAAACACCAGAAAAAGTTGAAACTGCAAAAAAAGAAAATATAGATCTAATGGTAGAAGATTCATTAAGTAACTGTATGAAACTTTCAAAAGAAAATATAAAATCAATATATTTAAGAGATAGTAATATGAAACCAGCCAATGATAAAAACATAAAGGAGTGTTATATTTGGGGCGAAGTATATAGATATATAAGAGAATTATCAGATAAAAAATAGAAAGGAAGAAATAAGATGAAAATAGGAATAGTAGGCCTACCAAACGTAGGAAAAAGCACAATGTTTAATAGTATAACAAACGCCGGAGCTGAATGTGCAAATTATCCATTTTGTACTATAGAACCAAATGTTGGAGTTGTTGCAGTACCAGATGAGAGATTAGAAAAATTAACAGAAATGTATCATCCAGAAAAAACAACACCTGCTGTAATAGAATTTGTTGATATAGCAGGTTTAGTAAAAGGAGCAAGCAAGGGTGAAGGATTAGGAAACAAATTCTTATCACATATTAGAGAAGTAGATAGTATTGTTGAAGTTGTAAGATGCTTTGAAGACAGCAACATTGTACACGTTGACGGAAGCGTAGATCCATTAAGAGATATAGAAACAATCAACTTAGAATTAATATTTGCAGACATGGAAACAGTAGATAAAAGATTAGAAAGAGCAAAGAAAAATTTAAAAGCAGATAAAAAATATCAATTTGAGATTGATACATTAGAGAAAATAAAGAAAACTTTAGAAGAAGGAAAATCAGCAAGAACGCTTGAGTTAACTGATGAAGAAAAAGAAGTTATAAAAGATGCTTTCCTATTAACAATGAAACCAATTCTTTATATAGCAAATATTTCAGAAGATGAAATAAACAATGCAGATGATAATGAAAATGTAAAAAAGGTAAGAGAATATGCAAAAAGTGAAAATGCAGAAGTTATACCATTATGTGTTAGACTTGAAGAAGAATTAAGCACATTAGACAAAGAAGATAAAATAGAAATGCTACATGATTTAGGCTTAGAAGAATCAGGATTAGACAAAGTTATAAAAGCAAGCTACAAATTATTAGGATTAATGTCTTTCTTAACAGCAGGTGAACCAGAAGTAAGAGCTTGGACAATTAAGATAGGAACAAAAGCTCCTCAAGCAGCTGGAAAAATTCATTCAGATATCGAAAGAGGATTTATACGTGCAGAAGTTGTATCATATGATGATTTAATGAGAGAAGGATCAATGAATGCTGTAAAAGAAAAAGGTCTTATGAGACTAGAAGGTAAAGATTATATCATGCAAGATGGAGACATAGTATTATTTAGATTTAACGTATAATGAGGGATTAATGAAAAAGAAACTAAAGATTTTGTTAATTGTTATAATATATTTTTTAGCAGTATTTATAATATTAGAAAAAACTAATGTTATAAGTGTTAAGAAAATAATAAATATAAAAAGTGTAGATGAATACATAGATAATGGATTAACATTATCTGATGGAAATTTGAGTCATTCTAATGGTACCGAAGATACATATTATTATGATCAGTTAGGTGAAAATGCAAAAATAATTTATGATAAATTTCTTAAGGAAAAAGACAAACTAAAAACAGGAACAGAATCAATAAGATTTACTAACCACGAATTTGATAATTTATTAGGTCAAAATAATGGGTTAGAATTACTTAGTTCAGAATATCAAAATGCAGTAGATGCTTTAAGGTATGATCATGTGGATTTGTATTATGTGGATTTTACCAAAATGGTATTAAGAACTATAACATATACACAAGGCAGAAATGTTACATATCAAGTATATTTATCAAGTAGTGATGGAGAAGCAAATTATCTGAAAGATGATATTTTATCAGAGGAGATAGATGAGCAATTAGCTGAAATTGAAGCTGTATCAAGTGAAATTTTAGAAAATGCACATGGAAGTAATTATCAGCAAATACAATATATTCACAATTGGTTAATAGACAACTTAGAGTATGACACAACATACTCAGCAGAAAATAATAGAGACATATATGGAGCACTAATAAATAAAAAAGTAGTATGTGAAGGATATGCAAAAACATTCAAATATTTATTAGATAAACTAGAAATACCATGTATACTAGTTTCAGGTGAAGCGGAAAACTCAGAAGGTACAAGAGAAAATCACATGTGGAATTATGTAAAAATAAATGAACAATGGTATTCAGTAGATGTCACATGGGATGACCCAATAATAATAAATGGAAATAAATTGCCGGATGAAAATAGATACAAGTATTTTTGCCAAGGTGATAATATTAATACAAATCATTTTCTAAATCAAACAATAACAGAAAATGGACAAGAATTTATATATCCAGAGTTATATCATAAGGAATAATAGAAAGGAAAAAATATGAAAAAATATTACATAACAACAATGGGATGCCAATTAAATGAAAACGATTCAGAAAAAATAGCTGGAATCGTTGAAAAAATGGGATTCGAAAAGACTGAAAAACTAGAAGAAGCAGATTTAGTAATTTATAATACGTGCTGTGTAAGAGAAAATGCAGAAGAAAGATTATTTGGTAAATTAGGAGAATTAAAAAAGCAAAAAGAGGAAAAAGGAACTATTATAGCTATAGGTGGTTGTATGATGCAAGAACCAGCTATGCTAGAAAAAATTAAGAAAAGTTATAATTACACAGATATAGTTTTTGGAACACATACATTACATAAATTTGAAGAAGATCTAAAAAAGACATTAGAAAGTGGAAAAAGAGTAAGAGATGTAATAGATATTGATGGTGAAGTAATTGAAGGACTACCAATAAAAAGAAATGACTCATCAAAAGCTTCTGTAACAATTATGTACGGATGCAATAATTTCTGCACATATTGTATTGTTCCTTATGTAAGAGGAAGAGAAAGAAGTAGAAAACCAGAAGATATATTAAATGAAGTAAAAGAATTAGCAGAAGAAGGATATAAAGAAATAACACTATTAGGACAAAATGTAAATTCATATAATGGTGGTGAAGGATACAAATTTGCTAATTTATTAAATGATGTTTGTAAAATAGATGGAATTGAAAGAATAAGATTTATTTCACCACATCCAAAAGATTTTACAGACGATGTAATTGAAGCTATTGCCAATAATTCCAAAATAGCAAGAGTAATCCACTTACCATTACAATCAGGAAGCTCAGAAGTATTAAAAAAAATGAACAGAAAATATACTAAAGAACAATATCTTGCCTTAGTGGACAAAATGAAAACTAGAATACCTGATATTGTTTTATCTACTGATATAATAGTTGGCTTTCCGGATGAAACAGAAGAAGACTTTGAAGACACATTAGATGTAGTTAGAAAAGTAAATTACGAACAAGTATATATGTTTATATATTCAAGAAGAGAAGGAACAGTTGCAGATAAGATGGAAAATCAAATTCCGGAAGAAATAAAACACCAAAGATTTGATAGACTAAAAGAATTATTTGATAGTAGAGTTTCAGAAAACAATCAAAAATACATAGGAACAACACAAAGAATATTAGTAGACGGATATAGTAAAAATGACAAAGAGACATTAACAGGAAGGACAGATACAAACAAAGTTGTAAACTTTAAAGGAAATGAAGAATTGATTGGCAAAATGATAGATATTAAAATTACAGAAGAACATAAGTGGTATTTAGCAGGAGAAATTCAGAAATAAGAAAGAAGGATAAAAAATGGCAGACCAACAACTATCCCCAATGATGCAACACTACATGGAGAAAAAAGAAGAATACAAAGATTGCATACTATTTTACAGATTAGGAGATTTCTATGAAATGTTTTTTGATGATGCCATAACAGCATCAAGAGAATTGGAAATAACATTAACTGGTAGAGCGTGCGGATTAGAGGAAAGAGCACCAATGTGCGGAGTACCTTTCCATGCAGCAGAAATGTATATTGCAAAACTTATATCAAAAGGCTATAAAGTAGCAATATGTGAACAGCTAGAAGATCCTAAAACAGCAAAAGGCATAGTAAAAAGAGATGTAATAAGAGTAGTAACTCCTGGAACTGTTATTGAAAGCAATTTACTAGATGAGAAAAAGAATAATTTCATAATGTCAATAGTAAAAAAAGGATTGTTCTTTGGAATTGCAGTATGCGATGTAAGCACAGGTGATTTTTTAGCCACTCAAATTACAGAAGAAAATAACTTTGAAAAATTATTAGATGAAATTGCAAGATTTATGCCAGCAGAAATTGTGGCTAATAAAATGATGTATGAATCAGAAAAAGAAATTGCAAGAATAAAAGACAGAATAAATGTATGTATATCAAATGTAGAAGAAGATAGCTTTTCTGAAGAAACTGATTTTCTTGAGAGAATGTATACTTTTAAAAATGAAACAGGAAGCGGGCTAAAAGACAATTTATTTGCAATAGCAGCAATAAATGGATTAACTTCATATTTGAATGCAACACAAAAAATAAAATTAGATCATATAAATACAATTCAATTATATAAAACAACTAAATATATGGCATTAGATGTAAATGCAAGAAGAAACCTAGAGTTAACTGATAGAATGAGAGATAAATCTAAGAAGGGAACTCTATTATGGGTATTAGATAAAACAGCAACATCAATGGGTGGAAGAATGTTAAGAAGATGGATTAATGACCCACTAGTAGATGTAAAAGAAATAAATGAAAGATTAGAAGCTGTTAAAGAATTAAAAGAAAATATGATTTTAAGAGGAGATATCCTAGAAACATTAAATAGAGTATATGATATAGAAAGATTAGCTGGAAGAATCTCTTATGGAAATGCAAATGCAAGAGATTTAATTTCTTTAAAAAGTTCTTTAAGCAAATTACCTGAATTGAAAACAGAATTAAGTCAAACCAATTCAAAGATGTTAAAAAAATTATATTCTGATTTAGATGAATTAAAAGATGTAACTGAATTGATTGAAAAATCAATAGTTGACGAACCACCAATTACAATAAAAGAAGGTGGAATAATAAAAACAGGATATAGTGAAGAAATAGATGAATGTAAAAGAGCTGCAATCGAAGGAAAAAGCTGGCTTGTAAATATTGAAGCTAAAGAGAAAGAACTAACAGGAATTAAAAATTTAAAAGTTGGTTATACAAAAGTTTTTGGATATTATATTGAAGTAACAAAGTCTTTCTTAAAACAAGTTCCAACAGATAGATACATTAGAAAACAAACATTGACAGGAGCAGAAAGATTTATAACAGAAGAATTAAAATCAATTGAAGATAAAGTTTTAGGTGCTGAAGAAAGAATTGTTACATTAGAATATGATGAATTCGTAAAAATTAGAACAAAAATATCTTCACAAATTGAAAGAATACAAAAATCATCAACAGTTGTTGCTATAGTAGATGTATTAAATGATTTTGCAAATATTGCAGAAGATTATGAATACTGTATGCCAAAAGTAGACGAAGAAGATGAAATCCTTATAAAAGATGGAAGACACCCAGTAATCGAAAGAATGATTGATAATGGTTCATTTGTTGAAAATGATACATATTTAAATAGAAGAGATGATAGACTTTCTATAATAACAGGGCCAAATATGGCAGGAAAATCAACATATATGAGACAAGTTGCATTAATAACACTTATGGCACAGATAGGTTGTTTTGTTCCAGCATCTTCAGCAAAAATAGGAGTTGTAGACAAAATATTTACAAGAGTTGGAGCTTCAGATGATTTAAGTATGGGACAAAGTACTTTCATGGTTGAAATGTCAGAAGTTGCGAACATATTAAAAAATGCTACTAAAAATAGTTTGGTAATCTTAGATGAGATAGGAAGAGGAACATCGACATATGACGGATTAGCTATTGCATGGGCTGTTGCAGAATATATTGCAGATACAAATAACATAGGTTGCAAAACTTTATTTGCGACACATTATCATGAATTGACATCACTTGAAGAAAAATTGGAAGGTGTAAAAAATTATCAAATAGCAGTAAAAGAAAAAGGCGAAGATGTAATTTTCTTAAGAAAAATTATTCCAGGTGGAACTGACGAAAGCTATGGTATACATGTAGCTAAATTAGCAGGAGCACCTAAAAAAATGTTAACAAGAGCAAATGAGATATTGAAAACTTTAGAGAAAAAAGTTAAAATAAAAGAGAAACAAGAAGAGAAAGAAATGAAGAAGCAAGTAACTGGACAATTAGATATGTACAATTATAAATTAGCTGATATAGCTTCAGAATTAGACAAAATAAATGTAAATGAATTAACACCTATAGATGCTCTAAATACAATTGTTAAAATAAAGGAAAAATTAAAATAAGATTAACATCTTAAAGTAGGAGGAATCGAAAATGAAATGTCCAAAATGTGATCAAGAAATTGCAGATAATGTAAAGTTTTGTACTAAATGCGGAGCAAACATAGAAGAAGAAAAGAAAAAACAAGAAGAGGAAGAACTAAAAAGAGAACAAGAATTAGAGAGAAGAAAAAAAGAGATAGAAGATAGAAAAAAATTAGAAGAAATTAGAAGACAAGAAGAATTAAAGAGAGAAGAAGAATTAAAAGAAGCTGAAAAAGCTGAAGCAATTAGGCAAGCTAAAGAAGAAGGAATAGAACTAGAAATAATTGATCAGCCACAACATAAAGAAGAAACTCCAAATTCAGAATTCAAGAAAAAAGAGGATGAAAAAACAAAAAATAAAAAGAAGAAAAAAGTAAAAATAAAAAAGAATATTTTTCAAAGAATATTTAATAAAATTATTTTTATGATTATAGTTGCTGCTCTAATTATAGCTGGAATTTACTATTGTTATAACCAAGGGATATTGCCAGAAGTTGCTCAAAAACAAGTAGAAGAATTTGATAAAACTTTACAAAATGTAATTAATTTAAATAAAGAAGTAAAGGAAAATGACAAATCTTTACAGGCAGAAATTACTGAAAATGAAAATTGGGTAAAAGAGCCAACAATCGATGCAGATGATATAAAGGATTTAAATGCAGAAGTATCAATCATAGAAAAAGATAAAAAGCAAGGATTAATAAGCAATGATTCTGGAGAAATTATATTAGAAGCAAAATATAGCCAAATATTAAATACAGAATATTATGACATTGGTAAAACAGAAAATGAGAAAGAAACAGGAATTGTGGTAAAAGATATAGAAAAATACTACAAACTAGACAAAGATTATAAAGTTTCAACAGAAGTGAATATAATTAATAATACAGATAAAGGAACATATTTTTATGATCATCATGGACCAGCAATTTATTACAACAGTCCTTCACAAGAGTGTACTTTAGTAAAAGCAAACACGACTACTAAAAAAGAATTAAAAGTCTGTACAGATATAGATTTAGTAACAAATACAGGAATAGCAGCCAAGGACGCAGATTTACCTGAAAGTTTTTCAATAGATTTTGCCAAATCAACATTATTAACTAAAGGTTATTTTGATACAACCACAGGTGAACTTGCAATTAATTGTGATTATGATGAAGCATACGACTTCACAGATGGATATGCAGCAGTAAAAAAAGACAAGTTAGCAGGTATAATAAATGAAAAAGGTGAAGAAGTAGTAAAATGCAAATATCAAGAAACAAGAAGTGTGCATGATAAAAAAATGTTTGTGGAAAAAGATGGAAAATGGGGAATTTTAAAAATTTAGTTAAAAAGTATTGTTAAAAAAATAAATTAGTGGTATAAATACTATATTAATAGATTAGGAGGAACTTAAAATGAAAAAATTATTTGTGATAGCAACATTAGCAGTTGTACTAATGGGGATGTTAGCTGTTAGCGTAAATGCAACAACAGCAGATTCAGTTAATGAAATTTATACAATAGGATCAAAATATGGAATGACAGAAAATGACAAACAACAATTACAAAATTTTATAGACAGAAATGAAATAACAGAAGCTCAAGCAACAAAATTAGTTGAAAAAGCTAAAGAAGCAGAAGCAGTTATGACAGCTGCTGGAAAAACAAATTACAGTGATTTAACAACAGCCCAAAAAGATCAATTAAAATCAATTGCAAATTCTGCTGCTAGCGAAGTTGGAGTTTCATTAGTTTTCAAAGCACAGGGTGTAGAAATTTGGAAAAATGGAAAAAAATTAATGGTAGTAACAAATCATGATGGAAAATTAGCTTATACAGGAAATTCATTAAACATAGTAGCTATAACTGTTTCATCAGTTGCAGCAATCGCCTTAGCTGCTGTTATAATCAAAAAAAGAATAGCTGCTACTGCAGAATAATTAAGGATAATAAATGAAATATGCAATTAAAGCAACTATTAAAAACATAATAGTTGCTTTTTTAATTGTAATAGCTTTTTTTGGATTAATATATGTGTTTTTAGGGCGAAAAATTGAATTGAACATTTCTTTGATAAATAAAATTGCAGTAGATACAAGTAGTAAAAAGAATGAAGTAATGTCAATTGATTTAGACACAAATAAAATTCAAAACTATCCTGAATATGGAACTCAATATGCAACCATCGAAATACCAAAAATAAATGTAGATTTACCAGTGTACTTTGGTAGCACATTAGATGTATTAAAAAATGGTGTTGGACATGACAGTGCAAGCTTTTTTCCTGGAGAGGGGGGCTCAATAATTTATATGGGGCATAATTCACAAAATGTATTTCGTAGATTTTCAGAACTTTCAAAAGGTGATGAAATAACAATAAAAGCAGCATACGGTGAGTTTAAATACAAAATTTATGATATGAAACTAGTTGATGAAACTGATTTGGCAGCATTACCAATTCAAAAAGATGAAGAAATATTAATGTGTTATACATGCTATCCATTTAACAATATAGGATATGCAACACAAAGATATGTAGTTTATGCAAAACCGGTTTAAAAGGAGATAAAAATCGTGAACAAAGTTATAGAAACAATAATTAAAATCATACTAGTAGCATTACTTTTTGTATGTATTTTTACTTTTGGAATACTAAACATATTATCAAAAACAATATTTAGTCAAGAGTACACATTAGAGATGCTAGATAAATCAAATTATTATGCAAATATTTATTCACAAATAAAATCAGATTTTAGAAATTATATATATCAGTCAGGATTAGATGAAAATGTCATAGATGACATTATAACCCTTGATGAAGTGAAGGCTGATACACAAAGGATAGTATCAGGTTTATATAATGGTCTACATGAAGAAATAAATACAGATAAAATTGCTGAGAGACTAAATTCAAACATAGATACAAGTTTAAATGGTAGAAAAATAGACAATAAAACACGTGAACAAATAAATATATTTGTTGATCAAATAACAACACAATATAAAGAAACAATGACGAAAACAGAATATGAAAATCAGATATATAAATATTATTCAAAGGCAGAAAAAATGATTGATATTGGAAAGAAAACTTCAATTATCTTGGCTGCAATATTGGGTATAATCATAATAGTAACATATTTTAGAAAATTATTTAAAAATGTTGCATATGTTGGAACTGCAGTATTTGCTACAGGATTAGCATATTATATAATGGAAAATTATATAACACAAAAAGTGCAAATTGAAAATCTAACTATATTAAATGACGCAATAACGCTTCTTTTAAGAGAATATGTATTAAGCATAATGGAGAAAATTGCAACATACAGCTACATATATTTAGCAATAGGTTTAGTTTTAATATTAGTAGGAAGTTTAGTACACGGATTACAATATCATAATCACAGCCACAAAAAAGCGTAAATAAAATTACTCCCAGGATGTATCAAACATAGTTATACAATTAAGAAGAAAAAGAGGGGATAATATGGAGATGTTTATATTAAAATTAATAGGAATAATTTGTGTAACAGCATTAGCAATGAGTATTGTGATATCTAGAAAAAATGATATAGATATATGGGCAATATTACTAGCAACAATATTTGAACTATTAAGTTTTTTAATAATATATTTACCAATTGATAAGATAATAGAATTAATAGAAAAAGTAATAATTAAATAATAAAAACGGCGTAGATTATTTATAATTACGCCGTTTTTTATATATTAGGAAAGTTATGAAACTTTCCTAATATATAAAACTACACTGCACAGAAAATTTATTTCATAAATTTTCGCACACGAACAAATTTACTGAAAAAATCTTTGATTTTTTCGGATTTCTTCTATGCGGCAGAAGATTTATTGGAATAATATTTGATTTTTAGAAACGTATCTAATTATAAATTGCATAAATGATATTATAAAAATCAAATATTATTTCTACTAAAGTTTAATTTGTTTAAAATTTGAATATTCGTATGAATTATATTTCTATATTAGGATGATATCTTTCAAGCCACATGTTTACTTGACACAAATAAGCAATGAGTTGAGGACCTGTCATTAATTGACCAAACCATGGCCTAGAAAAAGCGCTGCCATTAGTTTCTAATATTTCTCTAATATAGTTTTCATTTAATACTTGTTTAATAGGTGCATTAGGATTATTAAGGATATTTTGTAACATAGATTTAACAGCTCGCAAATAAGTCGGATTGAATGTTTTAGGATATGGACTTTTTTTCCTTTCTACAATTTCTTTTGGCAATAAATCTTTAACTACATATCTAAGCAGACCTTTTTCTCTGCCATCTAGAGCTTTCATTTCCCATGGAACATTCCACATGTATTGAACCAATCTATAATCGCAAAAAGGTACTCTAACCTCTAGTCCAGAAGCCATAGACATTCTATCAGATCTATCTAATAATGTTTGCATCCACCAATTTAATGTTAAATAAGAAATTTTTCGCTTTTCAGTAGTATCGGCAGAATCAGATTCTATAAAATCAATTTGATTTAGAGCTTGATTATATCGACAATCAACATATTCTTTTAAATCAATTTTAGTAGCCAAAGAAGGATTTAATAATTTTTGTCTTTCAGAAATAGCAATAGACCAAGGAAATGTGTTACTGCTCAATGCGTCTTCTCTGAAAAACCATGGATAACCAGCAAAAATTTCGTCAGAACACTCGCCAGATAAAACAACACTAACATCCTTTTTAATTTCTTTACAGAACAAATAAAAAGAAGAGTCCACATCAGCCATTCCAGGCATATCACGTGCAACCATAGAATTTAATAGAGATTTAGCTAATTCAGGAGTATCTAAAATGATGCGAGAATGGTTACAATTAAAATGTTTTACCATAATGTCAATAAATTCATTATCCGAATTTGGTTGGAAATCATTTTTCTTAAAATTAATGTCATTATCCAAATAATCAACAGAAAATGTTCTGAATTTTTCAGGGCAATCTTTAAAATTATGACTAGCATAAGCTGTAATAATACTAGAGTCTAATCCACCAGACAGCATCATACCAAGAGGTACATCAGAAACGAGTTGTTTATTAATAGAATCATTTAAATAAAAATTGATTTTTTCGCATGTTTCACTAAAATTATCTGTGTGAGGAGCAGAAACTAATTTAAAATATTGATCCATTTTAAAACCATTAACATCAAAAACAGCATAATATCCAGGTTTCAATTCGAAAATATTTTTAAATGGAGTAAGACCAGGTGTGTGCGCAGGACCTATTCCAAAAAGTTCACAAATTCCATCAGCATCAACATTAGCAGAGATTTCTGGATGTTCTAACAAAGCTTTTATTTCTGAACCAAAAATAAAATTATTATTTTTAAAAGTGTAAAAGAAAGGCTTAATTCCAAAATGATCACGAGCCATGAATAGTTCCCTTTTTTTAGAATCCCATATAGCAAAAGAAAAAATCCCATTAAGATTTTTAACAACATCATAACCAAAATGAATATAAGATTTTAATAAAATTTCAGTATCAGAATGACCTTTAAAAGAAAACCCCTCTTTTAATAATTTTTTCCTCAGTTCATCTGTGTTATAAATTTGACCATTATATACAATTGTGTAGATATTATCTTGAAAATTGAAACTCATTGGTTGTCTACCATTTTCAGCATCAATAACAATTAATCTTTTATGACCAAAATTAACATTAGTATCAAAATACAAACCATCTTCATCAGGCCCACGAGAAGAAAGAGTATTTGTCATATTTCGAATAATTGGATAATCATTTGAAATATTTTTCTCATAATTTACAATTCCACAAAAACCGCACATAAAACCCCCTATATAATAAATTTATTACAATTGTTAAAGATATATTGAAAAGAAAAATAATTATAATTATAATAAATATATATATGCTAAAAGGAGATAAAATATGAGAAACCAAAGAGGAATAACTTTAATAGCACTAGTAATTACAATACTAGTAATGATAGTGTTATCAACAGTTACAATAACATTTACATTAGGGGAAAACGGAATTTTTTCTGGAATGAGAACAGGAAAATATATGAATAAAGTCCAAGCTTTAGATGATAGTATTAAAGCATATACATTAAAAAGTAATAATGCTTATTCATCATCAAAAAAGTCATTGGATGATTTAGTATCAGAAGGGATTCTTAAAAAGATTACATTAACTGGAGCCAAAAGTGACAGTGAAGATGATGACAAGTATTTGTACTATGTAAATTTTGAAAACCCCGACATTTCAGTAGCTGATACCTTAGGATTAAAAGCAAAAGAATATGAGAACGAAGAGAAACTAACAAACTTCAAATATAAAGAATTATCTGATTTGCAGGATAAAGGAATATATGTTGTAGATGTGGATTTAAATGCAGCATATCTAAAAAATCAAAAGACATATGGCAAACTATCAAATTTTGGTGGAGCTGATAAAAAGAAAAATACATCTGAATTCGAATCACAATTAATAAAATTATCAGTAAACCCAAAAGAAGTAGTACAATCGCATGAAGTAGTAATGGTAATAGACAGAACGGTTTCAATGGCTTTATGTAACGATCCAAATGATCCAGCAGTAGCCAATGTAGCTGATAAAGATGAAGATATTCCTATTTGTTATAATAGTGACGGATCAATAAATTATACAGCGGGATACCAACAAACAAGATGGTACTCAACAGTAACAGCAATGGACCAATTTATGGATACATATTTTGGAAACACTCCATCAACGGATAGGAAAGTTACAATTATAACTTTTTATGGAGCAAATGACAGCGGAATTCGAGAACTAGGAACATGTACCAATAAAGATGAAGCTAAATCATTATATAGCACTATTTTTTCAGAAGCACAGTATACAAATATGGTCAAAACAATAATAGATACATACAAAAGTTATGAAAACCGATATGGCTGGAGAGCTATATCATATACAAACAGTGATTTAAGAATAGATGACTATTTTTCTATTTCTTCAAGAGGAACCTATCAAATAAATTGTAGGCTTGCTAATAGTCAATATTCAAGATTGTATTCAGGAATAACACCAGCATCATTAAATTATAGTACTTGTGCACCAAACGCTTTGAATTATGCATATAATTATATTCAAACAACTGATGCAAATATGCCAACAGATGTAATTATTATGACAGATGGTGACTCAAACGCTTATTGGTGGCCATGTACGAATACAACAACTAGTATTGGTAATGTTGCTAAAAATATAATGCAAATTGTTAAAGGAGACCATCCAACAGACGTATACGCTGTTGGACTTGGAAAAGAAGCAAAATCATTTCCACAGTACTTTAAAGAAAACATAAAAGGTGCATATACAGCAGATAATGCCACAGAATTAATAAATGCATTTAAGGCAATAGCAGAATCAATAAAAATAAACCAAGACGCTATGACAGATGCAGACAATTCTCACTCAATTATGACAAGAGATACGACAACAGGTGAATTAAAAGAACTAGAACTTGAAAATGTAAATAAAGTTGTTTTAGAACTAGAGAATAGCGAAACAGGTGAAAAGAGAACAATGACATTCCAAAGAAATGGAAATGGAAGTGGAGGAATTTATAACTTAGATGCAATTTATAATAAAGATAATAAGCAGATAACACTAGAAAATGCATGGGTATATAGTGGACTTTCATCAACTGAACTAACATTAAAATATAATAAAACAGTAATAGTATATACAGATTGACAAAATTAATGAAAAGTAATATAATATTTGAGAAATTTATATGGGGCGTAGATTCTACGCCCTAAGTACGTGTTAAGAATAATAACAAGTTCATATAAACTTGATGAAAAATGAGAAAGGAAGAAATAAAATGAATAACGAGAAAATAAGAAACGTAGCAATAATAGCTCACGTTGACCACGGTAAAACAACACTAGTAGACGCAATGCTTAGACAAAGTGGTATATTCAGAGCAAATGAACAAGTGGCTGAAAGAGTAATGGATTCAAATGATCTAGAAAAAGAAAGAGGAATAACAATTCTTTCAAAAAACACAGCAGTTCACTATAAAGACTTTAAAATTAATATAGTTGACACACCAGGACATGCTGATTTCGGAGGAGAAGTTGAGCGTGTATTGAAAATGGTTGATGGAGTTGTATTATTAGTTGATGCTTTTGAAGGTGCAATGCCACAAACAAGAGAAGTTTTAAAGAAATCATTAGCATTAAATTTAAAACCAATAGTAGTTATAAATAAAATTGATAGACCTGGTGCAAGACCAGAAAAAGTTGTAGACGAAGTATTAGATTTATTTATTGAATTAGATGCAAATGATGATCAATTAGATTTCCCAGTAATATACGCTTCTGGAAAACAAGGAACTGCAACAATGGATTTAAGCAAACCAGGAGAAAATCTAGAATGCTTATTTGAAACAATAGTAAACACAATCAAAGCTCCAGCATGCGACCAAGATGGACCAATGCAAATGTTAGTATCAAACATAGACTATGATGACTATATTGGAAGAATAGCTGTTGGTAGAGTTGAAAGAGGAATTGTAAAATTAGGAATGCCAGTTACAATTTGTAAAAAAGATGATAAAACAGAATCAGCAAGAGTTGCAAAATTATATACATATGACGGATTAAAAAGAATTGAAGTTGAAGAAGCTGGTGCAGGAGATATCATCTGTATGTCAGGTATTGCAGATATAAATATCGGAGATACAATCTGTGATTATGAACATCCAGAAAAAATACCATTTGTAGATATAGATGAACCTACAGTATCTATGACATTTAGTGTAAACAATGGACCTTTAGCTGGTAGAGAAGGACAATTTATTACATCAAGACATATAAGAGATAGATTATTTAAAGAATTAGATAGAAATGTTTCATTAAGAGTAGCTGAAACAGATTCACCAGATTCATTTGAAGTATCAGGAAGAGGAGAACTTCACTTATCTGTATTAATAGAAACAATGAGAAGAGAAGGTTTTGAATTATTAGTATCAAGACCAAAAGTTATCATAAAAGAAATCGATGGTGTAAAATGCGAACCAATCGAAAGATTAGTTGTAAATGTACCAGATGATTGCATAGGAACAGTAATTGAAAAACTAGGTAGAAGAAAAGCTGAAATGGTTAATATGGAACCAGCAGAAGCAGGACATACTAAAGTTGAATTCAAGATTCCAGCAAGAGGATTAATTGGATATAGAACAGAATTCTTAACAGACACAAAAGGAAATGGAACAATGAACTCAATATTTGATTCATACGAACCATACAAGGGAGAAGTTGTTGCCAGAGTTAGAGGAACAATAATCGCATTTGAAGCTGGAAAATCAATTACTTATGGATTATACAATGCACAAGATAAAGGTGACTTATTCATAGGACCTGGTGTAGAAGTATATGAAGGAATGATAGTTGGAATTAACTCAAGATCAGAAGACTTAGCAATAAACGTATGTAAAGAAAAACACTTAACAAATACAAGAGCTTCTGGATCAGATGATGCATTAAGATTAGTTCCACCAATTCAAATGAGCTTAGAGAAAGCTATTGAATTCATTCAAGATGATGAACTAGTTGAAGTTACACCAAAAAATATCAGATTAAGAAAGAAAATATTAGACTCAAAAGAAAGAGAAAGAGCTGCAAGAAATTCTAATAAAAATATGTAATATACATAAAAGGGCTTGAAAACTCAAGCCCTTTTATTTGCAATATTCAAGTATAGGAGAAGATATGTTTAACGAAGAAGAGTTAAAAAAAGTAAAAGAAAAAGCATTAGAAAATCATATACCAATATTAATGGATGATACTTTAGAAAAAATAGAAGAAATCCTTCAAGAAGAAAAGCCAAAAAGAATTCTAGAAATAGGAACAGCAGTTGGTTATTCAGCAAGTATGTTTGCTAAAAGCACAGATGAAGATTGCACAATTGATACAATAGAAATTGATGAAGAAAGAGCTAAAGAAGCAGAAGAAAACATTAAGAAAATAGGAGTAGCAAAAAGAATAAATATAATGGTTGGAAATGCAGTAGATATATTGCCAACACTAACAAGCACATATGATATAGTGTTCATAGATGCTGCAAAAGGAAAATATCCAATATTCTTAGAAAACGCAATCAGATTAATAAAAGATGGTGGAATAATTTTAGCAGACAACATTTTGTATAAAGGATATGTTATGAGTGATTACAATGCGCATAAGCAACGTACAGCAGTAAGACATTTAAGAGAATACATAAAAGAGATTACAGAAAATGATAAATGTGAATCAGAAATATTGGAAATAGGTGATGGCCTAGCCATAACAAAAGTAAGAAAGTAATTGACTTAATTAACATAAAGTGCTAATATTAAAATTATCAACAATATGGAGGTGTTTCAAGATGAAACTTATTCAAAAATTAGCACGGAAGCTTCACCCACATTTAGTCATTCCAGAGGAGGTTTTGAAACATATTGATTCTTTACAGAAGATTAATGTAGTATACAAAACCGACGTGGTAACTGACCGGTATTGGAGATTTAGAGATGAAGTAAGTGACTATATGCATCGGTATAACCTGTGGTATGTCACTACGGAAGTCCCCTCACTTAAGCCACTACCACGAGAATATGTTGAAACAACAAAAAATGTTTTGCTTCAACGAGTACTTTGGGGTCAGAATGACGAAGCTTATTATTATGGTACAATGAGCTTTGTGAAGTTCAGAAAAAGATGGGTGTATGTTGGCGAAAACGGAGTGCGTACAGAACTTCAGCGGTTGCCAACACTCGAGGAATCTTATGGACAATACACAAATAGGGAAGGTGAAAAAGTTCAGGGAAATTTTGAAGAGTACATCGACATTCTTTATACGTATGATTAACGAAACACAAAAAAAGGAGGGGGCTACCCCTCCAATCTTTTTATTATCATCACGATCTTATTATTATGAAGTTTTATTAGAAAAATAAATTTATGGTTGCGCAGTGAGAGTGGTAGTAGAAGCTCTTAAGAAAATCAATTAGGGAATCTCACAGCAATGAGGACGCTGATTGATTTTCGTTAGAGCTTCTAAACCACGAAACAAGGTAAAATAAATTTATTTTTCTAATAAAACTTCAATAGTAAAAAATAGGAATAAAATCTGATTACATAGAAAAAAGATGAGCTTTTTATAAATGCCCATCTTTTATATTACATACAATTTTCAGATTCTATATTAAACATTAGCTGTAAGTACAGGTATAACTTGTTTCTTTCTAGAAACAACACCTGGCAAGAAAGCTGTATTATTTTCTAATTTAACACCAAAAGCTTTTTCGACAACATCTGCTTTTTCACCTAAAACAACAACTTGAGAGTTACTATTTATAATATCAGTAATTAGTAAAACATCAATAGCTAATCCTAAATTCTCAATATCTTTATTCATAGCAGCTTCTAATTTTGCTTGTCTAAGTAATACTTCATCAATATCAGCTGTATTAACTTGAGAAATCTTTGCTTTAACTGTATCAGTTAAGTTAACTATTTTTCCATCTAAGTTAACAAGTTCTTCTTCAGAGAAAGAAGTTAAATCAGTACCAGCTTTAAGCATAGCTAATCCATAAGAGTTAATATCAACATTAGCTATTTTAGCTAAATCTTCAGCAACCTTTTTATCTGTTTCTGTGCAAGTTGGTGATTTGAAAAGTAAAGTATCAGAAATGATAGCACTTAACATTAAACCAGCAACATCAGCAGGAATAATAACATCGTTTTGATTAAATAATTTATAAATAATTGTACAAGTACAACCAACAGGTTCAGCATAATAATATAAAGGACCAGGTGTACGGAATCCATTTATTTGATGATGGTCAACAACCATATAAACTTTTGAATTTAGCATATTATCAGCTGATTGATCTGGTTCATTATGATCAACTAAAATGACTGTATCATTTTCAGAAACAGAATCTAGAAGTTCAGGAACTCCAACTTTAAAATGATTTAAAGCATATTCAGTTTCTTTTGAGATATTACCAAGTCTTCTAGGTTCAGCTAATTTCCCCAATTTTGTTTGTAAATAAGCCATAGCAATTGAAGATGCTATAGTATCTGTATCAGGACTTTTATGTCCAAAAACTAATATTTTTTCCATATAAATTACTCCATTCTTATTAGATTTACGAATATCTTATAATATTTTTATATTGAAATCAATATGAAATATATTATTTTTCTTTAAAAGAAGAAAAAAGTCGAGGATCATAAGGTATACCGAAAAAGTCCTCAAAAGCTTTTTCATAACTTTTTTCTTTTACTTCAACACATGCCCCATTTTCATCAAAAACATACTCAAGCAAATTAGGAAGTGGTGTCTTCCCAGGAATTCTTTCCTTATAAGTATTAGCATGACTTGCACGACCACTATGAGCGTTAGAATGCATAAAATAACTTCTAAGCTGTGTTTCAGACTGATATGGTTCATATGGAGTATCATGATGTAAACGTGTTAAGTGCAAAGACTGATATGTAGAATGTTTAGGATTTACAATATAATCTTTAATACGTTCAGGCATAATTTCATTATTAGGATTAGAATATGCCAAATAATCTCTAATTTGATATAAAATAGGAACTATATCTTTATCAGAATTTGATCCATTCACAGATAGAACGATATATCTATTAGCAAAGATATCATAAATGTCTTTATTTGGATCTTCATTTACTACTCTTTTAACTTTATCAGCATAACTTTTTTGCCCTTTTATTCTGGCTTCAGGAACTATTTCTACATTCGGAAACATTTTATGAAGTTTATTATATTCATCTTTCAAATGCTTAAGGTAAGCGTTTTTATAATGTGAAATGTAATAGGCTCTTTTCCCAGCAAACCTAGATAAAGCATTTGTTCTTTGAATTGTTTCTTTGTCAACAATAAGACTTTTCAGAAAGTCATTATCTTTTGTCATCTATAAAATCACCTCGCAAACGTAAAAATTATATCATGGAAAATAAAAAAAGTCTAGAAATAACTGGATTTTAAGTATGATATATGGTATATTATTTATGTTGAATTAGCATAGAAAGGACAAATGTATGATGAAAAATATAGAATTATTAGCCCCAGCAGGAAGCTTTGAAAAAGCTAAAATTGCATTTTTATATGGAGCAGATGCTGTGTACATGGGAACTAAAAGTTTATCACTTAGAACAAGAGTAAGTGTAAATGATGATGAGCTAAAACAAACAATAGAATATGCACATAAAATTAATAAAAAAGTATATGTTGCTTTAAATATATTTGCATGGGATGAAAAATATGATGAGATAATAAAAGTTGCAAAAGAACTTAATGAAATAAAACCAGATGGAATAATAGCTTCAGACGGAGGAGTAATAGAAGTTCTAAAAGAATATGCACCAAACGTAGACATTCATATAAGCACACAGGCCAATGTAATAAGTTACCATACATCAAATTTTTGGTATCATAATGGCGCCAAAAGAGTAATTCTTGGAAGAGAAATGAGCAAAGACCAAATAAAAGAATTAATTCAAAATAAACCAGAAGATCTAGAAGTCGAAATGTTCTGCCATGGAGCCATATGTTTTGGATATTCAGGAAGATGTTTCTTAAGTGATTTCTTATGTGGAAGAAGTGCAAACCTTGGAGATTGCGCACAAAGCTGTAGATGGGCATACAACGTATATGTAGAAGAAAAGAATAAACCAGGAAACCTTATGCCAGTTGAAGATGACGAAAACGGAACATATATATTTTCATCAAAAGATCTATGCTTAATAAAAGAGATACCAGAAATCATAGAAATGGGAGTAGATAGTATAAAAATAGAAGGAAGACTTAAAACAGAATATTATTTAGCATCAGTTGTAAGTGCATACAGAAACGCAATAGATGATTACATGAAAGATCCTGAAAATTATGATTATACAAAATATCTAAAAGAACTAGAAAAAACAAAAACAAGAGGCTTAACAACATTTTATTTCAATGACAGAAACAATAAAGATTTTCAAGAATATGAAGGAAAACAATATAATCTAGAATATGAATTCGGAGCAAAAGTTGTAGGAAAAGAAAACAAAAAAACAATACTAGAAATCAAAAACAAACTAACTGTTGGAGATGAAATGGAAATTCTAATTCCAGGCAAACTAGAAACAGAAAAGTTTAAAATCGAAAAACTATGGGATATTGAAACAGATGAGGAAATAGATACAGTAAATCCAGGAAGAGCAAATCAAAAAGTTAAAATTATTTTACCAATAGAAGTAAAAGAAAATTGGATTATAAGAAGAAAAAAATAGAGAGCAAACTGCAAAAGCCTTCAAATAAAGGTTTACAATAATCAGAAAATAATATATAATACAAACATTAAAAAATAACATTAATGTGTTATGAGAAGAAAGGGAGTTTATACTATGAGTGAAAACAAGAATAATGAAGTAGAACAAAATGAAGAACTAGATGTAAACCATCTAATGCAAATAAGAAGAGACAAATTGAAAGAACTTCAAGATGCAGGAAAAAATCCTTTTGAAATTACAAAATACGATAGAACAAATACAGCAGGGGAAATAAAAGCAAAATATGAAGAATTTGAACAAAAAGATGTAAAAGTAGCTGGAAGAATAATTGCAAAAAGAATAATGGGAAAAGCATCATTCTGTACAATACAAGATTGCGATGAAAAAATCCAAAGTTATGTTAGCATAAATGACCTAGGAGAAGAAAGCTATAAAGAATTTAAAACATATGATATAGGAGATATCATTGGAATATCTGGATTTGTATTTAAAACAAGAACTGAAGAAATTTCAGTACATGCAAAAGAAGTAGTTTTATTATCAAAATCATTAAGACCACTTCCAGAAAAATTCCATGGATTAAAAGATACAGACTTGCGTTATAGACAAAGATATGTTGATTTAATAGTAAATCCAGAAGTAAAAGATACTTTTATTTTAAGAAGTAAAATATTAAAAGAAATAAGAAATTTTATGGATGGATATGGATATATGGAAGTTGAAACTCCAATGCTTACAACAGTAGCAACAGGAGATGCTGCAAGACCATTCATAACACACCACAACACATTAGATCTACAAATGTACTTAAGAATTGCACCAGAGTTAAACTTAAAAAGATTAATTGTTGGTGGATTCGATAGAGTATTTGAAATTGGAAAAAACTTCAGAAATGAAGGAATGGATATAAAACACAATCCAGAGTTTACAAACATGGAATTTTATGCTGCATACTTAGATTATAATGATATGATGCATACAGCAGAACAATTGATATCAACAGTAGCACAAAATGTACTAGGAAAAACAACAATTGAATATGATGGAAATGAAATAAATCTAGCACCAGGATGGAAGAAAATAACTATGATAGACGCTATTAAAGAAGCAACAGGAGTTGATTTTAATACAATCAACACAGATGAAGAAGCACAAGCTATAGCAAAAGAAAAAGGTGTTGAATATGAAGAAATCAAAAACACAAGAGGACATATAATAAATGAATTCTTTGAAACATTTGTTGAAGAAACATTAATTCAACCAACATTTATCATAGATTATCCAGTAGAAGTTTCTCCACTTACAAAGAGAAAGAAAGAAGATCCAAGACTTGTTGAAAGATTTGAATTATTTATAGGTGGAAGAGAATATGGAAATGCATATTCAGAATTAAATGATCCAATCGATCAATATGAGAGATTTATGAAACAAGTTGAAGCAAAAGAAAAAGGTGATGAAGAAGCTGGAGGAATGGATGAAGACTTTGTTACAGCTCTTGAAATAGGATTACCTCCAACAGGTGGAATGGGAATAGGATTAGATAGATTAATAATGTTATTAACAAATTCTGCATCAATCAGAGATGTATTATTCTTCCCAACAATGAAACCATTAGCTTAATATATAAAATGTATAAACCAAAAACGACTATATAAAAATAGTCGTTTTTTTATTATCAAAAATATCTAAAATAAACATCAAAAAATGTATTTGCTATGAACAACATTTAGTGTATAATAAAAATGTAATATTAATTGGTAGGGGGAGAATATGAAAAATAAAAGACGCAGTATCATTGCTGTGATAGCTGTTATAGCTATAATGCTTGGTATAGTAGCAGGAATATATGTTGTAAACAAGTCAAAAGAAAAAGAACAGTCAAAAATTGCTCAATCAGATATTACAAACCAAGATAAAGAAAAAAGCATAGATACATTAACAGATGTTGAAAAAGAAATTGCTGGTATAAGTTCAGAAAGTCAAAAAGATGAAGAGAAAAATTATTCTGAAATGTATAAAGAATACTTAGAACTACCAGAAGAAGAAAAGAAAGACCTAGAAGTAATTCCAAGAAAAGAAGAAGTGCCTTTTGAAAAAATTGAAGATATAAAAGAGAATCTTGATAAAGGAGACAAAACAAATAATGAAATACCTACACAATTTAATTTAGCAGACAAAATAGATATAAAAGTGGAAAATCAAGGTGGATATGGATTGTGTTGGGATTTCGCATCAATTAAGAGCCTTGAAACATATCTTGCACTAAATAACTTAGGAAATTATGATTTTTCTGAATTACATGTAGACTATATAACATCAAATTTAATGTATGGATCAAGAGAACTACATGAGGGCGGAAATTTTGGAATGTTTAAAGAATATTTAGCAGAGTCAGGAGTGGTATTAGAAGAAAAGGTACCATATGATTTTAAAGAATATTCAGAAGAAGAATATGAAAAATTTCCAGACATGGAAAAAGTGATAGAAGTAACGGAAACAGTTGACTTTCCTTCAATATACAAAAATATAGAAGAAAAATACACTGAAGAACAACTTAAAGAATATAGGGATGCAGTAAAAAAACATATCATGAAAAATGGCGGATTATATACATCAATAGTTGGAACTGGATTAGAAAATGCATATGTAAGCCCAGATAATGACGAACTATGGACAAACCACGCAGTAACGATTGTTGGATGGGATGACAATTATTCAAAAGAAAATTTTTCAGACAATGGTCACACTCCAGAACATGACGGAGCATATATAGCTTTAAATTCATGGGGAGAATTTTCTAATAATAATGGATATTACTATATTTCATATGATGACAAATATGTAGAGTTAAATCTTAGTGGAATTGTATCAACATCAATAGAAAGTGCATATAAAATAAATTCAATTCAAAACACTGCAATAAAGAATTATCTAAAAGAAAATTATAGTCATTTATTTATAAAATACAATGGAGAAGACTATATAACTAAAAATGTTATTTCAAATATAATGACTATAGATTTATCTAATAGAAATATGTATTCATTAAATGGAATAGAAATTTTTAATAATATATATTCAATTGATATTTCAAATAACAATATAAAAGATTTAACACCACTTACAAAAATAAAAACATTATCAAATATATATGCATCAAATAATCAAATAAAAGATGTAAGTGTATTAAAAAATATGGAAAAACAGCAAGACTATATGACTCTAAATTTAAACATATCTAACAATCCGTATGTAACTGGTATGGGAGAATTATCAAATTTAGGAATGCTAGATATAAGTAATTGCAAAATAAAAGATGTAAGTAGTTTGCAAAATTGCCAAAATTTAATGAGTTTAATAGTTGAAGATACACCTGGAATAACAGGGCTAGACAAATTGCCAGAAAGCCTCAATATTTTAAATTTAACCAATTGTAATTTAACACAAGTACCACAGTCTGAAGGAATATTACAAAATATAAGTGCATTAATTATAGCAAATAATAATATAACAACTCTTAATGGAGTAGAAAATTTTAAAAATATATATGAATTAGATGTATCTGGAAATCCAATAACAGATTGGAGCAGTTTAAGCCAAGTACAGTTTGAAAATTCAGATGAAATGTATATGACATTTACAATAAAGGCGGAAAATTGTGGAATTGAAGATGTTAGCATATTTGGAGAAATAAATACAACAATTTCTTTAGAACTTGCTAACAATAATATAAAAGATGTATCAAGCCTTAAAGATAAAGAAATATATTGGATAGATTTATCTGGAAATAAAAATGTGACAGGCTTACAAGTGTTAACAACCACAGATACAATTATGTTAAATAATTGCGATATAAAAGATGTTTCTGAGATTGCAGGATTAGAAAATTTATATAATTTAAGTCTAGAAAATAACGATTTTACAGACTTAAATGAACTTTCAAAAATAAAAAACCTTACATCTTTATCACTAGCTGGAAATAAAAATTTGACAGGAACATTAACTAGTGAAACTTTAGGAGTATTAAATTTAACAGACTGTAACCTTGATAAGAACTTTGATTTTTCTAAATTACCAGCTTTAAATATAATAAATATTTCAAAAAACACAAATCTTACAGAGCTTATAAGTTCTGTAACATCATTAAAAAGAGAGTTTCTATCAATAGTAGCAGAAGGTGTTAGTTATGAGCAATTTGCAAAACTAAAAACAGAGAATCCAAATGTAAACTTTAGTAATGCAACAATAACTGTAAATACAAGCAATGTTCAAGAAAATGAAGTTGATATATCACAATATAAAGAATTAAGAAATATGTTAAGAAAATATTTTGCTAATACTTCTTATAGAGTAACTAATGGAATACTAATGAAAAATTGTAACAAAATAGACGTAACAAGCAGTAGTAAAGAACCTGTTGAAATTAAATTTAAAGACTATGGAACTGAATTAAATAACTCAACAGTTAAAATAATATATAATACCAATGAACAAAATAATGATGAACCACTAACTACTCCGGCACCAACAAACTCAATACCAGAGAATTCTACATCAACAAATGTGACAACAGAAAATTCAGTGGTAACAAACGATACAACAAATCAAACACCAAACATATAAAATGAAAAGGGGATCAAAAGATGAAAGTAAAATGCGATTATTGTAGAGCAGATATAGAAGATACAGACGAAAAATGCCCACATTGTGGAGCGGACAATAGTCATTTAAAAAAAGTTGGAGATGGCGTTCCAAAAACAATAGAAGAATTAAAAAAATGGTATGTAGATCACAATTTACCTGATGAAAATATAACAAGATTTTTTATTGGAAAAAATTATACCAAACCAAAAGCCTTTGGAATATATAAAGATCAAAATACAGGAAACATTATTGTATATAAGAACAAAGGTGATGGAACAAGAAGCGTACGATATGAAGGAAAAGATGAAGTATATGCAGTAAATGAACTATATATAAAGCTAAAAGAAGAGATAATAAATCAAAAGCAACATAATCTTAATAATGGAGAAAGACCACATAAAAAGTTTAAATTTACATTAACACATCTATTTATAATATTTATAGCATTTATCATGATTGTTGGTTTTATATCAGCAATTGTAACAGGAATAAACACTCCATCAAGGGGATATTATAATTATGATGGTACATATTATTACTATCAGAGTGGATCATGGTATAGATACTATGATGATCATTGGGGATACTATACACCGCCAAGAGATTTAAAAGATAATTTTAGAGACTATTACTCAACAAGAGATTATGATTATAGTTCAGGAGTAGATGATTTTACAGATTCAGGCTACTACAAAGCTGATTCTTCTAGTAGCAGTTCATCAAGCAGTGATTGGGATTCTAGTTCATCATGGGACTCAAGCTCGTCATGGGATTCAAGTTCAACAGACTGGGATAGCGATTGGTAAAAAAATAAAAGATCATTCTTTCAAATATTTTTTCTTAAAAGAGGAGAAAATATTATAGAAAGGATGATTTTTTTATGTTTATACCAGAAAATATTTATTATGAAAAAGAAATTTTAGATTACACCTTAGGAGAAGAGCTTATGAAGAAATATGAGAATATACCAAAACATGAAATTGAAAACCATAATAATATAGAAGAAATGCGAAGCAAATCAAATAAAGAATTTATGAATATGAAAAGAAATTTAATAATTGGAGTTAGGAAAACGCATAAGTTTGTACCTAACCATAAGACATCAGATTTTTTAGTTCCATATACATCATCTGGGTGCACAGCTGCATGTATGTATTGCTATTTAGTATGTAACTACAATAAGTGTGCTTATTTGAGGTTATTTGTAAATAGAGAGAAAATGTTAGAAAAAATAATAAAAACAGCGGAAAAAGCTGATAAAGAATTAACTTTTGAAATAGGAAGTAATAGTGACTTAATTTTAGAAAACACAATTACAAATAATTTAGTATGGACTATAGAAAATTTTAAAGATAGTAAAAAAGGAGAACTAACATTACCAACAAAATTTTCAATGGTAGAGCCGATATTAGGATTAGACCATCAAGGAAAAATAACTATAAGAATGAGTGTCAATCCAAAAGAAATTATTAATAGAGTGGAATTAGGAACATCAAGTTTAGAAAAAAGAATCCAAGCAATAAATCAGTTAAAGGAAGCGGGATATAAAACAGGAATTTTAATAGCACCTGTAATAATGATAGAAGATTGGAAACAAAAATATCATGACCTAATTAAAGAATTAGAAGCAAAGCTAACTCCAAAAAGTAAATCAAAAGTATTTTTTGAAGTAATATTTATGACATATAGTTTTGTACACGACAAAATTAATACAGAAGCATTTCCAAATGCACTTAAAATATACGAAAAGGAAAAGATGCAAGGAAGAGGAAAAGGAAAATATATGTATAAGCAAGAGCTAAGAGAAGATGGAAAAAGATTTTTTGAAGCAGAGTTAGCAAAATATTTTCCAAGTAACAAAATAGAATATATGGTATAAATTGTATAGACATCAAAATATATATTTGATAAATTTGAAAAATATGTTATAATTGCAACAGATTTTCAAAACAAAAGAAACCTTATTATAGGAGGAAAATATTATGTACCAAATAGATAGAAAAACAGTATATATAATAATGGCAGCATTATTAGCATTAACACTATTTAATCTAGCTACATTTAACTTAGTTGCAACATTATTAACTTTGCCAGGCGTAATTATAGCACTATCTTTTCATGAATTTGCACATGCATTTGTTGCAGATAGATTAGGAGATCCAACTCCAAGAAATCAAGGAAGATTAACATTAGATCCATTAAAACACATAGATCCAGTTGGAATATTTTTATTAATATTCGCACATATGGGCTGGGGGAAACCAGTACAAATAAATCCAAATAATTTTTCTAAAGTTTCAAAAGAAAAAGGAGAAGCATTAGTTGCATTAGCAGGACCTGTAATGAATTTTATTTTGGCTTTTATATTAATGATAATATTCTATGCTATGATAATATTTATACCAGGAACAGGAGTGTTAAGTTCATTAAAAGCTATAAATGTTATGAATGTTGTAATAACAATGATATATTATGCAATCGTAGTAAATATAGGACTTGGCGTGTTCAATTTAATTCCAATTCCACCACTAGACGGTTCAAAAATTTTCTTGAGATTCTTGCCATATAGAGCACAAAGATGGATTGATGAACATATGGAGATTATTTCAATAATATTTTTACTATTGTTTGTTACAGATGCATTAAGTTATATAACAACACCAATAATTTCTGTAATAATGAAAGGATTAGAAATTTGTGTTAATGCAATTTTTTCTATATTCATATAAAAGAGAAGGTAATATAAAATGGAAAAAGATATATATGTATTAGGAATTGAATCAAGCTGTGATGAAACATCAGTAGCAATAGTTAAAAATGGAAGAGAAATACTTTCAAATGTAATTAATACACAAATAAAAATTCACGAAAACTATGGCGGAGTTGTTCCCGAAATTGCATCAAGATGTCACACTGAAGTAATAAATCAAGTTACAAAACAGGCTTTAAAAGAGGCAAATATGTCAATAGAAGATATTGATGTAATATGTACGACTTACGGCCCAGGTTTAGTAGGAGCATTACTTGTAGGTGTATCATACGCTAAAGGACTAAGCTTTGCATCTGGTAAACCATTACTAGGAGTAAATCATATTGAAGGACACATTGCTGGAAATTATATAACACATAAAGATTTAAAACCACCATTTCTATGCTTAATGATGTCAGGAGGAAATACTCAAATTGTGCATGTAAAAGACTATACAGAATTTGAAGTTTTAGGCAAAACAAGAGATGACGCTATAGGAGAAGCTTTTGATAAAGTTGCAAGAGTTGTTGGATTAGGATATCCAGGAGGGCCAAAAGTTGATAAACTTGCCAAAGAAGGAAAAGAGATAATAGATTTACCAGTAACACATATGGATAACATGGATTTTTCATTTAGTGGAATAAAAACAGCAGTTATAAATTTGAATCATAAAAATCCAAATATAAATAAAGCAGATTTATGTTTAAGCTTTGAAAAGGCAGCAACAGATATGCTAGAAAACAACATAAAAAGAGCTATTAAAGAAACACATATAAATAAAATTGTTTTAGCAGGAGGAGTATCTGCAAATTCATACATAAGAAATAGACTTGAAAAACTATCAGAAAAAAATAAGTTAGAAATTTATTTTCCAGAATTAGTTTTATGCACAGATAACGCTGCGATGATTGCATCAGCAGGATATTATAATTATATAAAAGGAAAAAGATCAGACTTAACATTAAATGCAATACCAAATTTAAAATTAGGAGAAACAAGATAATGTCAATCTTTGTAATAGCTGATTTGCATTTGTCATTTGGCACAAATAAACCAATGGACATATTCGGAAGTAATTGGGAAAAACACGATGAGAAAATAGCAAACAGTTGGAAAGAAAAAGTAAAAGAAGATGATTTAGTTTTATTGCCAGGTGACTTTTCATGGGCAATGAGACTAGAAGATACCAAAAAAGATTTTGAATATTTAGATAGTTTGCCGGGAAAAAAATTACTACTTAAAGGCAATCATGATTATTGGTGGACTACTCTTGCTAAAATGAGAAAATTTATAAAAGACAATAAATTTCAAAATATAGATTTTATTCAAAATAATTATTACATATTTGAAGATAAAATAATAACAGGTGTACATGGCTGGGTTATAAATGGAAAAGAAGAAGACAATAAGATATTAAGACGTGAAAAATTGAGATTAGAAATGGAACTTAATTCGATAAAAAAAGAATATGGAGATTCAAAAGAAATCATAGTTTTAATGCATTATCCACCATATGAAAAACCGGAAAGTAATAATATTAACCCATATGCAGAGATAATGGGAAAATTCAATATACGTAAATGTTATTATGGACATTTACATGGAGAACAAGCCTATTGGAATGTAAAAGATTATGAATTGTATGGAGTCGAATACAAATTAATTAGTGCAGATTATCTTAATTTTGAATTGCAAAAAGTTTATTAAAATCAAAGCTTATATGAACTCGTGCTTTTTAGTACGAGTCATGTAGGCTTTTTTTATGAAATAAAATGAAAGATTAGTTAAATATTTAGAAAAAAGAATTAGCTACTAGACAATTTATGTAAACAGTGCTAAAATAAATACATTTCCATATAGGGAGGTAAGAGAGATGATTTTAAGTAGGCGGTTTTTGGATCAAGTAATTTCTGAAGAAGGACAACTGGGCGAGATTAGGAGGTTAAGATTTAGCTTGCCAGACGCTACCCTTTATGAAAGAGGGGAAGCCGATAATTCGGACTTTATCGAAACGTTTCTGTCTATGGCTGAGATAGACTATAAGATAACTCGGCATGATGGGAGGGTCAAGTATCAGAAAATGTAAGAGAAAAATCAGTTCTCTAAGAGGGTGGAGCAATTAAAAGCCACCCTTTCTTTTTTTATAATTAATGAAAAACTTTGTAATGTAAAACGCAATAAAATATAGTTAAAAAATAAGTAGTATGCGAAGCATTTAATTAAGAACATGGAATTAAATTAAGATAAATAAAATAAAAGTTAAGAAATGCTAATAAAAAATAGAAGATACATAGAAAAATAGCTAAAAGTATTGCCAAACCTTAAAAAGTCTGGTATAATAACAAAGCGTTAAAAAGCACGCAAGTTTAGTTTAGGCTTGTGCTAGTAATATCTAGTGACCCTAAATGCTAAAAATCAAGGCTTGCGGAAGTATAAAAAACAAGGAGGAATTTAAAATGGCAGTAGTTGCAATGAAACAATTACTAGAAGCAGGTGTTCACTTTGGACATCAAACTAGAAGATGGGAACCTAAAATGGCTGAATACATATTCCAAGCTAGAAATGGTATCCACATTATCGATTTACAAAAAACATCAAAAAAATTAGACGAGGCTTATAAGTTCTTAAAAGAACAAGCTGAAGAAGGAAAAACAGTTCTATTTGTTGGAACTAAAAAACAAGCTCAAGAATGTATTAAAGAAGCAGCAATCAAATGCAATATGTACTATGTTGACCAAAGATGGTTAGGTGGTATGCTTACAAACTTCAATACAATTCAAGGAAGAGTTGCAAGATTAAAAGAATTAGAAACAATGGCTGAAGATGGTACATTCGATGTATTACCTAAAAAAGAAGTTATTGGATTAAAAGCTGAAATGGAAAAACTAGAAAAAAATCTTGGTGGAATCAAAGAGATGAAAGAAATACCAGGAGTTATGTTCGTAGTTGATCCTAAAAAAGAAAGAATTGCTATCTTAGAAGCTAGAAAATTAAATATACCAGTAGTTGGATTAGTAGATACAAACTGTAATCCAGAAGATGTTGATTACCCAATTCCAGGTAATGACGATGCTATAAGAGCTGTAAAATTAATTACAGACGTTATGGCTAACGCTGTTATTGAAGGAAGACAAGGAGAAGCAGCTGACGTTGAAACAGAAATGCCAGAAGCTGAAGAAGCAACTGATATAGAAGAAGTTGTTGCAAACGAAGACGCTGAAGAAGTTAAAGAATAATTTAATAATAAGGGGGATATATCAATGATTACTGCAGAATTAGTTAAACAATTAAGAGAAAAAACAGGTGCTGGAATGATGGACTGCAAAAAAGTTTTAACAGAAACTGATGGAGATATGGAAAAAGCAGCTGAACTATTAAGAGAAAGAGGAATAGCAAAAGCAGCTAAAAAATCTTCAAGAGTTGCAGCAGAAGGACTTGTAGCAACATATGTTTCAGATGACAAAAAAGTAGGAAGTGTTGTTGAAGTTAATGCTGAAACAGACTTCGTTGCAAAGAATGAAGAATTCAGATCATTTGTTGCTGATATAGCAAAACAAGTAGCTACAAAAAATCCAGCAACAGTAGAAGATTTATTATCTCAAAAATACTTAGATACAGATAGCACAGTTCAAGAAGTATTAACAGGAAAAATTGCTACTATAGGTGAAAACATGTCAATCAGAAGATTCACAAGATTTGAATCAGAAGGATTAGTTGAAAGCTATGTACACGGAGATGGAAAAATCGGTGTATTAGTTAACTTTGAAAAAGGTGAAGAAGAATTAGCTAAAGACGTATGTATGCAAATAGCAGCAGCTAAACCAGAATATTTATCAAGAGAAGATGTACCACAAGAACAAGTTGAAAAAGAAATGGAAATCCTTAAAGTTCAAGCTATGAACGAAGGAAAACCAGCTGAAATAGCTGAAAAAATGGTACATGGAAGAATTGGTAAATTCTATGGAGAAATCTGTTTATTAGATCAAGAATTTGTTAAAGATCCAAGTGTAAAAGTTGGAGATTTAATCAATTCAAAAGGTGCTAAACTTGTAGCTTTTGCAAGATTAGAAAAAGGTGAAGGAATCGAGAAAAAAGAAGAAAACTTTGCTGAAGAAGTTATGAAACAAATAAAATAATAAACTAAAAGCCACAACTTCTGTGGCTTTTTCTATTATAATAGACACAGCTAAAAAAGCACACAATTATGTATGCTTTTTTATATTATTAAAAGATTTTTTTACTTTCAAATATAAATTATTGCATAAATGCAAAATAAAAATATAAGAGTGCGATAATTATTAAAAAAGGAAATTAATATATGAAAAAAGAAAAAATAAAGAAACCACATAAAGTAAGAGACCTGTCTGTATATATTGTACTAAGAACATTAGTTATAATAACAATGATATTACAGATAGTACATAAAAATTGGAATGATGTATTCTTATGCATATTAACATTATTTTTACTAATGATACCATCAATAGTAGATAAAAAATTAAATATAAAATTACCAACAGTACTAGAAACAATAATACTTGTTTTTATATTTGCAGCTGAAATACTAGGAGAAATTCAAAACTTCTATGGAATTTTTAAGCAATGGGACACTATGCTACACACGATAAATGGATTTATCATGGCTGCAATAGGCTTTTCACTAATTGACATATTAAATCAAAGTGAAAAGTTTTCAATAAAATTATCACCTGTATTTGTGGCATTAGTTGCATTCTGCTTTTCAATGACTGTTGGAGTAATGTGGGAATTTTTTGAATACGGAATGGATACTTTTACAAAAACAGATATGCAAAAAGATAGGATAGTATCAACTGTTTCATCAGTATCACTAAATGAAAATAAAGAAAACAAACCAGTAGTTATAAAACATATAAAAGAAAGCACAATAAAAGGTGAAATAAATGACAAAGAAACAGAAATAATAATTCAAAATGGAGCACTTGATATTGGATTAATAGATACAATGAAGGATTTGATAGTAAATTGCATAGGAGCAGTAGTGTTTTCAACTTTAGGATATTTGTATATAAAACAAAGAGGCGATGGAAAATTTATAAAACAATTTATTCCAGTTGTAAAACCAAAAGAAAGTAAAACGTAAAAAAGCTTGCAATTATTGGATTATGTGGTATAATAAAAAAGCTATTAAAATAAAAATGGAGGAATTAAGATGAGTATCAAAATAGAAAAAACAGAAAATAACAATGAATTAAAACTTGAATTTACAATTGATGCAAAAGTATTTGAGGACGGAATTGCAACAGTATTCAAGAAAAATGCAAAATACTTCAATGTTCCAGGATTCAGAAAAGGAAAAGTACCAATGAACATTGCTGAAAAACATTATGGAGTTGAAATGTTCTATGAAGACGCATTTAATGAAGTAGTTCCAGCAATCTATGATAAAGAAATAAAAGAGAACAACTTAGACGTTGTTAGCAAACCAGAAATTGATATAGTTCAAATGGAAAAAGGAAAAGACTTAATATTTACAGCAGTTGTTCAAACAAAACCAGAAGTTGAATTAGGTAAATATAAAGGAATTGAACTTAAAAAAGTTGAATATAAAGTAGAAGATAAAGATATCGAACATGAATTAGGACATATGGCTGAAAAGAATGCAAGAGTAATTACTGTAGAAGATAGACCTGCTAAAGAAGGAGATATAGCAGTTATTGATTTTGAAGGATCAGTAGATGGTGTTGCATTTGAAGGTGGAAAAGCTGAAAACCATGAATTAGAATTAGGAAGCCACAGCTTCATCGAAGGATTTGAAGACCAAGTTGTTGGAATGAAAATTGATGAAGAAAAAGATATTAAAGTAAAATTCCCAGATGAATATTTTTCAAAAGATTTAGCTGGAAAAGATGCTGTATTTAAAGTAAAATTACATGAAATCAAAGCAAAAGAATTACCAGAAATGGACGATGATTTTGCAAAAGACGTAAGTGAATTTGATACAATAGCTGAATTAAAAGCTGATATAAAGAAAAACTTAGAAGAACAAAACGAACACAGAGCAAAACATGAAATAGAAGACAAAGCTATCGAAGCAGTTTGCGAAAATGCAAAAGTAGAAATTCCATCAGGAATGATTGAAAACGAAATAGATGCAATGGCTGATGATCTTGATAGAAGATTAGCATACCAAGGTGTTAATTTACAACAATATTTAAAAATATTAAACAAAACAGAAGAAGCTTTCAGAGATGAAATGAAACCACAAGCTGAAGTATCTGTTAAAACAAGATTAGTATTAGAAGCTGTTACAAAAGATGCTAAAATCTTAGTAACAGAAGAAGAACTAAATGAAAAAATTGAAGAATTAGCTAAAACTTATGGAAGAGAAGCTGATGAATTAAAGAAAAATGAAGAATTCAAAAAATATGTTTCTTCAAGTTTAGAAACAGAAAAAGCTATCAAATACATAGTAGATAATGCAAAAATAAAATAATTCTATAATATTTGAATAATAAAATATAAAGAGTCAATAAAAAGGGTAAAGAAAATCTTTACTCTTTTTGCATATAATAAAAAATATAATTGCTTCATTAAAATGGATAAATTCTAGAAAAACATCGAAAAATGAGGATAATTGAAAGCTAAAAGATATTATAAACAATTGACTTTTATATATCAAATATGATATTTATATTAAAGAATTTTTTGTAGGAAGAACCTACAAAAGCAAGAAAGGAAAGTGAAATAAATGGAAAACAGTTTAGTACCATATGTTATAGAACAAACAAGTAAAGGAGAAAGATCATACGATATATTCTCAAGATTATTAAAAGACAGAATAATATTTTTATCAGAAGATGTAAATAGTGCTTCTGCAAGCTTAGTTGTAGCACAATTATTATTCTTAGAATCAGAAGATCCTGATAAAGAAATATCATTATACATTAATAGCCCAGGTGGATCAATCACAGATGGAATGGCAATAGTAGATACAATCAATTACATAAAATGCCCAGTATCTACAATCTGTGTTGGTATGGCAGCAAGTATGGGAGCCGTATTACTAGCATCAGGAGCAAAAGGTAAGAGATTTGCTACACCAAATGCAGAAATTTTAATACATCAACCATTAATCTCAGGAGGATTATCAGGACAAACAACAGAAATAAAAATTCATGCTGATCATATGGTAAGAACAAGAGAAAAATTAAATAAATTATTAAGTGAAAGAACAGGTCAAAGCTTAGAAACAATTGAGAGAGATACAGAAAGAGACAACTATATGACAGCAGAAGAAGCTTTGAAATACGGATTAATTGATGGAATCCTAGACAAAAGAATGTAATTTTGAAGATAAATAAAGAGGTGAAAGAATGCCAAATAATACTAGAAATGTAAAATGCTCTTTTTGTGGTAAATCACAAGACAGCGTAAAAAAGATAATTGCAGGACCAGGAGTATACATTTGCGATGAGTGTATTAACGTATGCCAAGAAATTATAGAAGACGAATTCTACGAAGAAGATGAAGAATTTGAAGAAGTAGAAGAAGAAAAAATACCAACACCACAAGAGATAAAAACAATTCTTGATGAATATGTAATAGGTCAAGAAGATGCTAAAAAAACATTATCTGTTGCAGTGTACAACCATTACAAAAGAATAAACAATCTTGAAAAAGTAAATGATGTTGAAATACAAAAAAGTAATATTTTATTATTAGGCCCAACAGGATGTGGAAAAACATTACTTGCACAAACACTAGCAAAAGTTTTAAATGTTCCTTTTGCAATAGCAGATGCAACAACACTTACAGAAGCTGGATATGTTGGAGAAGATGTTGAAAATATTTTACTTAGATTAATTCAAGCAGCAGATTACAATATTGAAAATGCTGAAAAGGGAATCATCTATATAGATGAAATTGATAAAATTTCAAGAAAATCTGAAAATCCATCAATTACACGTGATGTAAGTGGAGAAGGTGTTCAACAAGCATTATTAAAAATAATTGAAGGAACAAAAGCTTCAGTTCCACCACAAGGAGGAAGAAAACATCCTCATCAAGAATTCTTGCAAATAAATACTGAAAATATTTTGTTTATTTGTGGAGGGGCATTTGAAGGAATAGAATCAATTATAAAGGATAGAACAGGAAAAAATACAATAGGATTCGGAACGAGTGTAGAATCTAAAAAAGAAATTAGTCAATCTGAAATATATAAGCAAATTTTACCACAAGATTTATTGAAATTTGGAATGATTCCTGAATTTGTAGGAAGACTTCCAATTGTGGCAACACTTGATGAACTAACAAGAGAAGCATTAGTAGAAATTGTTACAAAACCTAAAAATGCATTAGTAAAACAATATAAAAAGTTAGTTGAATTAGATGGTGTTGAACTAGAATTTGATAAAGAAGCTCTAGAAGTAATTGTAGATAAAGCTATTGAAAGAAAGACAGGAGCTAGAGGATTAAGATCAATCATTGAAGAAATAATGAGAGATGTAATGTATGAAATACCAAATAATAAAAAAATTGCTAAATGTATAATTACAAAAGAAACAGTACTTGAAAATAAAGAGCCAGAATTGATAATAGACGAAAATAAAAAGCCTGTAACTCTTACAAAACAAACAAATAAAAAGAAAATGCGCAAAACTGATAAATCAGAGACGGCGTAATTATAGTATAAAAAAAGCTCTTAACTTAAAGCAAACCATATATTAGTTCTTTAAGTTGAGAGTTTTTTTATTTGCAACATGTTATAAATTAAATCTTACAATTTAATAGTTATAAGAAGAATTTATTGAATTATAAAGTTCTCTTAAATGTTTACTTGCTGCTCCAGTGTATTCATCGGTATGAAAAGCTCCATTATTTAGCCAACCAATTACCTTAAAGTTTTTATCAAATATAATGTAGGAATTTCCCCAATAAGCATATAGATTAGAACCTTTATATTGAATTGGATCTGGATCACCTAGAAGAACAACAACATCTTCATAGGCCATATCAAAATCTATCAAGGGCAGATCATCGTTTTGGTAAGCTGGTTTTTCAACAACAGGTACATGAACATAATTATTATCCATATACTTTTTCATAAAAGAAAGCCATAAAATCAGAAGAATCAAAATCAATAATATAATTAAAGACATTCTGATAATAAAAGCTGAACGAGATCCAAATAAGAAATCGGAATCGCGTAAAGGTCTATTTTTCTCGTAATCCCAGGCATTTGCTTTGCTTGAATCATGAGAGACTCCATAGTAATTCGTAGTGTATCTACCAGATTTACCATATTTATAAACATTCTCATATCTATCTCTAAAATCATTATAATGTTTTTGAACTTCGGATTCAGAAGTGTCATCATATGCAGAATTTTTTAAAACATCATCAGTTTCCGGAACTTCAAGTGAACGATCATATTCCTCTCTAAGTACTGGATCAGATAAAGTATCATAAGCATCATTTATTTCTTTTATTTTAGACTCAGCTAAATCTTTATTCCCTTCAAAAACATCAGGGTGATACTTCTTTACTAAAGATTTATAAGCCTTTTTTATTTCACTGCTAGTAGCTGTTTTCGATACTCCTAGTATGTCATATAAATGCATTTTCATTAATCCCCTTAAAATTAGTAAAAGTTAATGTATGTTTTTTACTAATAAAATAATAATATATTTAGAAATTATTTACAAGTAAAAGGTAATATTTTTTAGTAATCTCTTGCATTTAAAAGAAAAATATAGTAAAATATTACTGCATGCAAATTACCATTACTTAGTTTGAGAAAAACCTACTCATACTCAGTGATTGGCAAATAAAAAATAAGGAGGTAGTGCGATATGACTAAAGAAAGAAAACAAGAAATAATTAACACTTATAAAAGAGAAGAAAATGACACTGGTTCACCAGAAGTTCAAATAGCTCTTTTAACAGAAAGAATTTCTGAATTAACAGAACATTTGAAGGTTCATCCAAAAGATAACCATTCAAGAAGAGGACTTTTAAAAATGGTTGGTAAAAGAAGAAACTTACTTAACTATTTAGCAAAAAAAGACATTCAAAGATACAGAGATATAGCTCAAAAGTTATCTTTAAGAAAATAAAAAACAGCGTAGCTATGAGCTACGCTATTTTTTATAAAAAATTAGTGGAGATGTTAGATGTTAGACTTAAGTTCATATTAAAATTTCAAGATGTTTGGAAAAATTAAATTTTAGCAAAGAAAAATATATTAAAAAGCAAAAGAACATATATGTAACTGCTTTATTGATGACTCAGATAAAATTACAATTATTTTTTCAAAAATGAGAATACGAATAGAGCATTTGACACAACAAAATAATGATTATTTTGTTGAAATATGAGCTTAAGTCTGATCTCTACACATCTCCCAAGGAGGAAACATGGTAAAATATTATGAAACAGAACTTGCAGGAAGAAAAATATCATTTGAAACAGGAAAACTTGCAGGTTTATCAAACGGAAGCGTATTAGTAAGATACGGAGAAACAGTAGTACTAGTAAATGTAGTAGCTTCAAAAGAACCAAAGGAAGGAATAGATTTCTTCCCATTATCAGTTGATTTTGAAGAAAAACTTTATTCTGTAGGAAAAATTCCTGGAGGATACACAAAAAGAGAGGGAAAGCCAGGTGATAAAGCAATATTAACATCAAGAGCAATAGATAGACCACTTAGACCTTTATTCCCTAAAGATTTTAGAAATGATGTATGTGTTGTCGCAACTGTTATGTCAGTTGAACAAGACAATTCACCAGAAGTTGCAGCAATGATAGGTGCTTCAGCAGCACTTTCAATCTCTGATATACCATTTGGAGGACCAACTGCTGCAGTAAATGTTGGATTAGTTGATGGAAAAATTATAATCAATCCAACATCAGCAGAAAGAGAAAAATCAGATTTAACATTAACAGTAGCTGGAACAGCTGAAAAAATAGCAATGATAGAAGCAGGAGCTAACGAAGTTCCTGATGATGTAATGCTTGAAGCAATTAAAACAGCTCATGTTGAAATTAAAAAAATGTGTGAATTCATCCAAAAGATGAAAGATGAAATTGGAAAGCCTAAGTTTGAATACAAATCATTTGCAGTTAATGAAGATTTATATGAAGAAGTTGAAAAACAATTCAAAGATAGAATGAAAACAGACGTACAAGACAAAGATAAAACTGTAATTGACAATAGAATGTCTGTATTATCTGATGATGTAAAAGAATACTTGAAAGAACAACATGGAGAAGAATTTGTTGACGAACATAACCAAGAAATTGGAGAAGTTTTATATAAACTAGAAAAGAAAACAGTAAGAAGCTTAATATTTGATGAACATAAAAGAGTTGATGGAAGAGCTTTAGATGAAATAAGACCATTATCTTGTGAAGTTGGATTATTACCAAGAGTTCATGGTAGTGGATTATTTACAAGAGGTCAAACACAAGTATTAACAGTAGCTACATTAGGAATGATTAGTGAAGAACAAATGCTTGATGGAATAGATGAAGAGCAAACTAAGAGATATATGCATCAATATAACTTCCCACCATATAGCGTTGGAGAAGCAAGAACATCTCGTGGACCGGGAAGAAGAGAAATTGGACATGGAGCTTTAGCAGAAAAAGCATTAGTTCCAGTATTGCCATCAAAAGAAGAATTTCCTTATGCTATGAGATTAGTTTCTGAAGTATTATCTTCAAATGGTTCAACATCACAAGCAAGTATTTGTGGAAGTACATTGGCATTGATGGATGCAGGTGTTCCAATTAAGAGACCAGTTGCAGGAATTTCAACAGGATTAGTAACAGATCCTAACGATGACAAAAACTATGTAATGCTTACAGACATTCAAGGAATTGAAGATTTCTTTGGAGATATGGACTTTAAGGTTGGAGGAACAGAAAAAGGAATTACTGCTATCCAAGTTGACATTAAAGTTGATGGACTATCATATGATATAATAGCAGAAGCTTTTGAAAGAACAAGAAAAGCAAGAAAGCATATACTAGATGATATTATGAAACCAGTTATATCAGAGCCTAGAAAAGAAGTTTCAAAATATGCTCCAAAAATTATCAACACAAAAATTAGTGTAGACAAAATAAAAGATGTAATTGGACCTGGTGGAAAAATGATCAATAAGATTATTGAAGAAACTAACGTAAAAATAGATATCGAAGAAGACGGAACAGTATTTATATATGCAAATGAAGGCAGTGATGGCCCAAGAGCGTTAGAAATGATAGAAGATATTGCAAGAGAAATTGAAGTAGGTCAAATCTATAAAGGAAAAGTTACAAAAATAATGAGTTTCGGAGCTTTTGTTGCAGTAGGTGGTGGAAAAGAAGGTTTAGTTCACAAATCTAAGATAACAAAAGAAAGAGTTGAAAATGTAGAAGACTTCTTAAAAGTAGGACAAGAAGTTATGGTAAAAGTAACAGATATTGATGATCAAGATAGAATAAATCTTACAATGAGATTTGGCGAAGAAAACAAAGAAGAAAATAAATCAGAACAAGAAAAAGTAGAAGAATAGGAAAAGAAAGAGGTAGAAAAATATGAAATATATTTATATACTTCAACAAGCACTTGGTTGGATAATAGTTATATATTGGTTATATCAACTAATAATAAGCGCTTGTGCACTAATACAATTTAAAGAAAAACCATTAATAAAAAATAAGAAACACAAATTCATGATGATCTTACCCGCACACAATGAAGCATCTGTCATAGGGGCTTTAATAGAAAGTCTTCAAGCATTAGATTATCCGAAAGAACTTTATGACATATATGTAATTGCTGATAACTGTACAGATAACACAGCACAAATTGCTAAAGACTTAGGTGCTATTGTGTATGAAAGATTTGATGAAAAGAAAAAAACAAAAGGTTTTGCAATGCAATGGTTCTTAAATCAAAAAATAAAAGAAAATGCAGATTATGATGCCTTTTGTGTGTTCGATGCAGATAATGTAGTTGATAAAAACTTCTTAAATGCTATGAATAAAAAACTATGTCAAGGAGAAGAAATAGTTCAAGGATATAGAGATATAAAAAATCCAGCAGATAGTTGGATTTCAGCAGGATATGCATTATTCTATTGGATGATGAATAGATTCTATCACTTAGCAAGATATAATTTAGGATTATCACCATTAATAAATGGTACAGGTTTTATGGTAGACTTTAATTTAATAAAACCAACAGGATGGGACACTATAACTTTAACAGAGGATATAGAGTTCTCTCTTAAAAATATTGCTAAAGGAAGAAAACTAGGATGGGCTACAGATGCTATAGTATATGATGAACAACCAACTGAATTTAAACAAAGCTGGTCACAAAGATCAAGATGGACAGTAGGACATCTACAATGTATGAAATACTATACAAAAGACTTAGCTGAAGGAGTTATAGAATACAGAACATTGATGAATTTTGATGGATTCCTTTATTTGATGGGAATTCCTATGATGATTGTTACATTCTTATTATTAGCAATTAATACAATAATCTTTTTGGCAGATGGAATGTCAGCAGGAATGTTAATATTTAACTATTTAAAGTATATTGTAGCAACATTTATAGTTCCTGTTTTAACAGCAATATTTGTTATGATAATTGAAAAGAAACCTATAAAGAAAATGTGGAAAGGTATATTATTATATCCAGTATTTATGGGATCTTGGATAGTTATAAATATAAAATGCTTAATTAAGCCAAATACAGAATGGGAGAAAATAGAGCATAAAAGAAACGTAAAAATTAATGATATGTAATTTAGGTATCAAAAGTAAAATGTAAAATTAAAAAAGTCTATATGAAGTAAAATTCGTATAGACTTTTTATGCTTTTGTCTGATTAATTCTTGTAAAAAAAGAGAAAAAATGATATGATAAGCTTATCCTAAAAAGGGGGACTTTAACTATGCGAAAGATAAAAAATAATAACGGAATTACAATGATAGTATTAGTAATAACAATTATAGTATTAGCTATAATTGCAGCAATAACGATTAATTATTCAATTACAGGTGCAAATTACAGTAAAGAAAAACAATTGCTTGCAGATTTAGAGGCTGTTCATCATGCAATATATGAACAATATGAGCAATATAAAACAACAGGAGATGCCAGCTTTATAGTTGGAACACAATGCAGTCAAAAACCCGATGGTGATATAGTTTGGGAAGAAGAAAATCAATATTGGGGTGAAAGCGATGTTGATAAAATTTATTATACACTTACACCTGAACAATTAAAGGAAATAGGAATAACTAATACAGAAGATACATATATTGTGAATTATTACACAGGAGAATGTTATAACAGTACAGTCAAAATAACTCCAGAAAATAATAAAATTTTATATATAAAATAGGAGGAAATATGATTTATGATGAATTAATAAAAGGGATTCCAGAAGAAAGAGTTTTAATGAATGAAAATATGTCAAAACATACATCATTTAAAGTAGGAGGAACAGCTGATTTTTTCGTCAAAGTACAGGATGTTCAAGAACTAATTTATGTTCTTAAAGTTTCAAAAAGCTTGAGAATGAAAATCTATATATTAGGCAATGGAAGTAATGTAATAGTAAAGGATACTGGTTTCAGAGGTATCATCATAAAATTAGATTTTAAACATTTAAAAATTGAAAAGGACAAAATAACAGTTGGTGCCGGAGTTCCAGTTGCATTACTTTCAGAATTTACATACAGAAAAGGAATTTCTGGATATGAATTTTTATCAGGGATACCAGGAACTATAGGCGGTGCAGTTAAAATGAATGCAGGTGCATATGGTTCAGAAATAAAGGATGTTTTATTAGAAACTACAATTCTTGATGAAAAATATAAAATAAGAACATTAACAAATGAAGAGCAAAATTTTGCATATAGACATAGTATTTTCTTTGATAAAAAGTGGATCATAATTGGTTGCACATTTAAAGTACAAAAGGGCAATATTGAAGAAATAAAAGCAAATAGAAAACAATTTATGGAATCAAGAAAAGAAAAACAACCATTAGATATGCCGAACGCTGGAAGCATATTTAAAAGAGGCGAAGATTGTATACCTGCTAAGTTAATTGATGAAGCTGGATTAAAAGGATACACAATAGGTGGGGCACAAATCTCTACAAAACATGCTGGATTTATCGTAAATACAGGAAATGCTACTGCAAAAGATATTGTAAAATTAATTAAATATACCAAAGAAACGATAAAAGAAAAATTTGATAAAGAATTAGAATTAGAAGTTATTATATTATAGCAATAGAAAATTGCAACTAGAAAGGATGAGAAAGAATGAAAGGTTTTTTTAGCTGGTTCAATTCTAGAACAAAAATAAAAAGATGGATGCTTTTAATACTTGTTGGTATATGTTTAACATGTTTTGCTTTTGCAAGTATATTAGAATATAAGGTTTTAAGACCAAAAGAAGTAATACAAATAGTTGTAGCATTTGTATTAGGCTTCACAGCTGTAGTTGTTGGTTTTATATTTATGCAAAAAAGACTTTTGGAAATATTAATAGAAGCAAATAACACATCAACTGAAAAAGGAAGAAAAGCTAATTTGAATATTAAAGGATTAATATTCAATAAAACAATGTATGATGAAGGACCAAAAATAGTTGTAATAGGTGGCGGAAATGGCCTAAACACTGTAATCAAAGGCTTGAAAAAATATACAAACAATATCACAGCAATAGTAAATATGGCTGAAGACAATAGTGTTACAGCAGAAAATATTTCAAGAAAAGAATTAAGCGCTCTACCATATGGAGAGATAAAAGAAAGTATAATTGCATTATCAGATAAAGAAAATTTAATGAGAAATTTATTCTATTGGCAATTTAACAATGAAAGATTAAAAAATCTAAATTTCGGAGATATTTATTTAGAGTCAATGAATGAAATGTTTGAATCAACATCTGTTGGTTTGAAAAAGAGTACAGAAATATTAAACATTACAGGTCAAGTATTACCAGCAACTTTAGATAAAATTACGATCTGTGCAGAATTAGAAGATGGCACTACAGTAGAAGGTAAAGAGAAAATACCTCAAGTTACATATAGCAAAATAACCAAAATAAAAAGAATATATAACAGTCCATCTAATTGCCAACCAGCACCAGGAGTTATAGAAGCAATTCAAGATGCTGATGCAATTATCATAGGACCAGGAAGTTTATATACTGATGTATTACCAAATTTACTTGTGAAAAATGTATCTAAAGCAATCAAAGAAAGTAAAGCATTAAAATTCTATATTACAAATATTATGACAGAGCCAGGTCAAACAGATAACTATTCTATAACAGATCACTTAGAGGCATTATTTGAGCACACTGGCAGAGATATCATTGATTACTGCATAGCAGACACTGGAGAAATTGTCCCAGAATATGTCAGAAAATATAATCAAGAAGGACAAGATATTGTACTTCAAGATATTGATAAAGCTACTAAAAAAGGAATAAAGATAATTCAAAAGAATTTATCCAAAATCGAAGGAGAGTACATAAGACACAATTCAGATGCTATTGCATCATCAATTATGGAATTAATATGTAATGATTTGAAATTTAGAGATAAAGAAAGTACTCCAGAATATGTATTAGTCAATTCAATTCTTGAAGACGAGTTAAAAAGAGAGAGAAAAGAAAATAATAGAATCAAGAAACAGAAAAAGAAATTTGAAAAAGCAAGAAAACCACAAACAAGAGCCAAAAGAAAAAGTAAGTTTAATGCTAAATATAGTGAGAGAATAGAGTCAATTCAAACTTCAAATGAAAAGAAAAACCAAAATCAGAAATTGTACAAAGAAATGGAAAAGCTAGACAAATAAGATATTAGGAGAAATACAAATGAAATTAAGTAAGAAAGATTTAGAACTTAAAAGTGGATTAACAAAAGAATGGTTGATAACGAACGGAATAGGAGGATTTGCCTCACAAACAGTATTAGGAATTAATACTAGAAAATATCATGGATTACTTGTTGCTCCATTAGTGCCTCCATCAAGAAGATATGTAGTGTTATCAAAATTAGACGAAAGCATTAAAACAGCTGACAAAGAAGAAATTTTATATAGTAATGTATGTAAAAACTATATATCAGAGGGATATAAAAAATTAGAAAAATTTGAAAAAATATACTATCCTATATTTAACTATGAAACAGAAAGCGGAATAATAGTAAAAAAGCAAATTGCAATGGTGTATGGAAAAAATATTGTTTGTGTATATTATACGGTTGATAATACAAAAAATAATCAGAAAGCATTAATGAAAATTGCTCCAATAATGAATTTTAGAGATTTTCATTGTATGAGTACAGAGCACGAATATAAAGTAGACCAAAAAATAAAAGAAAATAAAATTAGAATAGTAGTAGATGATAACAAAACAACGCCAGTATATTTATATTCTAAGGAAGGAAAATATATTGAACATCATAATGACATATTTAAAAATATGTTTTATGTTGAAGAAGAAAAAAGAGGTTTTTATCCTGAAGAAGATTTGTTTGTCCCAGGAAGATATGAAATAGAAATAGAAGCAAATCAAATTAAAAACTTTACAATTGTATGTGCATTAGAAGAGAATATAGAAGAAATTGATGGAAAAGCTGTATTACTAAACGAGGAAAAAAGATTAAGTAAAATAATTGATAATAGTAAATTAGTTGATGTAACTAAAAGTAAAAGTGAACAAGAGAAAATGCGAGATTTAGTAATTGCAGCAGACAACTTTGTTACATACAGACCTAAATTTGCATTACACACAATAATAGCGGGATTTCCATGGTTCTTAGACTGGGGAAGAGATTCACTAATTGCATATGAAGGATTATTGCTAAAAACAAAAAGATTTGATATAGCAAGAGAAGTTCTATTAATGATGACAAAAGATATTAAGTTTGGACTAGTTCCAAATGGATATTCAGGATATGATAGCAGGCCATTATATAATAGCGTAGATAGCTCATTATTATTATTTGAACAAATTAACAAATATCTAGAATATACTCAAGATTACGATTTTGTTAAAGAAAAATTATATGATATTTTGAAAAATGTAATATATCATTTTGAAAATGGAATTGATTTAGACGAGAATAATATATACATGGACAAAGACGGATTAATATCTGCAGGTACCGAAAATACTCAATTAACATGGATGGATGCAAAAGTATCAAATTTTGCAGTAACACCAAGAAATGGAAAAGCTGTAGAAGTAAATAGCTTATGGTATAATGCTTTAAAAACTGTTGAAAATCTAGCTAATAAATTTGAAGATGGAGAAGCTGAAAAAGAATACAAAGAACTTGCTAAAAAAGTTAGAACAAACTTTAATAAGAAATTTTACAATGAAAAAAATAAATGTCTTTATGATGTGCTTGGAAATAATGAGATAAGACCAAATCAATTATTTGCATTATCAACAACATATCCAGTAATGATATTAACAAACGGAAAAGCAAAAGAAATGCTAAAAACGGTTACAAAAGAGTTATACACTAAATATGGATTAGCTACCTTATCATCAAAAGATAAGAAATACATAGCAATTTATGAAGGTGACGGGTTTAAAAGAGATATGAGTTATCATCAAGGAATTACATGGCCTTGGTTAGCAGGATTATACATTGCAAGTTATAAAACAGTAATAAATAATGAAAAAGATAAGACAGAAAAGAAAAAATTAGAAAAAGAATATGAAAAAATAATTAATAATTATCAAAAGAGTTTTACACATTCAATGAAAGAGGGATGCTTAGGTAGCATTTCTGAACTATATGATTCAAAAATGCCATATGAACCTAAAGGAGCATTTGCCCAAGCATGGAGCGTTTCCGAAGTTATAAAAATAATGTTAGAAAAATAATTTATAAGGGAGAAACAAATGTCTACCAATATATTAGACTTAGAAAATGATTTGAAAAATCAAAATTTACATGGAATATATGTATTTTATGGAGAAGAAAAATATCTGCAACAAGAATATTTAAGAAAAATAAAGAAAATATTTGGAGAACTAAGTTTAGGAATAAATTATATTTTGTTAGATGAGAATAATATAGATACATTAATATCAGACATAGAAACCCCAGCATTTGGTTATGAAAAAAAATTGATTATAATAAGGGATTCTAATTTATTCAAAAAAGACTGCAAATCACCAATGAAAGAGAAATTTAAAAAATATGTTTCAGAGAATATGGATATAATAAATGAAGCAGTTGTAATAGTCTTTATTGAAGAAACTGTTCATAAAATGGATCTATATAAAACAGTAGAAAAAAATGCAGTTATAATTGAAACTAAAGAATTAAAACCAATAGAAATAAAAAATAGATTAAAGCGAATTTGTGCAATGTACAAAGTACAAATAAGTGATCAAAACTTGAATTATTTAATTGAAACAGCTGGAACAAGTATGCAAGATTTAATTAATGAAATAAGAAAACTTATTGAATACGCTGGAGAAAATGGTGAGATTCAAAAAGAAGACATAGACAAATTAACTATAAAAGAAATTCAAGCAATAATATTTGATTTAACAGATTATTTAGGAACAAAAAATACTGAAAAAGCATTAGAAGTACTAAATAATTTGATATATAATAAAGAACCTTTACAAAAAATAATAATTACATTATATAATCATTTTAGAAAAATATACTTAACCAAATTAGCTCTAAAAGAAAGACGAGATTTGGTGGAAGTATTATCACTAAAGCCAAATCAAGTGTTTTTAACAACTAAGTATAGAAAGCAGGCTGAATATTTTAAAGAAAAAGAAATATTACAAATATTAAAAGAATTAATAGATTTAGACTATAAGTCTAAAAGTGGACAAATAGACTTAGATATAGGATTAAAAACAGTATTATGTAAAAATTGCTAACAATATATTGAAAAAACAAATTGTAAAATATATAATTTAAAACGTAAATAAAATATTAAATATAGATTTAATTATATTTAATAATTAATATAAATTACTAAAGAGGAGATAAAAATATGAAAAGAAAAAAAGGAATACCATTAGTGGCACTTGTCATTTTTATTGCACTACTAGTAGCTATAATATTAACATGTGTAATTATATTAGGTAGCAATAAGAACAATAAGTCAGATGAACCATTAATTTCAAATTCTCCAAACTCTGGACAAGAAGAAAATGAGCCATCAGTAGATGATGAAGTAGGAGAAGAAATTACATCTGAGGACTTAATAAATAGTGACAATGATATAAAAGATGCATACAAATTAGCAGGAAACAAAAAGACATTTGCTAAGTACGCAGTTTATGCATCAGGTGGCTTCGACCAAGATAATGACAATATAAGAAATGAATTAAAATTACAATTAGCAATGGCACAAGTTACTAATTCAGATATGGATAAAGAAGGTAGCACAAAATCAGTATCTAAAGATAAAATCGATGAATATGCTCAAAAAATATTTAAAGATGGCGTAGTAGAATATAAAGATTTTAGTTTGTTCGATAGTGATACAAATTTTATAGATGAATATAAAACAATAGGATACACATATAACAAGAACACTGCTAATTATGAAGTACAAGAAAGTGATGTAGAAGAATCAAATCCACCAGAAGTAACAGAAATAATAACAAAAGCAGTAAAATACAATAGTAAAATAGAAGTATATGTAAAACCAATATTTATTGATCCATTTTTCTCAGAGCAAATAAATGCAATGGGATGTCAATTATTTGCAGAATATGATTTTCAAACAAAAGATTTTGTAGATGATAGTGTATTAACAGCATTCTCATATACTGATTATGAAGAATCTTTGAGAACAGATTCAAGTGAAGATGCAGATGGATATGTTTATGATACAGTTTCCCAGTATGTTGATCTAAATAAAATAAAAGATTATAAATATACATTTATTAAGACAGATGATGGATATAAATTAAAATCATTTGAAGAATTAAAATCAAGGTCTAGTGGCAATTCAGAAGAAACAAATACAGAATTGTCTGAACAAGAAAAAGCAATAATAAATGCTAAAGTTGAAGCATATGTTGGAAGCGAAAAAAGCTCAACAGATGTTAAATCATTAATAGAAGCAATTACATCAATTAATGAGTCAGCAACAGACGAAAGTCAAGTAATATCAGTAAAATTTGATGACACAGAAGAAGATGGGACAGATAAAGAAAAATTAGTAGCATTAACAGATTCACTAGATAGTTCAAAAACATATGAAATAAAAGCAACATATAAATCAAGATTGATTACATCAGTAACAATAAAAACAAATTAGGGTAAATAAAAATAAAGAGCAGATATTTAAATCTGCTCTTTATTTTTATGAATTTTTTGATTTTAATTTTATTTTTGGTAATTTAGAACTTTTGCTTTTAGTTTTTTTCATAGTTAATTCTTCATTTACAGATTGAAGTTCTTTAGCTAATTCATCTGAAATAGAGATACCAGAGCTTTCTAAAAGTTTATCTAATTTAAAAGAAACCAAGTTTAATTTCTTTAAAGTTTTCATTTCTAAATATGCTTCCTGAATTTTAAATTCTAAATTGCTTGTTAAAATAAATCCAATAGCAAAAACAGAAACACCAGTAACAATCATAACTGTATTAGCAATTTCTCTAGATACGCGGGCAATTTCTGTTAAAAATTCTGAAACAACATATGCACCAATTAATCCTAATATTACAAAAAAGAAAATAAAAAGATATCTTCTTATTCTTGTAAGTAAAATTGTTATTTTAAATTTTTTTTCACTATACATAATGGCACCTTACTTCCCCTTAAAAATACAAATAAATCTTACTCCATTTTACAAATTTCGTCAATATATATGTCGAAAAATCATATCAGAAAATCCAGAAAAAATTGCTAAAAATAGGTTCTAAATTCAAAGAACATGAATATATTTATATAGTACAAGCTTAAAGAAAAGGAGTAATTAAATGATAGAGGTTTTTAATTATTTATCTAAAAATATTTATAATTTATTAAATACAAAAATCATAAAAGAAAAAGCTGATACTTTAGAAGAAATCAGACTTCGAGGAAATAAGAATATTATATTAAAATTTAATAATGAAGAAATGATTTTAAGTTACAAAGTTACAGCCAAAGACTTATTAGAAACTTTAGAAAAAGTCACCGAAAATTCTATATATACATATGAAAAACAAATATCACAAGGATTTATAACACTAGCTGGAGGACATAGAGTTGGTGTAGTAGGAAACGCAATAAATGAAGATGAAAAAATTACCAACATTTCATACATATCTGGAATGAATTTCAGAATTGCCAGAGAAATTAAAGGCTGCGGAGATTTTATTTTGCATGAGCTGTACGAAAACGGCGATTTTCAAAATACTTTAATAGTAGGTAGTCCGCGGCACTGGAAAAACAACATTACTAAGAGACTTAATAAGACAAATTAGTGATGGAAACAAATATAATAAAGGACTAAATGTAGGTGTGGTTGATGAAAGAAATGAATTAGCTTCAATGTACAAGGGATTCGAACAAACAGATTTAGGATTGAGAACAGATGTAATATCAAATATTCCAAAGAAAATAGGAATTAAATTATTAATAAGATCAATGGCGCCAGAAGTAATAGCGGTAGACGAAATAGGAGGAATAGAAGACAGTAAAATGATATATTACGCAATGTGTTCAGGAACAAAAGCTTTATTAACAGCTCATGGAAATTCCTTAAATGATATTAAAATTAATCCAGAGCTTCAAGAGCTACTAAAATACAACATAATAGAAAAAATAATTATATTAGACAAATATAAAAAAGAAAAAGTACAAGGAGTGTACTTTTTAGATAAAAATAAAAAGGAATATAAAAGAGAATGTTTATGATTTTGAAAATTATTTTAGCGATTGGGATAATTATATGTTCAGCTAAAATTGGAATTTTATTATCTCAAAAATATAGATATAGGCTAGAGGAACTTGACGAACTAAAAAACGATTTTAAAATAATAGAAAATAAAATCAAATACACATATGAACCATTAGAAGAAATATTTACTGAAATTGCGGAAATTTCTACATATTCAATATCAGAACTATTTAAAAATGTTGCTGATAATATAAAAGAACAAGGTGCAGAACAAGCATGGAAAAATCAAGTAAAAACCATAGAACTTAGCTTGAAAAAAGAAGACAAAAAAGTATTAAAAGAATTTGGAATATTGCTTGGAAAAACTAATAAAGAAGGTCAGATTAATCAAATAAATTTTGTTAATGAATTATTAGAAAGACAAATAGAAAAAGCCAAGATTGATAAAGATAAAAATGAAACAATGTACAAAAAGCTTGGTGTAATTTTAGGAGTTGGTTTAGTTATTATATTAATTTAAACAATACTGTAAGAAAGGAAAGTGCAAATATGGATATAAATTTATTATTTAAAATAGCTGCAATAGGAATCCTTGTTGCTGTACTAAATCAAGTTTTAGTAAGGGCGGGAAGAGAAGATCAAGCAATGATGACAACATTAGCAGGTATAGTAATTGTACTATCAATAGTAATAAATGAAATAAGTGAACTTTTTACTACAGTAAGAACATTATTTAATTTATAGGAAGTAGCGCTTATGGAAATAATTCAAATTATAGGGATAGGCTTAACAGGAGTAATAATTGCAGGAATTTTAAAAGAATATAAACCAGAATTTAAAATATATGTGTCTATAATAGTAGGAATAGTGATATTTTTTTTAGCAGTAGACAAGCTGTCTGAATTTATAAATTTAATACATATACTTTCGGGTAAATTAAATATTAGTAGCAGTTTTATTAATATACTATTGAAAGTTACAGGAATATCGATCTTAACAGAATTTGCGGTATCAATTTGTAAAGATAGTGGAGAATCAGCAATTGCTTCTAAAATTGATTTAGGAGGAAAAATACTAATTTTAAGCATGTCAGTTCCAATTATAATGTCTTTATTAGAAACCTTACTAAACCTTTTATAAAGTATGAGGTAAAAATATGAAGAAAAAATTTTTAATAATAATAATTTACTGTATATTTGCACCAGTATCAAATGTAATTTACGCCACTGAACAAACTACGCAAGAGGAATTAATCCAAAGTCAAATACAAGATATGAACATTAATTCAATTATAGATAAAGCAGAAAAAGATACAAAAAATAATATAGATTTTAATACAATTTTTGAAGAATCACTTAAAGGAAACCTTTCACAGAATATAATAATAAATACAGTTGGAAAAATTTTAGGAACAGAGTTAAAAGAATCATTAAAAATGTTAGTATCAATATTACTAATAATCATAATTTATGGGCTAATGAAAAACATTAGTGAAAATCTAGGAAATAATCAAACTGGAAAGATAGGACATTTTGTTCAAATCATTATTTTAATTACTGCACTAATGGAAGTTTACACACATATTTTACAAATAGTTAAAGAGACTCTTGAAACAATATCAAGCTTTACATATATGCTATTACCATTATTTATAAGCTTAAGTATTTCAACCGGTAATATTACAGCTGCAACAGGGATTCAATCAGTAATATTAGTATCAATAAATATTATTACAACATTTATTAATCAAATATTGATTCCAATAATAATAGTAGCAACAGTTATTGGGATAATTTCAAACATATCAGATGAAGTCCACATGAATAGATTATCAAAATATATGAAGTCAACAATAATATGGATATTGTGTATATTTTTAACAATATTTACATGCGTATTAAGTTTGGAAAGTAATCTTGGACAAGGGGTAGACCAATTCACAAGTAAGACTACAAAAACAGCAGTATCAACATTTGTACCAGTTGTAGGAAAAATTTTAGGTGATACAGTAGAATCAGTACTTGGCTGTACTAATATTATAAAGAATGCAGTAGGAACATTAGGCGTGATAGGAACCATATTTATAGCAGCTGTGCCACTAATACGAGTAGGACTAACAACATTATTTATATATTTAATAAGTGGATTAGCTGAAATAGTAGCCGATGAGAAAATAGTTTATGTGTTAGAAGAAATGGGAGATTCTTGTAAAGTCCTATTAGCCTCAATTACAACGGTTGTAATTATGCTAATAATAGGATTTACAATAACGATGAAATTAGGAGTTCCATCATAATAAGGAGAAAAAATGATTGAGTTTTTAGTATCATGGGCAGAACAATTAATAGTTGCGTTAATAATAATTGTTGTCGTTGAAATGATTTTGCCGAGTCAAAGTTCATATAAAAAATATATAAAAATCATACTAGGAATATTTATACTATATGTAGTTATAACACCTTTAATAAACAATAAAATAAGCAGTTTAGAATTTAAAAGTGTGGCCGTCGAAAACACAAATAATGCAATTCAATATGAAAATACAATAAATTATGAAAAACAAATAGAAAGTACATATAAAATAAAATTAAAAGAAGAATTGAATCAATATTTAAATGAAAAACAGTATGAATTAATAAAAATAAATTCAGAAGTGAGCTACAAAAATGATAATTTAGAAATAGAGAAAATAGAAATGCAAATAAAAAGAAAAAAGCAAAATGCAGAAGGGAGAATTTCTATTAACAAAATTCAGATAAATTCAAATGAAGAAATTAGTCAAGATGAGATAAAAAAATTAGTAGAAGATATTGAAAAAGACTATGAAATAGAAAAAGACAAAATTTCAATATCAGAAAGTGAGAAATCTAATGATTAAAGAAAAGATAACAGCACTTGTAAAAAAGGATGATAAGGCTAATAAAAAGAAAATAGAAAATTTAGTATTTGCAATTATTGTGTTATTAGTAACATTATATGCAATTAATAATATATTTAAAGGTAAGGAAAAACAAAATGTTAGTAATAATATTAGAACACAAGAAGCGGAAGAAAAAACAAAACAGAGAGATGTAGAAAAAGAGTTAGAAGAAATATTAGGTAAAATAAAAGGCGTAGATGATGTCAAAGTTTTGATTACATATAGCGAAACTGAAAAAATAGTCCCTATATATAATGAAAGCTCTTCACAAAGTTCTACAAAGGAAAAGGATACAGAAGGTGGAGAAAGAAATACTGAAACATATGATACAACAAAAGAAGTAGTATCAGATAGTAATCAAGAAATAATTACTGAAAAAATTGTTTATCCTAAAATGGAAGGGGCAATCATTATTGCCAAGGGAGCAAAGAATACAGCTGTAAAAGAAAGTATAACTCAAGCTGTTGAAGCTGCAACAGGATTGGCAGTACATAAAATACAAGTGTTTGAAATGAAATAATAAAAATAAAATAATGGAGATAAATTACAATTATCTCCAGGAAAGGATAAATATGAAGAAAATAGCAATAATAAAAAAGAAAGAAGTTTTGCTTGGATTACTTGCTATATTTTTTATGTTAGTAGGTTTTTTTAGCTATAATCCAATTATAAAAAAAGAGTATAGCAGAATAGCAGATATTCAAAATTATTCAGAATCATCATTAGGGGAAGCAACTCTTGTAAGCAGTAATGATGTAATTGAAGAAGATGCTACAACAGATACTACAACAGAAAATCCATCAGAAGAAATTGAAACAAGTGCTGAAACAGATTACTTTTTAGAAGCAAGAATGGCAAGAGATAATACATATTCAGAAAATGTAGAAATATATGAAAAAATATTAGAAAACACAAATATATCAAGTGATCAAAAAGCAATAGCCCAAAATGAAATTGCCAATATAACAAATGAAAAAAAGACAATTCAAACAGCAGAAAGTTTGATAAAAATGAAAGGGTTCGAAAATGTTGTAATTTTCAAAAATAATAGTGGTGTAAGTGTAATTGTACGAAGTGATGTATTACTTCAAGAACAAGTGGCACAAATCCAAAATATTATAGAAAGAGAATTTCAAATAGAAGGTAAAAATATTAATATAACTAGTAAATAAATTATTGCAAAATGGAATTATATATAATATAATTTAATAGTTGAAAAATGGATAAGGAGTAGTAAAATATGAATTTAGAATCCACAAAATACAAAAAAAGATTAATCATAATGTTAGTAATTTTAATTGTAGCAGCGATAATTGCAAACGCATCACAAAAAATAATTTCAGAAAAAGCCACTGAAATAGATGAAACAGTTGAAATTCTACAAGCTATCCCAAGTGAGGAATATGCTCAAAGACTAGAAGAATTAAAGGGATCAGGTCAAGAATTATATGAGTCAAAGGAAGATGCTCTACAACGCATACAAGAAACTCAAGAAACATATAATTCAATAGTTAAATATCCTAAGATAGCACAAATTATATTAATTACACTTTCATATTCTGGACCAATAATCGCAATAATGATGTATTTTATACTAACAGGTTGGATAATTCAGAAAAAAACACCAGATATAAAAAAATGGTTAAGTATAGCAATGAGAATACTTGTATTGATAATATTATTACCTTTATTGTATATACCATTGATTATTATAGGTATTTTTGGTCAAATTCCATTTGCAATATATACTCTTTATAAATATATAAAAACAAAAAAATCAGAAGACAAAGATGATGTAATTGTAGAAAAATAAGTCATTAAGGGAGGAATAATAAGATGATTAAGAAAGTAGCCATTTTAGCTAACGGAGGAGATGTTTCAGGATTTAATGCTGTAATAAGAGCAATAGTAAGAACAGCTGAAACAAACGGAATTGAATGTTATGGATATATCGATGGATATAGAGGATTAGTAACAAATAACTATATAAGATTAGATGGCAGTGAAAAAGCATCAGGAATTTTAGCAAAAGGAGGATCAATAATAGGATCTTCAACAAATGCAATAGTATTCCATTACAAAGTAGAACACGAAGATGGAACAGTAACATATGAAGATTTATCAGACAGATGTGTTCAAAATGTAAAAGACGCAGGATTTGACTGTGTATTCACTTTAGGTGGAGATAGTACACAAAAGTCAGCTAGAGATTTATTTTTAAAAGGAATTAACACAATTGGTGTACCAAAAACAATAGATAACGATGTAGCATGTACAGATGTAACATTTGGATATAACACAGCTGTATCAGTTGCAACAGAAGCTTTAGATAGACTTCATACAACAGCAGAAACACACAACAGAATAATGGTATTAGAAGTTATGGGAAGATTTGCAGGATGGATAGCTTTAGAATCAGCTATATCAGGAGGAGCAGACGTAGCTTTAATTCCAGAAATACCATATGATATAAACAAGGCAGCTGAAGCTATAAAACGTAGACAAGCTAAAGGCAAAAACTTTAGTATAGTAGTAGTATCAGAAGGTGCAATGTCAAAAGATGGAGAAAATGAAACTCATTCAGCTGAAGGCATAGATGCACAAGCTGGAATAAGCATAAAATTCGGTGGAATTGGACCAAAAGTAGCAAAAGAATTACAAGAACTAACAGGTCTTGAAGCAAGATGCACAGTGTTAGGATATATGCAAAGAGGTGGAACACCAACAGCATATGATAGAGTTCTTTCAACAAAATACGGAGCAAAAGCAATGGAACTTGCAATGGAAGAAAAATTTGGAGTATTAACCGTAATTCAAAATGGAAAACTAACATATGTTCCACTAGAAGAAGTTGTTGGAAACAACAAAGAATTAGGAGCTGTTCAAGGAGGAACAGAAGATAGTAACGTAAGATTAGTTACTATGGATCACGACTTAGTAAAGACAGCAAGAGATATAGGAATTTGCCTAGGAGATTAATAAAATAACAAATTTACAAAAGATTATTACTATTTAAATTTTAGATAGTAATTTTCTTTATATATAAAGGAATGATAATTATGATAAATTATAACGAACTAATAGCAGAAAAAATAGCTAATGCAACACAATTAGACAAAAACGAAATAATGACATATATAGAAATACCACCTAAAAGTGATATGGGAGATTATGCATTCCCATGCTTTAAATTAGCAAAAGTATTAAAAAAATCACCAGTAATGATTGCAACAGAAATAAGAGAAAAAATCTCACCAGACGAATATATTGAAAAAATTGAAGATAAGGCTGGATATTTAAACTTTTATATAAATAACGAACAATTAGTAAAAGAAGTTTTATCAGAGATAAATACAGAAAAAGAAAATTTCGGAAAAAGCAATGAAGGTAATGGTAAGAACATAGTAATTGACTATTCTTCACCAAATATTGCTAAGCCTTTCCACATAGGACATTTAAGAACAACATTAATAGGAAGTGCTTTATATAAGATTTACAAGTATTTAGGATATAATACAATAGGTGTAAATCATTTAGGAGATTATGGAACACAATTTGGGAAAATGATAGAAGCTTACAAAATGTGGGGAACTGAATATGATTTGACAGAAGATCCAATAAATAAAATGGTGGACATGTATGTAAGAATAAACAATTTATGCAAAGAAGATGAGCAAGTACTTGAAAATTGTAGAGAGAACTTTAGACTTTTAGAAAATGGAGATAAATATTGTACTGATTTATGGAATCAGTTCAAAGATCTAAGTTTAAAAGAATTCGATAAAATCTATGATGTTTTAGATGTAAAATTTGATTCATTAAATGGCGAAGCATTTTATGCAGATAAAACAGACGAAGTAATAAAAATATTAGAAGAAAAAGGCAAATTAACAGACTCAGAAGGAGCAAAAATTGTTGACCTAACAGATGCAGGAATAGAAACACCATGCATAATCCAAAAAGCAAATGGCTCAACAATATATGCAACAAGAGACTTAGCTGCAATACTTTATAGAGCACGTACATATGATTTTGATAAATGCTTATATGTAGTTGCATATGAACAAAATTTACATTTCAAACAAATCTTTGAAGTTGCAAAATACTTAGTTGATGAGAAATATGCAAAAGGTCTAAAACACATATCATATGGAATGGTTCAATTACCAACTGGAAAAATGTCAACAAGATTAGGTAATGTAGTAAAAATAGAAGACCTAATAAATGAAACAATTGAAAAAGCCAAAGAAATAATAACAGCCAAAAATCCAGACCTAGAAAATAAAGATGAAGTAGCAAAGAAAGTTGGAATTGCAGCAATAATATTTAATACTTTATCAACAACTAATACTAAGGACCAAATATTTGACTGGAATACAGCATTAAATTTCCAAGGTGAAACAGGACCATATATTCAATATACATATGTAAGAACAAAGAGTGTATTAGAGAAAGTTGGAAGAGTTCCAGAACTTTCAGAAGTTGATTTTTCACAATTAACAGATGAATCATCAATAAAAGTTTTGAAATCATTATATGCATTCCAAGAAACACTTGAAATGGCTGCAGAGAAAAACGAGCCAGCAATACTTGCAAGATATTTAATAGAAGTTTCTCAAAATTATAGCAATTTCTATAATGATAATAAAGTTTTAGTAGATGATGAAAAAGTTAAAAATGCAAGAACATACCTAACATATGCAGTAGGCGTAGTATTAAAAACAGGAGCATCATTATTAGGTATCAAAATGCCAGATAAAATGTAATAAGAAACGGAGGAAAAAATTATGATATGCCCTAAATGTAATGAAAAAATTGCAGATAACTCAAAATTCTGTACAAAATGCGGAGCAAACATAGAAGAAGCGACAAAAGAACTAGAAGCTCAAAAAAATGAAGAAGCAAAAAAAGCTGAAGAAGAAAAAAGAGCAATAGAAGAAGCTGAAAAATCTAAATCAGTTGAAGAAGAGCCAAAAGCTGAAGAAACACAACAACCAGAAAAAAATAAAAAAGACAAAACAGAAGAAAAGTCTAAAGAAGCTAAAAAGAATGGCAAGAAAAAAAGCAAAAAGAAAATAATATTAGTAATTGCTATAATAATTGTACTATTAGCTGGAGCTGGCGCAGGAGTATGGTACTACATGTCAGAAAATGGAGATGACAATTCAAAAGAGCAAAGCAAATTAGAATGGGGAGATGTATATCTTGAAGTTCTAAACGATAAAAACAAATTAGACGATATGGATAATCAAAAAATTCAATTATGTGATTTGGATAGAGATAAAATACCAGAGTTAATCATTTATGGAATAAAAAATGCAAAAGAATACATTGCAAATATATACAAGATAAACGACAAAAATGAAGTTGATACAATAAAAGTATCATTAGACAAAGATTTTGAGTTAAAACTAGTATATGATGCAAATAAAGATGATTATGTTTGGTATGCTGTTGAAAAACAAGCAGACAACTCATCAAAATATTATGATTTAAATTTAGAGAATAAAGAATATAAATCAGAAGAAGTAAAATTAACAAAAAATACAGATTGCGTAGAAGTTGATGAAAATTACAGTGAAAAAGTAGACTTTGACAAAGACGCAAGTAAAAAAGATAAAGAAAAAGTTTTTGAAGAAGCTAAAAAAGATTATGTTGATACTGACGATATGATAACAGATGAAGTAAAAGAAAAAGTTGAAGCTGTAAAAACATTAAAGAATGTTAAAAAATTAGATAATAGCAAAGAAATAGTTTATTCAGTAGCAACAAAAACAATAAATGGAAATACATATGAGTATCCATGTATTAACATAGATTCAACAGACGTCGCAGCAATGAATACAGAAATAAAGAAAAAATATGGATTTAGCGACAGCATGAACTCATCAAATTATTATGACCAAGTTGGATATGAAACAGAAGAAATTTCTTATTCATATACAATAAATAAATCAGTATTATCAGTATTAGTATGGAGTGGCGGAAATGAAACAATAACAGCAGACACATATAATATTGACTTACAAACACTAAACAAAATAAGTAGTGAAGATTTAATAAAACAATACAATTCAAGTAAAGATGAAATAATAACAAAAGCAACAGAAGCAGTAAGAAAAGATTATGATACACTAGTAGCAAAAGAAAAAGCAGCACTAGGAACAAATTGGAGTACGTTATATGATGATAAAACAGTAACAGGATGGCAAGACGGAATCAAAAAAAGTATAGAAAAATTAAAAGTATACATTAATGATAAAAATGAATTATGCATATTAGGTGAATTCGAACATGCAGGTGGACAGTGGAGCTGTATACAAACAGTAATAGTAAACATAACAAACGGATATAAAACATCAGAGCTAACATTCAAAGGTGGAAAAGCAATAAAACATTATATGGAAAGCTACAAAGAAGAAAGCGTAACACCAACACCAAGTACAACACCAACGCCTTCAGCAACTATATCAACATCAACAAATACATCTGACGAACCAACAGAAAAAGGAGCAATAGGAAAAGACCAAGCACAAAAATTAGCTGAAAAAACATGGGGAACTACATCAGAAGAAACTGGATATAATATAGGATATACATATTCAGGTTGGGGAAAAGATAGTGCAGGAAAACAATATTATATATTTGATGTAAGATGGCTTGTTGTTGATCATTGGTCATACATTGGAACAATATGCATATCAGCAGACGGAAAAACATACAAACAACTAAGTGTGCCAGTAAGTGGTACAGCTAAAGGAGAAACATATAATATGACAGACGGTGGAAATATTTAAAATAATTTTAAAAATCACTTGCTTTTAAATAGCAAATTTGGTATTATTTAAAAGCAAGTTAATTTATGCCGATGTGGCGGAATTGGCAGACGCACATGACTCAAAATCATGCGGGAAACCATGTGGGTTCGAGTCCCACCATCGGTACCATATAAATAAAATCCTAGAGTAGAGAGAAATATAATATTCAAACTACTCTAGGATTTTTTTATATATTAGGAAAGTTATGAAACTTTCCTAATATATAAAACTACACTGCACAGAAAATTTATTTCATAAATTTTCGCACACGAACAAATTTAATGAAAAAATCTTTGATTTGTTCTTATCACATATTTAACACACATGGTTTTTATATAATAAAAATGTTCAAAAAAATATTCTATATATGTTATAATGTGAGCAAAGAATAAAGGGGGAGAAAAGATGAAAAAAAGTATAAGAAATATGCTTATTATAGCATTATTAAATATAGTGGCACTAATATTAATTATGTACATTAAAAACCAAATAATAACAACCTTCATAAGCAAAAAATTATTAAGTGATGGTAGTCGGATGGGATAGCTTGGAGTATTTAGTCAACTTAATCTTAAATACATTTAGTATTGTGTTCTTTCTAATAATAGCAAGGTTACTAAAAAATGGTTCAGAATCCAAAGTAAAAAATGTACTTTGCATATTAGCAATGTGTATTGCCATAATTTCGTTTATAAGAATTGAATTTGATAACATATCGAACTTAATATGGGAAAAGCAAAAGCTAAAAAACGATATAATAATTTCAAGCGATATAGTAGAGGATGTATGGGCAGATTTAGCTGAAGAAAGTATAAAAACCAACAAAGCAGAATATGTATTTTGTGGGCTTTCATTCACAATTGCTACAATAAATTTGATTTTATTTATATTTAACTTCATAAAAGGGCTAACCTGTACTGAAAAAGTTATAGATACTGATGATAAAGAAGAAAATCTTTAAATTTTCACGAACCTACAAAAAATAATAATTTAAGTATTACAAAATATTGCAATTATAATATTCAAAATGGTATTATAAATTCAGATTATAATATTATTCAAATACAAAGGAGAAGAAAAATGGAGAAAAAGAAACAAATAAAAATTAGTTTAAAAACAACTATAATTCTAATAATCGCTATTTTAGTTGTTATAGGAATAGTAATATATTGCTTTAATAAAACTAGAATATCATCTTACACAAATGGAGATAGTACTACTATTTATACTAATTCAAAAAATAAAATAAAAGGTAATGAAATTGAATATACAACAAAGACAGGTTATTATAGTGGAAGTTCAGATTGCATAGAAAATACTTTTGTTACGTCATATGGAGAATTAGAAAAATATGTTAAACAATTTGAAACGATTACGATTGATAATGAAGATGTTTTAAATTATTTTGATAAGGATTATTTTAAAAATCACACTTTGGCAATAGAAGCTCATGATCAATCATCATCCAACAATCAGTATACAATAGATAATGTAACCTTAAATGGGACAGAAGCCAATATAAATATTACTCTTACTAGTTATTCATATGGAGGTGATTTGGCTCCAACAGTAAAATTTACATTTATAACATTGGACAAAAATATAACTTATGCAAAATTTAATATCAATACAAAAAAAGTCAATAACATAGATGACTATGGAACAACATATAAGCCAATTATATATTTATATCCAAAAGAAGACACAGAAGTTTCTGTTAAATTACAATACAAAGATAATATAACAACTTCATATCCAAAATATTTAGATGGTTGGAATGTATTAGCTAAAAAAGATGGAACTTTAACAGATTTATCAACAAATAAAAATTTATATTCATTATATTATGAAAGCGAAAATTTACTAAATTTTAAAGTAGAAAACGATGGATTTATAGTAAAAGGAAGTGATGCATCTACATTTTTGGAAGAAAAATTGGCCATTTTGGGGTTAACAGAAAGAGAAGCCGAAGAATTTATAATATATTGGTTACCAAAGTTAGAAGCTAATAAATATAACTACATAAGATTTGCGACTTTAGATGAAATCAATAAAAATATGCCTTTGGAAATAAATCCAAATCCAGATACAATAATAAGAGTACTAATGACATATAAAGGATTAGAAACTCCTATTGACATTACAGAACAACAATTAGAAACACCTACTAGAACAGGATTTGTAGCTGTTGAATGGGGTGGAACTGAAATAAAATAAATTCTGTGGAGTGATATAATTATATATATCACTCTGTTTTCTTATTATCGCTTATTTAGAACACGTAATAAAAAATATGATATAAACAAAAGTTCAAGGGGGAGAAAAGATGAAAAAAATGACAAGAAATGTACTTTATGTAACACTACTTAATTTGACAGTAATTATCATAGCAATAATATTTGGAAACTGGATATATGATTTAACTACAATTGAAAGCACTCTAATAGAATGTAGTAATTTTCATAATAGAACATATATTTTTATTCCAAGTATTATGGTGAACATTATGATAATACTAATACAAGTAGTAGCCGATTGGTTTCAAACCGGAAAAGATAAGAAATGGAAGAATAATGTAAGCACAGTTATAACAATTATTTCAACTATAATACTTATAATAACAGCATTAAAATTGATATACAGTATTTTAATTGGCTCATATGATATAGGCCTTGATATATCAATATTTATAATGATTTTATCTACAGCAACAAGTATTGGTTTTATCATAAAAAATTTAAATGATGAATTATCTAAAACTAATGATGAAATAGACGAGAATATAAAAGAGGAATAAAATGTATTATACATATATGATTAGATGTAAAGATAACACGATATATACAGGAATAACAACTGACCTAGACAAAAGATTTCAGGAACATGTAAGCAAAAATGAAAAATGTGCAAAGTATACAAAAAAACATACAGTAGAAAAAATAGAAACTGCATGGACATCAGAAAATAGAGTGTTAGCAAGTAAATTAGAATATAGAATAAAACACTTAAGTAAAATGCAAAAAGAAGAAATAATAATTAGTCAAAATGCTTTTGAAAAATATTTAGGAAAATATATAGAAACCAAAGAATATCAAAAAGTAAAATAAAGAAAAAATTAACTCCTTAGCAAAATAGAGTAGCATGATTAAATAGAGATTAAAAGCTCTTGAAAATTATGTAAACACGTAGTATAATTAAAGTGTAGCTCGTTGGCAAAACCTTTTAGAATTTGTACAGATGTGTGCAGAGGAGAAAAGGAACAGACATTAGGAGGTGTCATTATGAAAATGACAGAAGCGCAAAAGGAACTTATCAACACCACGCCACGTATGAATTTCGATACTCGGATGGGCATCAGCAAAATGCTGAAGGAAGAGTATGGACTTCAGAAGCTCTCTGAGCTGAGAAAGCTGTACCGTGAGTTGCATCCGGAGTGGAAACTCTGTGAGTTTGTGACAAACGGAGAGTTTTTGCTCACTCGTGAAGGCGAAGTTCACCAGATTTTGGGAGTAATTCCAAATCGTGGGCAGCTTCCTGAAGTCATCATCGTGGAAGACTTCCTGAAGATTACAGGACTTGAGTCTTATCAGACTACCAAGGTTATGTAATCTTCAAAAATGGCGGACATTGGATTTCCAATGTCTGCTGTTTTTTTGATATACGTAAAATAAATATAAAAATAGTTAAATAATTAAATAATATACTTTAAGAAGTATACTCTATTGAAGTTAAAATAAGTTTTATATATAATTAATACATATTTAGAAATAAGGAAAGGAATTTATCAATTAAATACAACATTAGTATGATATTGATAAAATAGTTAAATGAATCAAGAAGTATTAACATTGAAGTCTAAAACAAATTTAAGTTGTAAAATATGCGATAGATGCTGTAAATATAGAGGAGATATTAAATTAGCACCAATAAGTGTTCTAGAAATAAGCAAGTTTTTAAAAATATCACCAAAAGAATTTATAGAAAAATATACTCATCCTGTAGAAAATGAAGCACCAGAAATAGCAATAAATGCAGAAGGAGAGGAAAGACGCTGTGTGCTAAATAACAACGAGAATTATAGATGTAAGATACATAAAGTCAAACCGATTCAATGTGTTATGTTTCCACTAATACCAATAGATGTAGAAAAAGATTTATTCATAAATATGAGAACATGTCCAAAAGAAAATAACAAAATGACTAAAGTCGATAAATGGTTAAATGGAAATCACAATATTTATAAAAGAAACAAAGATATATATTTAAAATGGGTAAAATTTTTAGAAGAACTTCAACCTAAATGGAACGAAATATCAGAAGAAAATCAAAATAAAATAAAAAAAATTCTTTTTGAGGAATACGATTTAAAAAAGAATTTGAAAAATCAAGTATTAGGAAACTTAATGAAAGCTAGAGAAATAATTTATAATAAATAAAAGTAAATTTTCTTACTTATTTTCATATAATATACAGAATTAAAATTTGAAACGGAGGGACAATATGAAAAAAGTAAGAAATTTTTTTGTTCTTGAAATAGTTATATTGTTTATTATGGCAACAAATTGCTATGCACTATCACCAAGTTCTGAAGATTTACTTGAAGGGATAGATGTAAGTAGTTGGCAGGGATACATAGATTACAATCAAGTAAAAAATGACGGAATTGAAATCGTATATATAAAGGCATCACAAGGTCAAAATTATAAAGATCCATATTTTGAAATAAATTATGAAAACGCTAAATTGAATGGCTTAAAAGTAGGAGTTTATCATTATCTGACTGCAAGAAGTATAACAGAAGCGGAGAGAGAAGCAGAGTTCTTTTCATCAATCATTTCAGAAAAACAGATTGATTGTAAATTAGCAATAGACTTTGAAGATTTCGGAGAATTGTCAAAAGAAAATATAAATGACATAACACGAGCTTTTGCTGAAAAAATTAAAGAACTAACAGAAAAAGATGTAATTATATATAGTGATTTATACAATGCTAAAAATACATTTACATTAGCAGAAGAATATCCACTTTGGGTAGCTTTTTATGGAAATTACAAAGAAATGGAACTAACTCAATTAGCATGGGAGAATTGGCAAGGTCAGCAATATTCAGATATAGGAAAAATAGGTGGAATATCAGATTACGTAGATCGTGATTTATTTACTAGTGATATTTTATTAGATAATAGTGAAAAAATAAGAAAAATAGAAAAAAGAAAAGAATCAAATCCATCAGAAGAAATAAAATATACAGTAAAAAAAGGAGATACTTTATGGAAAATATCAAAAATATATAATGTAACAATATCAGAAATTGTTCAAATAAATGATATTAAAGATCCAAATTTGATTTATCCAGGAGAAAATTTAACAATATTAACTAATACAAATTTTGAACATGTATCAGCATTAGGTAAAGATTTTTATACAGTAAAATCAGGAGATACACTTTCTCAATTGGCAATTAGATTCGATACAACAGTAGAAAGCATTGTTAAATTAAATAATATAGCAAATCCTAATTTAATATTTGTGGGACAGAAAATTAGAATTTAATAAATAATATTTACAACAATAAAGATAAAAGTTATAATTAAATCTGGAAGAATTGAAAGGGGATACGTATGCAAAAAATATACATCGTGCTTACACATACAGGAACATTATTATCTAACCTAATAAAATTATACACTAAAAACGATTATTCACATGTTTCTTTAGCTTTTGATGAAGATTTAAATGAGATGTATTCATTTGGAAGATTATATACATATAATGCTTTTATTGGTGGGTTCGTTAGAGAATATCTTGATAAAGGAACATTTAAAAGATTCAAAAATACAACAACATCTGTATACGAGGTAATAATTACAGATGAACAATATAAATCAATGCAAACAGCAGTTAGAACAATGTACCAAAAAAGAAAAGAATACAAATTCAATTTTATTGGAGTTTTTTGCGTAATGTTTAATAAGCAGATAAAAAGGAAAAAAGCATTATATTGTGCAGAATTTGTAAGATATGCATTAAATACAGGAAATCTAGAATTAAATTATTTACCAGAAGTAATAAAACCAGAAGATTTCAAACAAATAAGAAATTCAAAATTAATATATAAAGGAAAATTAAAAGAATACAAAAACAGAATAAGATGTTTAGAAGCACCACAAGTAAATACACCAATAACAATAATTAGAACAAGAGCAGCAGTCTAAGATTAAAAAATTTCTTTTTGGATATAATAAATATATATCTAAAAGGAGGTTTTAAATAAAATGGAAAATAATCAAAAAATAAAATGTACAGTATGTAGCTGTAAATATAATGGAATAGAGAACTGTAATTGTCAACTTGATCAAATAACAATAAAACCATATCCAGATGATAATTCAAGAAACCCTGATGAAACAATATGCTCAAACTATAAATGTGCACACAAATAGAAGGCAAATGATTTTATTACTTACATGAAAATATTTAAAATTTTCTAAAGTATAATCGTTGTAGCCAAAAGTGAAAAATGACTGAAATTTATTTTCAGTCATTTATTTTTTCTTTTTTACTTCATTAATATTTTCTTTACGTCTATCTTCTTTTCTACGATCATTAGAAACCTCAGAATTAACTTTTCTTCTGTCTTTTTTTCTTCTTTCATCAAACAAATCGCCATCACGATTCATAACTAACATTAAAATCACCTCTCATTTGTATACATTAATTATTTATTCGTAGTATAACATAATAAAATTGAAATAGCAACTTGACAGAAATAAATATAAGAAATAAAATGAACACGGAAAGAAAATTTAAGGAGGTAATACTATGCCATTAGTAACAACAACAGAAATGTTTAAAAGATCAATGAAAGAACACTATGCAATAGGTGCTTTCAATATTAATAATATGGAGTTTATCCAAGCTATTACAGAAGCTGCAAATGAAGCTAAATCACCTGTAATATTACAAGTATCTTCAAGTGCTATAAAATATGCAGGAATCAATTATTTATTAAAAATGGTTGAAGCTGCAGTAGAAGAGACAGATATTCCAATTGCACTTCACTTAGACCATGGACCAGATTTTGAAACATGTAAAATGTGCATAGATGCAGGATTTACATCAGTTATGATAGACGGTTCAAAATATGATTTTGAAGAAAACGTAGCATTAACTAAAAAAGTTGTAGACTATGCTCATTCAAAAGGAGTAGTTGTTGAAGCTGAATTAGGAAAATTAGCTGGTGTTGAAGATGATGTAAACGTTGCTGAAAATGATGCAATGTACACAGATCCAGATCAAGCTGAAGAATTTGTAAGAAGAACAGGTTGTGACTCATTAGCAATAGCTATAGGAACAAGCCATGGAGCTTATAAATTTAAAGGAGAAGCTAGATTAAGATTTGATATATTAGAAAAAGTTAAAGAAAAATTACCAGATACACCAATAGTTTTACATGGTGCGTCATCAGTAATTCCAAGACTTGTAGAAATGTGCAATGAAAATGGTGGAAACATTCCTGGTGCAAAAGGTTGCCCAAATGAAATGTTAAAACAAGCTGGTGAAAATGGAGTATCAAAAATAAACGTTGATACTGATTTACGTTTAGCTATGACAGCACAAGTAAGAAGAGTATTTAATGAAGATCCTTCTATATTTGATCCTAGAAAATATTTAGGAGCTGCTAGAACAGAAATTAAAGAAACAGTTTCTGACAAAATCAATAATGTATTTTGTTCAGCTAACAAAGCTTAATTTAATAAAATGAAGATAGAGAGTGAGTGACATCACTCTCTTTTGGTTTTGTACGAAAAACTAGAAATAAAAATGCAGTAATAATATAATTTTTTAATACCTTGCTGTCGCAATCTTTGTGAGCCTCCGGCTCTTTTATATGTAAAGATTGCTTCAATCGCAGTCACAAAAGCTACGCTTTGTTCCTTTGGTCGCTGCGCGGTATTTCAAAAATTATATTATTACTGCATTTTATATAACTAGCTAAGAGCAAAGTAGAGTTGTTTATAACATTTTTAAGTCCCCATCTCTGTTCGTGCACAAAATTGCAAAAAAAATTTCTGTGCATATAATAGGAAGTTCGGAGAATTTTCTTATTATATAAAAAGAGAGTGATATCACTCACTCTTAAATCATATGTCTTTGAATATAAAGATTGTCATCTTTACGTTTTAAATCTTCACGCTTATCAAATAATTTTTTACCCTTTCCAATACCAAGCTGAATTTTAACCTTAGAACCTTTAAAATAAGCTGAAATAGGAACTAGTGAAACGCCCTGTTGCTGAATCTGCCCAAAAAGTTTATTAATTTCATGCCTATGTAGCAAAAGCTTTCTTGTTCTAAGTGGATCCTTATTATATATATTACCAAATTCATAAGGACTAATATGCATTCCATAAACAAAAGCTTCGCCATTTTTTATAATAGCATAAGAATCCTTTAAATTCATTTTACCATTACGAATAGACTTTATTTCTGTACCATAAAGCTCAATTCCAGCCTCAATAGTATCTTTAATATCATAATTGTGATATGCATTTGGATTTTTAGCAATTAATTTTGTTTCCATATAACACCTCTCAAAAATATAAAATATTATATCATATTAGATAAACTAAAGAAAGAGAAATCTTAGATAACAATAATTTTAATAAAAAACAGAGCAGAATACATAAAAATAGTAGCGCTCAGCATTTCTCGAAAAAGCTATAAAGCAATTAAGAGAAATGAAAAACGCTACTATGATAAATTAATGTCTAGAGTTATTAGATTGAGCTGCATAATACCAAACAAGAGCAATTATTAGAACAGCAACAACAGCTAACATAATCCACATCCACATAGTCGCATTATTTGTTGCAGTAGCAGTCACATCATCAGAAGTAGTTCGAGTTGTATTGTAATTACCTGTTAGATTTTCAGAAATAGTATTTCCATTATTATTATCCATACCATTTTTTGCATCATTAGTCATATTTTCCATACCGTCTTTAGCACTATTAGTCATATTTTGCATTCCATCTTTAGCATCTTCAGCCGCATCTTTGGCAGAATTACCAGCTTTTTCGGCACCATCTTTTATAGCTCCACCAACATCTTCAGTTGCATTTTTAACAGAATTCCCAATGTTTTTCAACTCTTCAGTTGCATAAGTAAAACTAAAAAGAGATAAAATAAGAAGAAGTAGAATAGAACAAAGAAAAATTTTATTTTTTATTTTCATAATATACCTCCATAATTATTTCAGAATTTAATATTAGTATTATCAATGCAAATAAAAAATATACAAAGCGTACTGAAAAATATAGAAATAAAATAATAAGAAAAATTAAAAAGTTACGTAAATGTTAATATAATAAATTTTTGAACAATATACATAAAAAAACAGGTATCTAATGATACCTGTCAAAATGTATTTTTATTATTTTTTCATTCTAATTAAAATTGCTATTGATAAGAAAATTAGTAAAACACCAATTGCAATAAGAACAAATGATAAAGCATTTGAAATACCTAAATCAGTATTATCAACACCTGTTGTTGTAGTTGAATTAGCAGAAGATGTAGTTGACTTTGCATTTGTTGAAGTTTGATTTGTTACTCTGTTTCCAGAAGTAGTGTTCTCTTCATCTTCATCATCTGAAGATGTATTAGAAGAACGATTAGATGTATTTCTAGTTGAATTTGAAGAATTAGAAGTTTCATTATCAGTAGAATTTGTATCATCGGCTGAATTAGAAACATCATTATCTGTATCTTCATCATCGTCATTAATAACAGAACTATTTGTTGCGGCAAAAGCAATATTACAAATAATTAAAGAAATTGCTATTAATAAAAAAATTATTTTTCTTAAATTAGACATGATTATAATCATTCCTTTCTCAATAATATATATAATCATACACAATAAAAACTAAAAAGTCCAGATAAAATTTATTTCTGACCATCAAAAATTAAAGAAACGATATAATTACATAAGTCTTGTTCAGAAATTTTACTGTTAGTTTTTAGCCACCACATGATAATTGCTGTAACAGCACCAGAATAAAATTCAGCCATAATTTTAGGTGGAACATCGAATTTTTTTCCAGCTTGATTTTCTTTTTCAATTAAATCAGTGATGTATTTTATTGCTGAATTGTGAAAAACTGTGATTATTCCAGCTGAATAATTATTGTTAAGCATATTTTTAAAAAATTGTTTATTTTCACCTAAATATTTTAATAAATGATTAATTAAATCAGAATAAAATTCTTTGGCAGTAGAGTAGTTGCCAGGTTCGAAATTCTTAGTTAATTCAGCTTCAATATCATTTATACAATAATCTAGTAATTCATATTTATCAGAAAAATGACTATAAAATGTTGTACGATGTATCATAGCTAAATTGCAAATATCATTTACTTTAATTGAATCAAATGATTCTTTACTAAGTAATTCTAAAAGAGCATTTTTTAAAAGTAAATATGTACGAGTAGTACGTAAATCACCCATAATAATAATCTCCTTTCCAAAATTCTTTAAACATAATATAACTTTTTTCTACAAAAGTAAAGAAAAACTACAAATGCATATACAAAAATAAAAGAAATGTATATTATCTATCCAAGCGTATAGAAAATGTAGTTGAAGATTTTGGAAAAATTTCTATAATAATGAAGGAATGAGAAAATATTCATAGAAAGTTCACATAACGCTTCTATAATATAACCAAAGAAAGGAGATTTTCATATGTCAAAAATAGCAGAATTTGTGTGTAAGCACAAAAAGTTAATATTAATAATAACATTACTATTATTAATACCATCAGTCATAGGAATGAAAGCTACCAGAATAAATTACGATATATTAGTATACTTACCTGAAGATATAGAAACAATTCAAGGTGAAAATATATTATCAGATGAATTTAATATGGGAGGCTTTTCAATTATTGTATTAGATGACATGAAAAGCAAAGACATAGACAAATTAACAAAAGAAATAAAGAAATTAGATAATGTAGGAAATGTAATTAGTACAACAGATTTAGTTGGAACGAATATACCAATAGAAATGTTTCCAGATGAAATAAAAGATAAAGTTTATAAAGATGGAAGCACAATAATGCTAGTAACATTCAAAGATGCAATATCATCAGATTCAACAATGGATACAGTTCAAAAATTAAGAGACATAACAGATGAAAGATGCAAGATTAGCGGAATGACAGCAACATTAATAGACACAAGAGATTTATCAAATTCAGAAATAGCAATATATGTAATAATTGCAGTTGCACTATGTTTGATAGTTCTAGAAATTGCACTAGACTCTTATGTAACACCAATTTTACTATTAGCTAATATCGGAATAGCAATATTATTCAACATGGGAACAAACATATTCTTAGGCGAAATTTCATACATAACAAAAGCAATAAGCGCAGTTTTACAATTAGGTGTAACAATGGATTTCGCAATATTCTTATATCACAGTTACAAAGCAGAATTACAAAACACATCAGACATAAACAAAGCAATGGAAACAGCAATTCAAAAAACATTCACAGCAGTTCTAGGAAGTTCATTAACAACAATCGCAGGATTCCTTGCATTATGTAGTATGAGCTTAACATTAGGAAAAGACATAGGAATTGTAATGGCAAAAGGTGTGCTATTTGGAGTAATAAGCGTTGTAACAATATTACCAGCAATGATACTTCAATTTAATAAAGCCATCGAAAAAACAAGTCATAAAGAAATTTTACCTAAATTCACAGGTGTAAAAAACTTCGTTATGAAACATTATAAATTAATAACATTACTATTTATAATAATCTTACCAATAGCAATATACACAAATAACAACACAAAAGTGTATTACAAATTAGATGATTCATTGCCAGATTCATTACCAAGCATAACAGCAAACAATGAATTAAAAGATAAATTCGGACTAACATCAGAAGCAATGATATTAGTTGATAAAGATTTAGATGATTACAAAGTTAACGAAATGTTAGATAAAATTGAACAAGTTGAAGGTGTTGACTTTGCAGTTTCATATTCAAAAATTGATACAGTTCTTCCAAAAGAAATTTTATCAGACGATATAAAAAGCATATTCACAAGCGACAATTATCAAATGATAATAGTAAGCTCAAAATACGAAATAGCTTCAAACGAACTAAACAATCAAATAAATGAGATTAATAAAATTATAAAAGAATATGATGAAAACGGAATGTTCGTTGGTGAAGGACCATTAATGAAAGACTTAGTTGAAATAAGCGACCACGACTTCAACAGTGTAAACACAGTATCAATAGCAATCATATTCATAATAATGATATTTGTTTTAAAATCAATATCATTACCAGTAATTTTAATCTGTATAATAGAATTTGCAATATTTATAAATATGGGATTCTCATTTGTAACAAACACAAGCATTCCATTCATTGCATCAATCGTAATTGGAACAATCCAGTTAGGTGCAACAATAGATTATGCAATTTTAATCACAACTAAATACATAGGACACAGAAAAGAAGGTATGAAGAAAGAAGAAGCAATATCAGAAGCCTTAGGAACATCAATTAGTTCAATTCTAGTAAGTGGATTATGTTTCTTCGGAGCAACATTCGGAGTTGGAGCATATTCAAAAATAGAAATGATCGGATCATTATGCACATTAATGTCAAGAGGAGCAATCATAAGCGTTCTAGTAGTAATAACTGTATTACCAGCAATGCTAATGATTTTCGATAAATTAGTATGTAAAACAACATCAAAAATGAAAGAATGTAAATAGAAAGGAAGTATAATTATGAATAACAAATTGTCTAAAATATCAGCTAGTATTTTATTAGGAACAATGCTAGTGTACACATTACCAGTAGCTGCATTCACCAAAGACGAAACAGTCTATACAAATGCCAAAAGTAATGGAGAACAATATCAAACAATAGTTACAGACCATTTGATAAACGAAGAAGATGAAAAACTTCTAAAAGATATGACAAACCTTTTAAATATCGAAAACACAAGTGGAGACGAGAAATTTACTCAGGATGGAGAAAGCCTAGTTTGGGAAGCAAATTCAAATGATATATATTATAAAGGTGAAACAAATCAAGAATTGCCAGTTAAATTAAACATTAAATATGAACTAGACGGAAAAGAAATCAGTTCAGACGAAATAGCTGGAAAATCAGGAAAAGTTAAAATTACAATATCATTTGAAAATAAAGAAGAACACGAAGTCCAAATAAACGGGAAAACAGAAAAAATGTATACACCATTTGTTGTAGCAACAGGAACATACATAAACAACGACAACAATAAAAATATAGAAGTAACAAACGGAAAAGCAATAGATGACGGAAGTAAAACAATGGTGGTTGGACTAACATTCCCAGGAATGCAAGAAAGCTTAAATATCGACAAAGACACATTAGAAATTCCAACATCAATTGAAATAACAATGGAAACAACAAACTTTGAAATGAACAACATCATAAACTATACAACACCAAAATTAATTGAAGATTCAGAATTAGATATATTCAGCAGATTAGATGACATATATAGCAAAGTTGAAACTCTACAATCTGCAAGCAAACAAATTGAAAACGGAGCAAAAACATTATCAGACGGAACAACAACTTATGTTGAAAAATCAGAAGAATTTAATCAAGCATTAAATAAATTTTCAAATGGAGTAAGTTCTGCAAACACGAGTTACTCAAGCATAGATACCGGAATAAAGAACCTTAATGCACAAGTACCAGATTTAACATTAGGAACTAAATCATTATCAGATAATTTAGGTGCTGTAAACAATGGCGTAAAAACAATGTCAGACATGTTAGATGGTTCACAAGAATCAATGAATAACTTAAAAACTGGAGCACAAAATATTTCAGGCGGATTAACACAATTAAGCGCAGCAATGAAAACGACAGACTATACAGAACAAATAAATAAAATAAATTCTCAAATAGATACAAACAAAAAAATGATTACAACATTGAACACAACAACAGAACAATTAAGCAAAGTATTAGAAGATACAACATTATCAGAAGCAACGGCACAAGCAATAAAAGCACAAATAACAGCAAACCAATCAACAATTGCGACATTAACAGCAGATAATGTATATTTAAATAACATGATTACATCATTAAATGCATCAAACAAGCAAATAGCTGGATTAAAGCAACAAGTTGATACATTAGCCAAAGGTGCAGGAGATGTTAGCGAAGGAGTTAATGGTTTATTAGATCAAGTAGGAGAGTTAAACACAAAAATTAAAGTATTAAATACAAACACAGGAAAAATGGCAGTAGGAGCAAACAAATTATATCAAGGAACATTAGGACTAGAAGCTGGAACAACAAAATTAGCACAAGGTTCTGAGCAAATGAAAGCAGGACTAAGTACAATAAATACAAGCTCACAAGCACTATACAGTGCAAACAATCAATTAGTAGAAGGAGCAAAAACAATCCAATCTGGAGCGGCAGAATTAGCAGAAGGAACAGCAGAGTTTAATAAAACAGGAATTGAAGTTATCTGCAATTATATAACAGGAGATTTGAAAAACTTAGAAACAAGAGCAGAAAAACTAAAAGAATTATCAGACGAATACAACACATTCACAAAATTAGATGACGAAAATAAAGGAAAAGTTAAATTCATTACAATAGTTGATTCAATAAAAAAAGATGACAACAAAGGACAAGAAGAAATAGATGAAAAAACATCAAAATAAATTCAACTGCAAAATTTAATAAAAAATAAGAAAAGTTTGCAATTCATTGCAAACTTTTTTATTATGTTAGTAGAAATTTTATAAAAATTAACTCACCATGTAACCTTTTCCAAAGTTATATGTATATATAATTGAAAGCAGGTAAGAAATGAAAGATTTAGATTTAGAATTATACAACAAATATATGAACGGAGAAAAAGACGCCTTCGAAACATTGTACAACAAATACAAAAACAAAATACAATACTTTATTTTCAACATAGTAAAAAGTTACGAGAAAGCCGAAGACATCACCCAAGAAGTATTTATATACATATTACAAAACAAAGTTAGAGAAAATTGCAGTTTCAAATATTACATATACTTAGTAGCAAGAAGCCGAGCATACAATTACATTAATCAAGAAAAAAGAAGAACAGAAATTAATGAAAAATATTCACTATTAGATTCCGAAGAAATTCAAAAAGACGTAAGTGACCTTATTGAAAAACAAGAACGAGAAAAAGAACTAACAGAAGCCATAAACATGTTAGATGACAAATATAAAAACACAATATACCTAACAAAAATTGAAGGATTATCTTATAAAGAAACAGCAGAAATATTACGGACAAACCATTGAAAATACTAAGGTTCTTGTTCATAGAGGCAAAAAAGAATTAAGAAAAATATTAATAAAGAAAGGATTTGATAGTATGAATAAATTAGTAAAAATTTTATTAATTGTAATTTCTGCTACAATTTTGCTAACAGGATTAACTTATGCAGGAAGAAAAATGTACGAAAAGGCAAAAGAAAAAGCAACAATGACACCAATATTCACAGGAGAATTAGGAAATACGGACACAAACAGTGTGTGGGTAGGAACTTTCCAAATTGTTTGGAACGAATTTATGAATAGAGTAGGAGGCAATATTAAATTTGAAGACGGACCAAGCACACTTGCAGACGAACTAAATAAAAAAACATTTATTAAAGACATGATTTCATCAGAAGATTATTATGTAAGAGTAGAGAAAACGACACCTGAATTAAAAGCATCAATATTAAAAGACATAGACGAAAAGTTTAAGATGAAAAACGAATCAATACTAGACCAAATTAATTTCCAACCAGCAGGAGAAAGTTACACAATGTATGCAATGTTATCAAAAGATTTCGAGTTTGAAATACCATTTGATAAATTAGGAGCTTTAGGGTTCGGAGATACTCATGAGAGCGTTGAATATTTTGGAATAAATAATGCAAGCGAAGAAAAAATAAATGATAATGTAGACGTTTTATTTTATAACAACAATGATGATTTTTCTGTAAAAATAAAAACAAAAGGAAATGACGAACTAATACTATTCAAAACTAAAAGTACAAAATCATTTAATGACATATATAAAGAAATCGCTGAAAAATCAAATGCCTATAATGGTAAAAAATATTTCACAACAAGTGATGAATTGAAGGTTCCATATATAAATGTAAATACAGTAATAAATTACAATGAACTATGCGGAAGATATATAGAAGGAACAAATGGAATGTATATAGCAAATGCACTACAGAATGTAAAATTCAATCTAAACGAAAGAGGCGGAAATTTAACAAGTGAAGCAGGAATAGAAAGTGAATATAAAAAGGAGGATGAAGAAACAAGATGCTTTTACTTCAATGATGATTTTGTAATTTTTATGAAAGAAAAAGACAAAAGCATGCCATACTTTGCCTTAAAAGTTGATAACTTGGATATTCTAGTAAAAGAGAATGAAAACTAATAACCATCATAAAGAAAAAATAAATAAAACACTACATAACTTCGCAGTGAAGAATGTAGTGTTTTGTTTTTAATTAGAAGCATACTCAAATGAATCAATAACACATTTTCCATTATATGATGATACTGAAAAATTAAACATCCTACTTTCTGTACTATCATCCAAGTCCACTAATTTAGCTGTTGTGTTAGCCAAATAAGTTGTGTCATCAATTTTTGATATACTATTAATGGTGTATTCGACTAAACCGCCTCCACCTTGAACTTTTACAAGATAGCCTTCATCATTTTCATAGAAGTTTTGTGGAGAAGTCCAGCCTTTATTAAAGTAATCTTCAGATACATAGTTTAACATTGCTTTTTTATAATCTGAAAATTTAACATTAGTTGTAACAACGCCATTATCTGAAACTGTAGAAGCATAAGGAATGTTTCCTAATAGCCCTTGTTCTGATAAATAATCTAAAAGTGAATCACAACCAGAGCGTGCATCCATTTCTAAAAATTTAGATAAAGACGTTTTAATTTCAGCATCTGTAAAGGATGCTTCTGAACTAGTTGTAGTATTATTTGAGTTAGAAACCTCGTTTGTATTGCTAGTATTGCTTATTTTGTCATTTAAATCTTTAACTGTTTCATTTAGATTGCTCAATTGATTTTCTAAGTTTGATGATTTTTCATCAGCTTTCTTTTTGTCATCATAAAATTTGTACATAAAAATAGCCATTACAACAATAGCTATTAAAGCTAGTAATAAAAAGAATGTTGACAAACTAATTTTAATTGTCTTTTTTTCTTCCATAAATTTTATCCCACCTTTTCTTATAAATTTATAATACAATCTAAGTCTAACATTAAAAAAATATATTTACAATATAATTAATTACTTGGAATATATGAATGAAGATATTTTCTTGAATAAAACGATGTCATATGTTAAAATACAGAAAAAAATAAGGAGTTAAAATGTGTGGAAAATTCAAGAAAGAAAAAAATAAAAATAATAGTCATAACAGTGATAACATTACTATTAATAATAATAGGAGTAACAATCGGAGTTGGAAATTATTTCGTAAATTATGCTATTGCAAGAAGTGGTGATGGTGGAGACCGACAAGTAAAAAATGACATGAGTATAGCACAAGAAACAGAAGATATAATTCAAGAAAATAAAAATGAAACTAAACAGCAGGCCAAAGAGTGGAGTGAAAATATAGCTTCAAAAGAAGTTGAGATAACAGCAAATGATGGAATAAAATTAAAAGGAAAAGAATATATAGTAAATGAAGAAAATAACAAATGGGCAATAATACTACATGGATATCGTTCAACACCAGAATCAGTATTAACAATTGGACAACATTTTTCTGAAAAAGATTACAATGTTCTTATTCCAAATATGAGAGGCTGCGGAGAGAGCGAAGGAGAATACATTGGGATGGGATGGTTAGATAAAGATGATTTGCAAGAATGGATAAAATTAATTGTAAATCAGAACCAAAATTCAGAAATAATATTACATGGATCATCAATGGGAGCTGCAACAGTTTTAATGGCATCTGGAGATGAACTACCTTCAAATGTTAAAGCAATAATAGCAGATAGTGGTTACACATCTGTATGGGATATTTTTGCATCAGAAGCAAAGAAAAGATTTAATATTCCAAAGTTCCCGGTACTTAATATGTTTCAAATAGTTGCAAAAGTACGTGCTGGATATGACATAAAAAAGGCATCTGCATTAGAGCAAGTAAAGAAAAGTAAAACACCTATATTATTTATTCATGGAGATGCAGATGATTTTGTTCCAGAATATATGTGTGAACAATTATATGAAGCAGCTAATTGTAAAAAAGACAAATTAATAATTAAAGATGCTGGACATACTGATTCAAAATATAAAGAACCAGACACATATTATAATAAAATATTTGAATTTATAAATAATATATAAAATAGGAGGATAAAATGAAAGTTCTAGTAGTATCAGATATACATGGTTCAGCATATTATGCAAAACAAATACCAACCATATTTGAAAAAGAAAATGCGGATAAAATAATTTTATTAGGAGATTTATATTATCATGGACCTAGGAATCCATTAACTAAAGAATATAATCCAATGGAAGTTGCAAACATATTAAATTCATTAAAAGAATATATTGAAGCAGTCAAAGGAAATTGCGATGCAGAAGTTGATGAAATGATTTCAGAGTTTAAATTCAACGATAATTTAATATTAGATATAAATGGCAAAAGAGTATTCTGTACTCATGGTCAAAATTATAATATAGATAATTTGCCAAACGAAAAAATAGATATCATGTTATATGGACATTTTCATACAGGATTTATAAAAGAAAAAGATGGCATAATTATTGCAAACCCAGGATCAATTTCTTTACCAAAAGAAAATACAGAACGCAGCTATATAATAATAGATGAAAATGAACTAATATTAAAAAATGTAGATGGAAGCATAATTACAAGCAAAAAAATATAAAAAAATATTGTCAATAAAGTTCGTTTAGTATATAATAATTTCAAATTGAATGAGGGAGTAATTAGCATATTTTAAATATGTAGCATAGGCAACATACCCGATTTTAAATCTGACTATGCTTTAAATAATGAGACTTGTTTGCAGAAAATAAAAAAGCAAACATGTCTCTTTTTTGTTATTAAAACAAATATCAATAATAAAGAAGAGCGATTGCTAAAAGTCTGGTGATTAAGACCACTTATGAAACATTATTTAAGAGGAGGAGAAGATATTGAAAGAATATTTAAAAAGTGCGGAGGAAGTCTTAAAAGATACAAATTCAACACAGAATGGAATAACTTCTAGTCAAGCCAAAGAAAGGTTAGAAAAAAATGGAGTTAATAAATTAAAGGAGCCACCAAGAGATGGATTATTAAAAAAATTTATAAAATCATTAATGGATCCAATGATAATTATGCTACTAGCAGCAGCTGCAGTTTCAGCAGTTACAGCAATTGCAAGCAATGATTCATTTACAGATGTATTTATTATTTTATTTGTTGTAATTGTAAACACAATTTTAGGATTAGTTCAAGAGAGTAAAGCAGAAAATGCGATTGATTCTCTTATGGAAATGACTAAAGCTACATCAAAAGTAATAAGAGATGGAGTAGTTCAAAATATAAAAAGTGAAGATTTAGTTGTAGGAGATGTAATAGTACTAGAAGCGGGAGATGCAGTTCCAGCAGATTGCAGAATTTTAGAATCATTCAGTATAAAAGTTGAAGAAGCAGCTCTTACAGGAGAATCAGTACCTGTAACCAAAATAGTTGATTTAATAAATTTAAAAGAAAATACAATGGAAGTCCCACTTGGAGACAGAACAAACATGCTATACAGCGGAAGTACAATAAGCTACGGTAGAGGAAAAGCAGTTGTTGTAGCAACTGGAATGGATACAGAGATGGGAAAAATTGCAGATGCACTTCAACAAGCAGATGACGAGAAAACACCATTACAAAAGAAAATGGGAGAGATTTCAAAAGTACTTACAAAAGTAGTTATTGGAATAAGCGTTTTTGTATTTTTATTTGGAATAATTAAATCAGGTGATTTCACAGGACAGCACATATTGGATACATTTTTAATAGCGGTTGCATTAGCAGTTGCTGCAATTCCAGAAGGATTGCCAGCAGTAGTTACAATAATATTATCAATAGGTGTAACATCTATGTCAAAAAGACAGGCATTAGTCAGAAAATTAAATGCAGTTGAAACCTTAGGATGTACACAAGTAATTTGTACAGATAAAACAGGAACTTTAACACAAAATAAAATGACTGTTGTAGAAATAAATAGTCATAATGAAAAATTATTAGCAGAAGCTATGGCTTTATGTTCTGATGCAGAAATCGGAGAAAATGATGTAGAAGCAATTGGTGAACCAACAGAAGCAGCATTAGTAAATTTTGCAAATAAAATGGAATTACCAAAATATAAATTAGAAAAAGAAGCACCAAGAATAGGTGAAGCACCATTTGATTCTATGAGAAAAATGATGTCAACAGTTCATAATAAGAACGGAAAAATAATTCAATATACAAAAGGTGCTTGCGAAATTTTATTGGAAAGAAGTACACATTATCTAGATGAAAACGGACAAATTGTTCCAATGACAAATGATATCAAAGAGAATATTAAAAGCAAAAATAAAGAATTTGCAGATAAAGCACTTAGAGTATTAGGTGCAGCATATAGAGAATATGAAAATGTTCCAGAAGATTTTGAGGCAGAAAGCCTAGAAAAAGACTTAACATTTATAGGATTTGTTGGAATGATAGATCCATGCAGACCAGAAGTATATGATGCAATTAAAAATTGTAAAAAAGCTGGAATAAGACCAATCATGATAACAGGAGATCATATAGATACAGCAACAGCTATTGGTAAAGATTTAAAAATAATAAAAGATTCTAGTGAAGCAATCACAGGAGCAGAGCTAGATAATTTATCTGAAAAAGAGTTAATAAGAGTTATAAATAAATGCTCTGTTTTTGCAAGAGTTCAACCAGAACACAAAACAAAAATAGTAAAAGCATTAAAATCACAAGAGCTTGTAGTTGCAATGACAGGAGATGGTGTAAACGATGCTCCATCAATTAAAGCAGCTGATATTGGTATAAGTATGGGAATAACAGGAACAGACGTTACAAAAGGTGCTTCAGATATGGTATTAGCTGATGATAATTTTGCAACAATTGTAAATGCAGTAGAAGAAGGAAGAAAAATTTATGACAATATAAGAAAAGTTCTACAATTCCAATTATCTACAAATGCAGCAGAAGTTATATATGTTTTCTTAGCATCTGTATTAGGTGTAACTGTTGTAACACCAGCACAATTATTATGGATTAACATGGTAACAGATAGTACACCAGGATTAGCACTAGGAATGGAAAAAGCAGAAGGTGACTTGATGAAAAGAAAACCACGTAGTTCAAAAGAAAGCGTTTTCTCAGATGGTGCAGGATCATCAATGATAATACATGGTGTAATAATGGCATTCATAGTTATATTATCATTCTTCATAGGACAGTATATCGAACTTGGAAGATACGGAGTGTTTGAATCAGTAGATGGTATGACAATGTCATTCTTAACAGCAAACTTGATAGAAATTTTTTATGCAATATGTATGAGAACTCAAAAAGGTTCAATCTTTAAAATGAATACAAGAAATAAATGGTTAGCAGGTTCATTTATATTATCATTAGTGTTCACAGCGGGAGTTATCTATATTCCAGCATTATCTAATATGTTTGGATTAGCTCAAATTAGTTTGAAAGAGTTTTTAATTGCTTTTGGATTAGCTTTTATGATAATACCATTTACTGAAATAGCTAAATTTATACAAAGAAGAAAAATATCAAAACAAAGCAAATAAAGAAATTTAAAATGATAAAAACTACAAACAGATACTGTTTGTAGTTTTTATATTGTAAAAAATTAATTAATTTGATATGATATTAATGTTAAAAGGGGAAAAATAATGAATACGGTGGATTTGTAAATGGAGAAGAAAATTTTATTAGTTGTCAATCCAGTAGCAGGAAAGGGAACAACTTCAAAAGATATAAATCAGATAAAAGAAAATTTTGAAATGTCAGGATTTGAAGTAGAGACGAAACTTACAACACTAGATAATAGTGCAGAAAAAATAGTTGAAAAATCTGATAGTAAAGAAGACATCATAGTTGCTATTGGTGGAGATGGAACATTAAATGGAGTTGTTAATGGAGTTACTAAAAGCAAAAAAAACGTAAAACTAGGCTTTATCCCATTTGGAACAACAAATGATTTTGCCAGAACATTAAAAATACCTACTGACAGATTCTTTCTATCAAAAAACATTAATGATTTTAAATATAAAAAATGCGATACTGGAAAATTTAATGAAAAATATTTTAATTATGTATCAGCTTTTGGAGTTTTTGCAGAAACATCATTTAGTACTAGCAGAAAAGAAAAAAACAAATTTGGAAGACTGGCATATATCAGAACTGGAACAAAAAACTTTATAGAAACAGAGCAAGCTTATCATCTAAAAGTAACATTAGATGGTGAAGTTATCGAAGGAGAATTTGAATATGGAAGTATAAGCAATTCAAAATATATAGGCGGATTCCAATTATTCAAAGAGGATGAAATTAATATAGATGATGGAGAATTTGAAGTTATATTAATTAAAAAAACAAAAAATAAAGCAGAACTATTAAGGACTTATACTAAGCTTGCAATGCAAGTAAGAGATGACAATGTTATATACACAAAAGCTAAAAATATAACGATCCAATCTGATAAAAAAATGGTATGGTCATTAGATGGTGAAGAAGTATTAAGTGGCGATAAAATAGAAATAAATAATTTAAAAAATAATATTTCTATTTTAACTTTATAAAGGAGAAAATATGATAAACATATTACTTTGTGGAAATAGAAAGGTTTTTGATGGAGCTTTAAGTGAACTGATTTCAATAACAAATAAGACAGCAGAAAGTATAAATTGCTATATTTTTACGATGAATATTTCATATATGAATCCTGAATATACAGATATAACAGATTCACAAATAGAGTTTTTAAACAAAGTCGTTAAAGAAAAAAATATTGAGAATAATGTAATCAAAAAAGACGTAACAAATTTATACAAGCAAGAGTTCGAAGGTAGTGCAAATGAAACCGCATATTGTACACCATACACATTATTGAGATTATTAGCTGACTTAGATCCAACAATGCCAGATAAAATATTATATTTGGATATTGATATGATGGCAGGTGGAGATATAAGTAAATTATATAATATTGATATTGAAAATTATGAATATGCAGCTGTAAAAGAAAAGTATGGTTCATGGATAATCAGACCAGATTATATAAATGCTGGAATGTTATTAATGAATTTAAAAAAGATGAAAGAAACAAAGTTATTAGAAAAAGCCAGAGAGAAAATCAAACATAAAAAAATGCTTTTTGCAGATCAAGATGCAATTTTTTGGACAACAACATCAAAAAAAATTATTCCAAGAATATATAATGAACAATCAAGATTTAATAAAAAAGATACAATAATTTGTCATTTTTGTAAAAGAATGTTGTGGTTTCCATATCCAAGAACAGAGAACATAAAACAATGGCAAGTAGAAAATGTTCACAAGGTATTGAAGTGCCATGCATTTGACAATGATTTAGAAGAATATAGAAAATATAAGAAAGAATATGCAAAGAAAGAGGAAGAAAATGAGAGAAAATAAAAAGAATACAATACCAATATTTTTTGCAGTAGATGATGGGTATATTCCATTTCTAGCTGTTGCGTTACAAAGTATGACAGATCATGCATCAGATAACAATTTTTATTTAGTAAAAGTATTATATACAGATATATCAATAGAGAATCAAGAAAAAATAAAAAAATATAATAAAGAAAATATTGATATTGAATTTGTTGATTTAAATTATTACATTGACAAGATAAAAGACAAACTATATACAAGAGATTATTATTCCAAAACAACATATTTTAGATTATTTATACCAGATTTATATCCACAATATGACAAAGCATTGTATCTAGACAGTGATATAGCAATATTAAGAGATGTAGCTGAATTATATAACATTAATATAAAAGATAATTTATTAGCAGCAGCTCCTGACGATGTAATTCAAAATATAACAGTTTTCCAAGAGTATGCAGAAAAAGTTGTAGGAGTATCAGATTATAGACATTATTTTAATGCTGGAATATTAGTTATGAATTTAGATGAAATGAGAAAAGCTCATTTCCAAGATAAATTCATGTATTTATTAGAAACAATCAAATTTTCAGTAGCACAAGATCAGGATTATTTGAATAGATTATGCAAAGGTAGAGTAAAATTAATAGATAATACCTGGAATAGAATGCCAATAGGCGGAGATTTAATAAGAAGAGAAGAACTTAACTTAATTCACTACAATCTAGCATTCAAACCATGGCATTTTGAAGAAATACTATATAAAGAATACTTCTGGGAATATGCCAAAAAAACAGAGTTCTTTGAAGAAATTAGAAACATAAAAGACACATATTCTGACGAAGACAAATTTAATGATAGAGAAGCTGACAAAAAATTGAGAATGTTAGCTCAAAAAGAATGTGATTGCGTAGGTGACGACAGAATAAGACTTAGACTAAGAACTAAGGAAAAATCAAAAGAAAGAATAAAAATTCTTAGAGAAATAGAAAGACTTGAGGAAGCAGGTTTATTTGATAAAGATGCAGAAAATGATCCGCCAACAATTACACTTGAATCAGAAGATGTTGACTATCTAAATGAAAAATTAACAAGTAGAGTAAAAAATATATTTGCAAACAAAACAGGTGAATATTTCTTAAAGAATATTATAAAAACTCAAAAATTACTAATAAAAGATATAAAAGGAATTGAAAATTTAAATTCGATTCAAGATGGGGCAGTAATTACATGTAATCATTTTAATCCATTTGATGCATTTGCAGTAGAAACAGCATTTAGAAAATCAAATTTAGTAAAAAATAAAAAATTGTACAAAGTAATAAGAGAAGGAAATTACACTAATTTCCCTGGATTATATGGATTTTTCTTTAGAAATTGTGATACATTACCATTAAGTTCTAGTACAAAAACTATGATAGAATTTGTTAGAGCAACAAACACAATATTACAAAGAGGAGATGTGATTTTAATATATCCGGAACAAAGTCTATGGTGGAATTATAAGAAACCAAAGCCACTAAAACCAGGAGCATTTAAAATAGCTGCACAAAACAATGTACCTGTAGTTCCAATATTTATAACTATGGAAGATAGCCAAATCACAGGTGAGGATGGATTCAAAATTCAACAATATACAATGCATATTGAAGAACCAATTTATCCAGAAAAAGGTCTAAATGTTAAAGAAAATACTCAAAAAATGAAAGAAAAGAATTATGAAGTATGGAAAAAAGTATATGAAGACTTTTATAAGATTCCATTAAAATATACAACACCACCAGAGAAAATGCCTAAATATTAATAAACAAGAAAGAAAAGTAAAATGAAAATAAAAAAAGGAAATCAAGAAGTTATTTATTATAATGATGAATTGAATAATGAATTTTCAAAGGCACAAATACAAGCTAGAGTAATAGATGAGAGATATAATTATGACAAAAATCCTGTATGGGATTTTTGTTCGTTTTTATTTCAAAATATATTGAGTATGCCAATAAAAATATTACATTCAAAAATAAAATTTAAGCATAAATTTATTGGAAAAGAAAAACTAAAGAAATGTAAAAAACACGGATATTTTATGTATGCAAATCATACTCAAGCATTTGAAGATACATTTATTCCAAGTCTAGCAAACTATCCCAAAAGGAATTTTCTAATAGTTAATCCAGAAAATATTTCACTTAAAGGAACAGGATGGATAGTAGAAATGTTAGGAGCTATTCCAGTTCCGTCAACAGTGGAGGCAACAAGAGGGTTCTTAAAAGAAATAGAAAAAAGAATAAATCAAAATCATTCTATAACAATATATCCAGAAGCTCATATCTGGCCATTTTATACAGGTATAAGAAATTTTAAATCAGTATCATTTAAGTATCCTGTAAAATTAGATAAGCCAGTATATTCAATTACTAATACATACCAAAGCTATGGAAGAAAAAATGATAAAATAAAAATTATTTCATACATAGATGGACCGTTTTATCCTGATAAAAGTTTAAAGATTAAAGAAGCAACAGTAAAACTTAGAAATGAAGTTTATGCTCAAATGAAGGAAAGAAGCAAAAATAGTAATATTGAATATATAAAATATGAAAAAGCAGAATAATTTTGAAATTACAACATTAGAGTTAAGACTTGTAAAAAAGCTTCATGATGTATTAGTTAATTAGAAAATACATACGTGCACCCAAAATAGTAAGGTTGAAACATTTAGAAAAATTTGATATATTAAACAATGAAAATAGATTGGAGAAGATATGGAACATTGGAGTGTAGAAGATTATAAAAACTATACTGATAGAAATTACAAAAAAGCTAAATATAGAGCGAATAAAACATCAGTAGATGGACACACTTTTGATAGTCAAAAAGAAGCAGAATATTATTGCGAATTAAAAAATAGATTAAAAGCAAATGATATCAAAGGTTTTTGTCTTCAACCAACTTTTATACTAGCAGCAGGATTAAAATATAAAGCTGACTTTATTATATTCAACAACGATGGAACTCAAGAAATCATTGATGTAAAAGGGTTCAAAACAAAAGAATATATAACAAAGAAAAAAGTATTTGAAGATAAATTTAATTTAAAAATAAAAGAAATATAAATATATACGAAAGATAAAAATATAGAAGGAGAAATTATGAAAGCAAAAGGTGAAATATGAAATATTTTGATACGCCAGTAGAAGAGCAAGAAACAACAATAAATATATGTTACGAGGATGAAACAGTACAAATATATAGTAATAGAGTCGATGTAATAAAAAATTTGACTCATAATATTGGCAAACCAACAAAACGTGATAAAAGAGGAAAAACATATTGGTTAGGAGCAACATGGGAAATTCCTTTTTCAGAAACAGCGACAATAAAAAATATTTTAAATAAAGAAATATTCATAGATAAAAATTTCAAGCCAAAAAAGAAAGAAACTGAGAATAAAGATGGATTTGAACAAATAATAATAAATATATAAGCCTAAAGGAGGATATTATGAAAGTATTATTAGTAAATGGAGGACCTCATGAAAAAGGTTGTACATATACAGCATTATCAGAGGTAAGTAAAACATTAAACGAAGAAGGTATAGAAACTGAGATTTTTTGGATTGGGGTAAAACCAATTGCGGGATGTATTGCATGTGGAAAATGCAAAGAATTAGGAAAATGCGTATTTAATGATACAGTAAATGAATTTGTAGAAAAAGCAAAAGAAGCTGACGGATTTATATTTGGTTCACCAGTACATTATGCAGCTGCTTCGGGAGCTATAAGCTCATTTATGGATAGGGCTTTTTACTCAGCTGGAAGCAGTAAACAAGCAAATATATTTAGATACAAACCAGCAGCTGCAGTAGTTTCTGCACGTAGAGCAGGAACTACATCAACATATGACCAACTTAATAAATATTTTGGAATAACAGAAATGCCAATAATTTCATCAAGATATTGGAATATGGTTCATGGTTCAACACCAGAAGATGTATTACAAGATGAAGAAGGCATGCAAACAATGAGAATTCTAGGAAGAAATATGGCATATTATCTAAAATGTATTGAAGCTGGTAAAAAAGCTGGAATAGAACTTCCTAAGAGAGAAAAAACAATATTAACAAATTTTATTAAAAAATAGAAAGAGACATTATGAAATATGAAGGAAAACCAATAGACACAGTTAAGTACAAACAGGTAGATATATATTCAAGTAGCAAAGGAATATATGAATATTATGCAATAACTCCTCAAAATGAAGAAATAAGAAAAAATCATAATAACTTTTTCTTAAAATTATCAAAATGGAGTAGAGAACAGCATATAGGAGAAAAACTTGCTGAGATTTTTGCAAAAAGATGTGGTTTCAATGCATGTGATGTTGATTTGTATAAATCAGAAAGGCCATATACAGAATATTGGGATTATGGAGCAATTAGCTATGTTGAAAAATCGAAATATGACCAAATCAGATTACCACAAATAATGGTTGAAGATTACAGAGAATCAGTTGGAGAACATCCAGAAGCCCAGTGGGTATATAATGTAGAAACAATTATTAATGCAGCATTTAAAAGATTTACAGATGCCAAAAGACCATATAGTGAATTTCTAAAATTTAAACAAGACTTTATTAATATGTTAGTATTTGATATAAAGTTCACAAATGCAGATAGAGGTAGAGATAATTGGATGTTAATCGAAAACTCACTTACAGGTGAGATTGAGCTATATCCAATGTTTGATAATGCTGCATCACTAGGGTTCGAAGAAGACAAAGTTCCAGTTGAGAAAGATAAATTAAAATATCAAGAAATTATTGATAAATATGATAGAAGTAGAAAATGTTCAATCATTACACCTAGTTCAGAAAAAGAGTGTGAAGTTGAAGAAGAATATGATTCATTATTAAAATATCTATTAAAAGAATATCCAAAGCAAACTCAAAAAGCATTAGAAGCAGTTTTTAAAGTAGATAGAAAATTCCTAGAAGAAACATTAAATCAATTTGAAAGAATGTCTGAAGATAGAAAAAAATTCACATTAGCCGTGTTTGCAAAAAGAGATGAAGCAGTAAAAGAAATTTACCAAGAATACAATAGGGAAAACAATCATTTTAGAGAAAGTAATGATTAGGATCTAAAATAAATTTTTACATTAGCCAATTAATAAAATAGAAAGAGACTCCTAAGAGCCCCTTGAAACACCAAACAAGGTGTAGTATAATTGAAATAGGAGTGGACGATAGATTATCTATCACTACTCATAGTTTTATTTGAAAAAAGTATTCCTATAAAACTTGATTCTGCAGATCAAGTCTAAGTGATGGGAATACTTTTCATTTTTCGTAGCTAGTTACTATACAAGATATTCGAGAGTAAATGATAAAAACGAATTCTGTTATCGTATCATCAGTAAAGTTAGTTTCAATAAATTTCTTTATATTTTTAAGTGCTCCGAAATATTCACTATTTAACTCTGAGTTAGAGCAAAATGAATTCGGATCATTGCAAACTATATCTTTATAATATCGGTTTCTAAAAAAGCCAACCTCAATGTATTCCAAATTCTCATGAATTTCTTCTTCAATACAGATTCTTGTATGCAAATCAATATCTAAAGAAATATGAGAATTACCATCACTAGGTCTCAATTTCAATAGATTTCCTTCTATAATATTTTTATATTCTTCTATTTGATATCTTAAAATAGTCATATAATCACCTTCCTAAATTTTTAAATTTTAAGTTAGTGATAGGGAAATCTATGCAGAACCACTATTCCAATTTCAATGTACAATATGCTCAAATCAAGCATACAAACTAATTATAGCATATCAAAAAGAATATATCAAGTTATGTAAACAAAAGGTTTGATTTTAAAACAATATATGATAAAATAATAAAGATTTTTATAGGAGTAAAAATGGAAGCAAAAGGAATCATTAGTAAATTTTTAGAATTAGATCGAAAAGATAGAAAAATGTATATGCTACAAGTAACAACAATAAGGACATTCATAGTAGCCATGGTGAAGATGATATTTGGAATCATATATTCTTCAATTTGGTTTTTTATGAATGCAACTTTTTATGGAATACTTGCATTTTCAAAATATAGATCAGTAAGAGATTATAGAAAAATAAAAAAAGTAAAAGACAAGAAAAAGAAAAAAGCAATAGCATATAAAAACTACCTGTACAATGGATGGCTATTAGTATTGCTAGGTATAGCATATCTGATAATTAACTTGACAATTTTTAAAACAGGAAAAACACACAACAATATAGACGGATATTTGGTATATCTTGTAGCATTAATTTCGTTCTCAAGCTTTGGAACAGCTATTGTAGGAATCGTAAAGTATAGAAGAAAAAATGATCCAATAGTAGCTGCTGCATGTCAAGGAAATATAGCTAAAGCATTAACATCAATAGTGTTAACGCAAGTTGCATTGCTAGATGAATTTTCAGATATTCCAGAAAGAATACAAATTGATGGAATAACAGGAATGATCGTTGGAATAATAATAATTTTATTAGGTATTAGAATGGTAATAAAAATTGTAAAAGAAGATAGAGAAAATTTATTGCAAACTAATGTAGAAGAGTAATTAGAAAGGAAGTTAAAATGAGAAAATATACACATAAGGTACATTATTACGAAACAGATAAAATGGGAATTGTGCATCATTCAAATTATATAAAATGGTTAGAAGAAGCCAGAGTTGAAATGATGAGAGAAATGGGATATAGCTTTAAAAGTTTGGAGGAACAAGGAATTTTCTCACCAGTATTAAGCTATACAATAAATATAAAACATAGTAGTACATTTGATGATAATGTAGATATATACATGTATGTAAAGTCATACAACAGCGTTAGATTAGAGATTGAATATGATCTAAAAATTGATGATAAAATTATAGCAACAGCAGTAACTAAACACTGTTTTACAAATGCAGAAGGTTTACCATTAAGGCTAAACAGAATTAATCCAGGGCTAGATCAAATACTTAAAGAAGAAATCGGAAAGGAAGAAATATAATGAACAAATTTTATTTTACATCAGAAAGTGTAACAGAAGGACATCCAGATAAATTATGTGATACGATATCAGATGCAATATTAGATGAATGTTTAAGACAAGATGAAAATTCAAGAGTAGCTGTAGAAACATTTGCAAGTAACAACACAGTAACAATAGCAGGTCAAATTACAACAAAAGCTAAATTAAATGTAGAAGAAATTGCAAGAAATACAATAAAAGAAATTGGATACTTTGGAAAAGATATAGACATTGATTATAAAACATGTACTATAAATGTAGATATAATAAAACAAAGCCCAGATATAGCAATGGGAGTTGATGTTGGAGGAGCAGGAGATCAAGGAATTATGTTTGGATATGCATGCTCTGAAACAGAAAATTATATGCCTTATGCAATAAACATGGCACATAAATTAGCTAATAAACTAACACAAGTTAGAAAAGAGAAAATAATACCATTCATTGGTCCAGATGGAAAAACACAAGTAACTGTTGAGTATGAAGATAACAAACCAAAAAGAATAGAAACAATATTAATTTCCACACAGCATACAGCAGATGTATCAACAGAAGACGTGAAAAAAGCTGTAATTGAAAAAGTTATTAATGCAGTAGTTCCATCAGATATGATAGATGAAAACACAAAAATATACATAAATCCAACAGGAAGATTTGTAATAGGTGGACCTCTTGGAGATACTGGATTAACAGGAAGAAAAATAATAGTAGACACATATGGAGGCTATAGCAGACACGGTGGAGGAGCTTTTTCTGGAAAAGATGCAAGTAAAGTTGATAGATCAGCAGCATATATGTTAAGACATATTGCTAAAAATATAGTAGCAAATGGATATGCAGAAAAATGTGAAATTCAAGTAGCATATGCTATTGGCATGGAAGAACCACTTTCAATATATGTAAACACATTTGGAACAGGTAAAAAATCTGACGAAGAAATAGTAAAAATCATAAAAGAAAAATTTGACTTAACACCAGAAGGAATAATAAATTATTTAAATTTAAGAAAGCCAATATATGCACAAACAACAAATTATGGACACTTTGGAAAAGAAAATTTACCATGGGAAAGGATCATTAAGATCTAGTTTACAATTTGACAAGTAATTTAATTATTGGTATAATAAAAAATACTTGTGAAATGGAAACGCACATCTTTGCAATACAGCAATAGTAAAGATGATAACGAACAACACTATGAAAATAGTGTTGTTTTTATGTCTAAAAAAGACATAAGACAACACTCAAAATTGTTGTCAAAAAATTGACCAAATTTTAAAGAAAAAAGAAAGGAGAAATATGGAAGTAGAAGAAAACATACTAGGAAAAGAAAAAATAGGAAAATTAATGAGAAAATTTTCAATACCTTGTATCATATCAATGTTAGTAAACTCATTATATAACATTGTTGATCAAATCTTCATAGGATGGGGTGTTGGATACTTAGGAAATGGAGCAACAAATATTGTATTTCCTTTAAATATGATATGCTTAGCATTTGCTTTAATGATAGGTGATGGTACATCAGCATACCTTAGTTTAAAACTTGGTGAAAAGAAAAAAGATGAAGCTAAAAGAGGGGTAGCAAACGGAATATTAACATCAATATTAATATCAATTGTATTCTTTGTAGTAATATTAGCTTTATTGCCACAACTTTTAAATTTATTTGGATGCACAGAGGCATTAAGACCATATGCGTTAGATTATGGATTTATAATAGCAATAGGTTTACCTTTTATGATGGTTGGAACAACATTAAATTCAATAATTAGAGCAGACGGAAGTCCAAAATATTCAATGGTATCAATGGTTTCAGGAGCATTATTAAATACAATATTAGATCCAATTTTTATATTTGTATTTAATATGGGAGTTAAAGGAGCTGCTTTTGCAACAATAGTCAGCCAAGTATTAACATTTATATTAAATATATGCTATATAAAAAGATTCAAATCAGTAAAACTTGATAAAAAAGATTTTAAATTAAACGGAAAAGCAGTAGGAAAATTATTATCACTAGGAATAAGCAGTTTTATAACACAAATGAGTATCGTATTTGTAATGGCTGCAGAAAATAATATGTTAAAAAAATGCGGAGCAAATTCTGAATTTGGTTCAGAAATACCAATTACAGTACTTGGAATCGTAATGAAAATTAGCCAAATATTAAATAGTATAATTCTAGGAATTGCAGTAGGAGCTCAACCAATAATAGGATATAATTATGGTGCGGGAAAAAATGATAGAGTAAAAGAGACATTAAAGAAAGTACTTGGATTAAGTATTATAGTAAGTACAATAGCATTCATACTATTCCAAACAATACCTGATAAATTAATTGCAATATTTGGTAGTGGGGACGAAAAATATATTGAATTCGCATGTCTAGCATTTAGAACATACTTAATGTTATGTATATTCAACGGAGTTCAAATTCCATCAGGTATATTCTTCCAAGCAATCGGAAAAAGTGTAATTAGTGCAATATTATCAGTATCAAGACAAATTGTTTTACTAATACCAGCTATGATAATATTAGGAAATATATTTGGAGTACATGGAGTATTATCAGCAGGACCAATAGCAGATGGAATAGCATTTGTAATAGCACTTACATTAATAATTCGTGAAGTAAGAAAATTAGGCAAAAAGTCACAAGAAAGTCAAGCACTTGCAAGCGATACAGTTGTTGAACTAAAATCAGAAAACAAGATAGTAGTAACAGTTTCAAGAGAATATGGTTCAGGAGGAAGATATGTTGCTAAATTACTTTCAGAAAAACTTGGCGTTAAGTTCTATGACAAAGAAATAGTAACAAAATTAGCTGAAGAAACAGGATTATCAGAAGAATATATTGAAGAAAATGAACAAAAAAGAGGTATCTTAGCTACCTTAGAAAATGACCAAGTAACAGGACTTTCAAGCAAAGACGAATTATTTATAAAAGAAACAGAATTAATAAAGAAATTAGCTAGAAAGGATTCATGTGTAATCGTAGGAAGATGTGCAGATTTCATATTAAAAAATAATAGAAATGTTGTAAAAGTATTTGTTTATAGCGATATGGAAGACAAAATTAAGAGAGCAACAAAATTCTATGGATTAGATAAAGAAAAAGCGGAAAAAGAAATTAAGAACATAGACAAGCAAAGAGCTAACCACTATAAATATTATACAGAAAGAGAATGGAAAGAATATTCAAACTATGACATTTGTATAAATAGTGATACATTTGGTGTAGAAAAATCAGCAGATATAATATATGATATGATACAAAACAGAAAATAAAAAAGAAAGCAGTTCTAAATTAAATAGAGCTGCTTTTATTATATATTAAAAAAAGCATAATTTTTGCTATATGACACAAAGAGAAATTTAACAAATTTTTTACATTGGAAGATTACCTGGAAATCGTGAATATAGAATTACTATTTTGCTAAATAGTAATTAGTGTGATAATATATTTTCAATACAATTTCAATAAAAAAGAGTTACTATAAAATTAAATGGAGGTAAAGATGAAAATTTTAATTGTTGAAGATGAATATGGGCTAGCAGATGCCATATCAGAAATATTAAAAAACGAGAATTTTACACCTACAATAGTAACTGACGGAGAAGAAGGAGAATATGAGGCTTTAAGTGGAGTATATGATTTAATAATATTAGATGTAATGTTACCCGGAAAAAATGGATTTGAAATATTAAAAAGTATACGAAATGAAAAAATAAAAACTCCTGTTATAATGTTAACTGCCAAATCAGAAATAGAAGATAAATTACAAGGTCTCGAACATGGAGCAGACGATTATATTACAAAGCCGTTTCATGCAAGAGAGTTACTAGCTAGAATAAAAGTAATTTTAAAAAGAGCAAATAATCTAGAAGAATTAAATATTTTGGAATTTAATAGACTAAAATTAGATTTAGATAAATGCCAAGTAATATATGAAAACGATTCAATAGTTATAAACGGAAAAGAGATGGAACTACTGCAATTACTTATGATGAATCAGAATCAAGTATTAAGCAGAGAAACTATTGCAAGTAAAATATGGGGATACGACAATGATGCAGAATACAATAATGTTGAGGTATACATATCATTCATACGTAAAAAAATAAAATTATTAAAAGCAAAAGTAAAAATAAAATCAGTAAGAGGAATTGGATATAAACTAGAAAAAGAAGATTAATTTTGTAAGAGGTAAATATGATAGAAAAATTAAAGAAAAAAGTTTTTTTAATATTAGTCACATCCTTGTCAGTAATATTATTAGGAGTAATAACAATATTTGCATATATGAATTATCAAAATACATTAAACACAGCCACAACAATGATGGATAGATTTAATGACTTTGATAAAAAGCAAATGGGCAATCAAGAACCACCAACAGACCCAGAAGATAATGAAGAGAAAAAAGAACCACCAGAAATGATGCCAGACAGCGCAATAGATGGAAACTATTACTTCTCTATTGAAGAAGGAAAAATAATAAATAGTACTGGCGAAAAAAATGCGGAGTTAGAAGACTATGCATTAAAAGCATATAATAAAAATAAGAAAAGTGGAATCATAGGAAACTATATATATAAAGCTGAAAAAGACAATAATGGAAAAACAATTATAATGTTAACAGAAAATGAAAATACAATAATAAGAATTAGATTTATTTATATAATATCAATTACAGCAGGAATTTTAGTATTAATAGTAACATGCATAATTTCTAAAAAATTATCTAATATGTTAGTTAAGCCAGTTGAAGAAACAATGGAAAAGCAGAAACAATTTATATCTGACGCATCACATGAATTAAAAACGCCATTAGCAGTAATAGAAGCGAATGTTGATGTACTAGAAGGACAAATAGGAAGATCTAAATGGATGGAATATATTCAAAGCGAAATTTCAAGCATGGATAAGTTGATAAACAACTTATTATATTTAGCTAAAACAGAAAATATAAAAGAAATTGCACATAAGGAAATTTTTGATTTATCATCTGAAACATTAATGATAGGTTCAATGTTTGAAAGTATGGCATATGAAAAGAAAATAAATATAAATTATAAAATCACTGAAAATATAAAATTCAATGGAAACAAAGAAGATATAAAAAGAGTAATTTCAACAATTGTAGAAAATGCAATAATGCATACAAAAGAAGATGGAAATATTTATATAGAATTAGAAAAAGAAAAAAATAATGCGATAATACAAATAAAAAATGAAGGTGATCCAATTCCAGAAGCTGAACGTGAGAAAATATTCGAAAGATTTTACAGAGTTGACAAATCACGTAATAGAAAAGAAAAAAGATATGGTTTAGGTTTAGCAATAGCTAAATCAATAGTAGAGAAATACCATGGCAAAATTGAAGTGCTTTGTGAAAATAGAATAACAAATTTTAAAGTAATATTATAAAGATTAGCATCTGTACTGACCAAAATTATTAGACTAAAAAGTTTAATAAGGAAGGACACTCCAGATGCTAATCTTTTTTATATAAAAATGATTTTCAATTTTTTTTCAATCTTTATAAGTTATATTAATAATGAAAATAAAAGAAAGAGGTACAAATATGAAAAAGAAAACAATAATTCAGTTAATATCAATTGTTATTCTAGCAATTATATTAACAGTATTAATTATCAACGTAGTAAAATTATCAGAAAATAATTCTACTAAAACAGAAAATGGAAGACCAGGAATGATGGGAGGTCCAGGAGAAGAATCAACTGAAAAGGAAACGAAGGCTGAAGATGTAGAAAGCGGACAAGAAGTAACAGAAAGCAATATTAATCTAAGTAAATATGATACTAATATAACAATAACAAAATCAGGAGAATACACACTAACAGGAACTTTTGAAAATTGTGTATTAATAAATGCAGATGATACAGTTACATTAAATTTAGATGGCGTTACTATAGAAAATGAAGCAACAGCAGCTATTGCCAATATAGGATCAAGCGAATTAATAATTAATATAGTAGATAACACTGAAAACAAATTGTCAGATGGAGGTTCAAGCGAATATGATGCTTGTGTATATTCAATAGGCAAATTAACAATTACAGGTAACGGAAAATTATCTGTATATGGAAATCAGACAGAAGGCGAAGGGATAGCAGCAGAAACAAATGACATAACAATAAACGGTGGAAACATTTATATAGAAAGTAATGATGATGGAATAAATGCAGGCGGAGATGGCGGAACAATAATAGTCAATAATGGAGAAATATATATAAACGCAGGAGGAGATGGAATTGACTCAAACCAAAACTTAATAATAAATGGTGGAACAATTTATGCAATGGGCTCAGCTCAAGGAGGAGACTCTGGAATAGATACTGATGATGGTTTTGAAATAAATGGAGGAACAATAATTGCACTTGGTTCAGACATGTTAGAAACACCAGAAAAAACATCAACACAAAATACAATATGTTTTACACTAGATGAAACAATTTCTGAAGGAACAAGCATTGCATTATTAGATGAAAACGACAATGTAATAATATCATTTAAATCAAATGAATCATTTAAAACATTAATAATTAGTTCAAGCAAATTGATCAATGGAACATATAAATTATATAAAAATGGAATCAATACTGGAACTTTAAATAATGGAATATATGCAGAAGGCAATTACGCCAAAGGAACAGAAATAAGTGTTTCAAACAGCACAGAATTTAGTATAAATGGTGTGGTAACAACAGTAGGAACAACAGGAAGATAAGAAAGGAAAACGTTAATTCGCGGTAGCAAATTAGCGTTCTTTTCTGTATTATGTTGACAAAAAAAGATAATCGCTATAAAATAAAAAAGTAACAAATCAACAGGTTAATACATTATAGGAGGTAATTGTTATGAAACTTAATAATGATACGCTTAATTTGTTGTACACATCAATGAAAACAGCTGAACGGAATGGACTAGGCTATGTTCCAGAATTGATTGCTTTTGGAACGCTTGCAATCATGAATGACAGCCCATTGCACAGATATTTCCTGAAGCAGGGAATGAAGCACATGGAAATTGTAGAAAAAGTACAGGAACTGTATAATGAACATTTTCCAAGTGAAGAAGAACGCGCAGAAGAATACAATGCAATTGTTCAGAGTGCATATGAGGCATCAATGAATGGTGAAGCATATCAAGAGGAGGTTGAACTCACAAAGGAGGAGTTTGAAAATATCGGCAGCACTTTCTTAACAATTGAACTGATTGTAGAAGGGGGCACAAGAAAAATACAGATAACTATAACAAAAGAACTGTATGAAATCTTAGTGACAGCGATCGATATTGCAGAAAGTATGTATAATGCTGACACCTTAACAAATCATTATATGCTTGCAGCATTTTCAGAGAAAATGACTGATATTTATTTAGAGCTTATTATGAATTGCTTAGGACCAAATGCACTTCTTCCGAGTACTGCACTTGATAAACCAGGCTTTGAAGAAGTAAATCAGAAATTTGTACTTCCAAAGAATCTTGAAAGCTTTTTGACGGTTTTGAATAACAACTATTCACCTGATGAAGAATATTGTAAGATCCTTGGAAGAGATCGAGAAACCGAAACTCTAATCAGAATTCTTTCCAAAGCGACAAAGAGAAACGCTATTTTGGTAGGATATCCTGGAGTCGGAAAAACTGCAATTGTTGAAAAGTTCGTATGGAGTATTGTCAAAGGAACGTGCCACAGCAGATTTAAAGATGCATTGGTACTATCATTAGATGTTACTTCCATTGTTGCAGGAACAAAGTACAGAGGAACAGCTGAGGCAAGATTTCAGGAGTTAGTTAAATTCCTTGAAACTCACCCAGGATGTATTTTATTTATCGATGAGATTCATACTGTACTTGGTGCAGGTGCTTGCAAAGATGGCGAATTGGATTTGGCAAATTCTCTAAAGCCAATTCTCGCTAGAGGAAACACACAGGTAATTGGAGCAACTACATTTGATGAATATGAAAAATATTTTTCAAAAGATGGAGCACTTAAACGAAGATTTGAGAAAATCGTTGTTAAAGAACCTAAAACTGATGAATTGTATGAAATGATTAAAAACCAGATTTTGAGTCTGGAAGAATTTCATCACACTAAAATCAGTAAAGAACTTGTGGAGTTTACTATTTTAAATGCATCGTGCTTCAATTTTGAAACTAAAAATCCAGATAGGACACTGGATTTGCTTGACAGAGCTATGGCTGGTGCAGAGCTTAAAGGTAAGACAGAAGTGGATAAAGAAGACATTTTGGATAACTTTGAAATCAGAAAAAAACAGTTTGAAAAGATGCCTGAAAGAAAAAAGAAAGCTACTGCTTACCATGAAGCTGGACACTATATTATTCAGAGGTTCTCACCAGAATTACAGTATCTGAATACATTAGCTGTATCAATCATGCCAGCAGAAGACTATCTTGGTGTTAATGTATTTGAAGAAGATGAATATGCAACACCATCTGCTACAAAAGACTTTTATATACAGTTGATTGCAAAATCATTAGGCGGAAGAAGAGCCGAGAAGCTGTATACAAATGAACTTTCAGCAGGTGCACAGTCTGATCTTACTAGAGCAACACGCCTTGCGAAAGATATGATAACCAGGTATGGATTGGATGAAAAGTTCACTGAGGATAGAGTATATCTTCGCGAAAGCGAAAATCCTATGTATACTGAAGGCATCATTGAAAAAATCAGCCAGGAAATGGACGAAATTCTTAAAGAAGCAAAGAAGTATGCTGATAACATATTAAATCAGCATAGAGCTGAATTAGAAATTCTTGTAGAAGAACTTATGGAAAAAGGAATTCTATCAAGAGTTGAATTAGAGCAGATTTTTGACGATTCAAGTACTTCATTAGTCCTAGCAGGTGGTTCAGACAATAAATTATCAGATGTTAAAAAGTAATAACTTTAGTTTATCTCGAAAGGGACGCCACAAATGTGGCGTCCTATTTCATTTATTGTATAATTAATTATCCTAACAAATTTTCTATAGTTTTTATAGTTATATCAGTCATTACATCATAATTCATTTCTTTATGTTTATGATAAACAATCTCATGACACAAATCATCAATCAAATGAATAGTAATATGAACCTTCTCAGAAAGGTTCTCACAACCAAAGTTGTTATCTAATAGTAATTTAGTCAAAACATTTGTCATAAAAATCTCGTGTTGATGAAAGAAATTAGCGATATCTTTATCAGAATGAGTCATAGCCATAATTTCCTCATGAGCTTCTTGAGAAAGCTTATGATTTTCAATAAATTTTGAAATCATTGCTCTAAGAATTTTGTCTAAATCCTTTTTTTCAAATTTAGCTTTTGTAATATTTAACATAGGATAGAAAATATCAGAAGCATATCTTTCAACACCAGCCAATAAAATATCATGTTTATCTTTAAAATACTGATATATGATTCCAGTTGAAACTCCTGCTGCTTTAGCTATTTCAGCTGTATTTGTATTGTAATATCCTTTTTGACAAATTAAATCAAAACCAGCATTTATAATTTTTTCTTTCTTTTCAATAGAACGCTTTTGAACAGGTTCTCTAATTTCATTTTCGCTCATAAATATACAAAAAACTCCTTGTTAATAGTTTTTACAAATACCATTATAATATGAAACAAATTCAAAGTCAAACAATATGAAATTTGTTTCATATTCCCATTGACAATTAAAACTTAAATAAATATAATATTTTTGAAATGTGAAAGTTATTTCATATGTTAAGAATATTAACATTAGAAAGGAAAGAGATATGGGGAACATAGTAGAAATTAAAAAATTAAGTAAGGTCTACAAAACAGGAGAACAAGAATTTAAAGCATTAGATAAAATAGACTTAGAAATAGAAAAAGGAAAGTTCGTTGTAGTCCTTGGACCTTCTGGAGCAGGAAAGTCAACATTATTAAACCTAATAGGAGGAATGGATACTCCAACAGAAGGAAGCATCAAAATAGATGGAGAAGATATTTCAAAATATAATGACACAAAACTAAGCGAATACAGAGCAGAAAATATTGGATTTATTTTTCAATTTTATAACATTCTTCCAACATTAACAGTTTTAGAAAACGTTGAGTTAATCAAAGATGTTGTAAAAGAAGGAACAGATAGTAAAGAAGCAATAAAAGCAGTTGGACTTGAAAAACACATGAACAAATTTCCAAGTCAACTATCAGGAGGAGAGCAACAAAGAGTTTCAATAGCAAGAGCTATTGCAAAAAATCCAAAACTTCTTTTATGTGACGAACCAACAGGAGCACTTGATTCAAAAACAGGTGTAGAAATATTAAAATTATTAAAAAAACAATGTGATGGAAATAACGGAGCAAATACAGTAATAATAGTAACACATAACAGTTTATTTGCTGAAATTGCAGACACAGTAATAAGAGTAAAAAACGGAAAAATAGAAAGTGTAACTGCAAATGAAAATCCTAAAAAGATTGATGAGGTGAAATGGTAATATGTTAAAAAAGAAAATGATTCGTGACATGAAATTAAACAAGTCACAATTTATAGCAATCTTTTTAATGGTATTTTTAGGAGTATTTGCATACTGTGGAATTCGTTCATATATGGGAGGAATGACAGAATCAGCAGATAAATTTTACACAGAATGTAATCTTGAAGATTTAACTGCGATTGGAGAAAATTTTACTCAAGAAGACCTAGATACAATAAAATCAATAGATAATGTAAAAGATGCTGAAAGAAAGTTAACAATAACAGCAACAGTTGAGTCACATGAAGAAAAAACAATGGAATTAAGTTTTATAGAAGCAAATAACATTTCAAAATTCTATATTATGGATGGAGAAGAATTCTCAAAAGATAAGGCAGGAATTTGGTTAGATAATTTTTATGCACAAGAAAATAATCTAAAAGTTGGAGATACAATTTCATTAAAATATGACGGTGTAAAAATTACTGAAAAAATTGTGGGATTAATAAATGTGCCAGATCATGTGTATGATGTAAAAGATGAAGCCTCACTTTTCCCAGACCACGCAGATTTCGGATTTGCATATGTTTCAATAAATGAATTTCCACAAGAGTATATAAAAAAATCAGTAATGGCTAAAATGAATATAACAGATGAAGATATGTTTAATTTAGCAGTTCCAAATTTTGACTATAAAGATTATATTAAATACAATTATGTACTTGTTGATGTAAATGAAGAATCAAATAAAGGCCAAGTAAAATCAGACATAGAAAACAAAGTAAAATCAGCATTAGCAGTAACTGACATAAAAGATTCATCATCTTATGCAACATATCAAGGTGAAATAGAAGAAGGAGAAACATATGTAGGAGTATTTGCTGGGCTATTCTTATTTATAGCAATCCTATCTGTAATAACAACAATGACAAGAGTAGTAAAAAAGCAAAGAGTTCAAATAGGAACTTTGAAGGCATTAGGATTTAAAAACAGAAAAATAACAGCACATTATGTTGGATATGGGTTCTGGATATCAGTATTAGCAGGAATTGTAGGATTCATAGCAGGCCCATTACTAATAGGAACAATGTTCATAGAAATGGAAATGTCATACTTTGAAGTTCCAAATGGTAAAGCTGTAATAGATGATGGTAGCGTAATCATAGTAATTATAGCTGTTTTAGTTATTTCATTAGTAACATACTTAACATGTAGATCAGAACTAAAAGAATCACCAGCAGAAACATTAAGAGAAAAAATGCCAACAGTAAAAGCAAGCAAATTCACTTCAAAAGGCATATTCCAAAAAATGAAATTCTCAAACAAATGGAATTTAAGAGATATATTAAGAAACAAAATGAGAACATTAATGGGCATAGTAGGAATAACAAGCTGTACGATGATATTAACTTGTGCTTTTGGTTTAAGAGATACAATGAACAGTTTTATAGATTGGCAATTTGAAGGGTTATATAATTTTGATTACAAATTATCATTAAAATCAGATTATACAGACGATCAATTCAAAAAAATAACAGATGAATATGGTTCAGCAACATCAGAAACACTTGGAATCGAAATTGAAAATGGAGATAAAAAAGAAGAAAATAATGCTTTCGTAGATGATAGCGATGGATACGTAAGATTTACAGATGGAAACAAAAACTATGTTGACTTAAAAGATGATGGAATATTTGTAACAAGAAAATTAGCTGAAAATAAAGGCTACAAAATAGGAGATACAATCAGATGGCATGTATATGGAGATGACACATATCATGAAAGCAAAATTGTTGGATTAGATAGTGATCCACAAAATCAAAACATTAAAATGACAAAAAAATATTTAGAAACACTAGGAATAACATATAGACCAGATAGTGTATATACAAATCAAAATCTAAAAGATGTTAAAGATATAGATGGTGTAGAAGTAATACAAGATAAAGCAGCATTAAGAAGCGGAATGAACAATATGTTAAATACAATGCAAACAATGATTATTTTATTAATTGTAATCGCAGCATTACTTGGAATTATAATAATCTATAATTTAGGAGTGCTATCATTCTCAGAAAAACAATATCAATTTGCAACACTAAAAGTATTAGGATTCAAAAACAAACAAATAAGAAAAATTTATATAAAACAAAACAATTGGATAACAATTATATCAATAATAATTGGATTACCAGCAGGATATTTCTTAGCTGCTTATATCTTTAAAATGGCAATTGCAGAAACATACGACATGCAAGCATATATAAATGTAATATCATACATATATGCTTTAATAGGAACAGCAATAGTGTCATGGTTATCATCACATATGTTAGCTAAGAAAGTAAACAAAATAGATATGGTAACAAGTTTAAAAGGAAACGAGTAATATGAGTGACATTGTATTATTAGATGATTTAACAATAAATAAAATAGCTGCAGGCGAAGTTATAGAAAGACCTGCAAATGTTGTAAAAGAATTAGTAGAAAATTCAATAGACGCAGGGGCAACATCTGTGTCTATTGAAATTAAAAAAGGTGGAAAAGGCTTAATTAAAGTTTCTGATAATGGGAAAGGTATGTCAATTGAAGATATGCCTATTGCTTTAGAAAGACACGCAACAAGCAAAATAAGAGAAATAGAGGACTTAGAAAACACATATACAATGGGGTTCAGAGGAGAAGCGTTAGCAAGTATATCAGCAATTTCCAAAACAACATTAATATCAAAAATTAAGGATAACCCATTTGGAGCTAAAATCGTAGCAAGAGCAGGAAATATAGAAGAAGCTGGAGAAGTCGCTGCAAACCAAGGAACTACAATAATAGTAGAAGAACTATTTTTTAATACACCAGTAAGATATAAATTCTTAAAGAAAGACCAAACTGAAACTAGAGCAATAAAAGAATGGGTACAAAAAGCAGCAATTGCAAATTTAGATATTTCATTCAGACTTATAAATGACGGAAAAGCAGTATTTCAATCAAACGGAAACGGCAAAATAGAAGATATAATATACACAATTTATGGTAAAGAAATAAAAGAAAACATAGTTAAGGTAAATTATGAAGAAAACAGTATAAAGATAACAGGAGTAGTAGGAAATACAAGAATTGCCAAAGATTCAAGAAAAGATCAAGTAATATTCTTGAATAAAAGAAACATAAAAAATCCAATACTATACAGCAGTGCAGATCAAGCATTCAAGGGAGCAACAGGAATAGGAAAATATGGGTTCTTTATATTAAATCTAGAAATGCCAGCAGATTGTTATGATGTAAATGTACACCCAACAAAATCAGAAGTTAGATTCAAAGAAGAAGATAAATTATACAGAATCTTTTATCACGCTATCAAAGAAGCAATATTAAGTAGTGAATTCCTTGGAAACAATGAAAGAGAAGTAGAAAAAGATTATGTAGAAAATGAGTATTCATTTTTAACTAATCATTTTGACAAAATTGAACCTGAAGTAGAGAAACAAACAGATGCAACAGAAATAGCAAGAGAAGAAAAAAGAAAAATCGAATACAAATTCATAGGAATACTGTTTAGAACATATATAATTGTTGAAATAGATGATGAAATATACTTAATAGACCAACACGCAGCACACGAAAGAATTTTGTATGAACAAATCAAAGCTAATTATAAAAACAACATAAAAAATAACAGTCAAATGATGCTAATTCCAGAAATCATAAACTTATCACACAGAGAAGCAGAATTTGTACAGCAAAACATGCAACTATTTAAACAAATTGGATTTGAGTTAGAATCATTTGGCGAAAGCACAATAAAAATAAATGGAATACCGGACTTAGAATATAAAACAAACAGCAAAAACATATTTATGGACATACTAGATGAAATGTTAACAGGACAAAGAAGCACATCAAAAGATGTTGAAGAAAGATTTATAGCAACAGTAGCTTGTAAAGCAGCAGTAAAAGCACACATGGACTTAAAAAGACAAGAAGTAGATGACTTAATAAATGGACTATTAACACTAAAAAATCCTTACACATGCCCACATGGTAGGCCAACAACAATAAAAATTCCACATGAAGAAATAAAGAAAAAATTAGCACAAGAATAAAAATATAAAATACATAGATAAAGAGGTGAAAATAAAATGCAATTATTTTTAGGATTACTAATACCATTCTTAGGAACAACACTAGGAGCTGCAACAGTTTTCTTGATGAAAAATAAAATGAACTCAAAAATAGAAAAATTATTACTTGGATTTGCATCAGGAGTAATGATTGCAGCATCAATATGGTCATTATTAATGCCATCAATAGAAATGGCTGAAAATCAGAATATAATTTCATGGATTCCAGCAGCAGTAGGATTTCTACTGGGAATATTATTCCTATTAATATTAGATAGCATCGTCCCACACTTGCACTTAAACTCAAGTGAACCTGAAGGAATAAAAGCAAAATTAAAGAAAACAACAATGCTAGTATTTGCAGTAACATTACACAACATTCCAGAAGGAATGGCAGTAGGAGTAACATTTGCTGGAGCATTAATAGGAAATGCGGGAATAACAATGGCAGGAGCATTTGCACTAGCAATAGGAATAGCAATACAAAACTTTCCTGAAGGAGCAATCATATCAATGCCACTAAAAAGTGAAGGAATATCAAAATGGAAAGCATTTATATATGGTACACTTTCAGGAATAGTTGAACCTATAGGAGCCATAATAACAATATTATTAACAAACGCAGTAGTGCCAATACTTCCATACCTACTTTCATTTGCAGCAGGAGCAATGATATATGTGGTAGTAGAAGAATTGATTCCAGAAGCTCAATCAGGAGAACACTCAAATATAGCAACAATAGGAGTTGCGATTGGATTTGTAATAATGATGATCCTAGATGTAGCATTAGGATAAATACTCTGAAGAAAGAAATTTACAAAAAATCAGCTAGTAAGTATTCCTTACTAGCTGAGTAATATATAAAACTAAAAGAAGGCAAAAGCCTTCTTTTTTTATATCACATTGATTAGTACAAAATCTTTACCAAATATAAAAGTGAAAAATTACCAAAAATGCAATAATTGATATATAATTTTAAAAAATGTGAGACAAAAAAAGAAACCATACAATCTAATAAATGAATCAAAAATATATGCATATAAAGATTTAGGGGGGACTATGGAAATAAAACTAATTAACTTAGCAACTAAAGCTCAAAAACGGCGACATGGAAGCATTTACTGAACTAATCATAAGTTTTGAACAAGACCTATATAGAATAGCAAGCATAAGATTAAACTCTGTAAACGACATTGATGACGTTATACAAATGACAATTGAACAAGCACTAAAAAATATAAAAAAATTAAGACACCCACAATACATAAAAACATGGTTAATAAGAATTTTAATAAATAATTGTAATATAGTATTTAAAAGAAAAAATAGTAAAGTTGAATATGACGAAAATATAAAAGTAGACCCAAGAGATTATAACGACGAAATAAACTCCAAACTTGACTTTTATATTTTAATAAAATCTTTAAATGATAAAGAGAAAATAGCGATTACACTATATTACTCTGAAAATCTAACAACAAAAGAAATTAGCAAAATATTAAAAGAACCAGAAAGTACAATAAGAAACAGAATTGCAAGAGCTGTTAAAAAATTAAAAAACAAATTTGAAGGGAGGATAACGCTATGATTGAAAAAAATAATGATTTCGAAAATATCATTAAAAAAATATGCACAGAAGAAATTGAAGTCCCTAACCACGCAAAAAATACAATCAAAAGAACAATAGAAAACTATCAAGGAAATAAAAGGAAAAAAGCACATCACATTATAAAATTACTAGCAAGTGGCTGCGCCGCATGCATACTAGTTACAGGAGTTGTTTTTGCCAAAGATATATCAAAAACAATAAAAAATATTTTCCTACACAGTGAAGGCATGGACAATGCAATAGAACACGGATATATAGATTATCCAAACATGGAATACATAGACTCAAACGGAACAGAAATAACAATTAACAAAGTATTAATGGATGATTATAACTTATGCATAGAATTCAGTATAAATATAAGTGAAAGCATAAAAGTAGAAAATTTAGAAGAATTTGAGTTTACAGACATGATTATAACAGACGAAAATAAAAAAATATTATACTGTGAAGATGAAGAAGCATTTAGAAGTTATTGTCAAGATAATAACTTAAAGTATGAATGGAAAAAAGACAACGAAAACTATATAAACACAGGAGGCAACAAATACGTTAGCTCAGTTAATGGAAACACACTATATTTAACATACAACCTTTGTGCAAGCAACTTTCCAAAAAGTAAAAAAATATTTATAAATCTAACTAAAATTCTCTACAACAATAATATAATAAAAGGAAAGTGGCAAATAGAGTATGATGTTCCAGAAAAATTTTATAATAGAGAAGAAATTATATACTACGTAAAAAAATGCTCTAGTGACAAAATCCAAATAGAGCACGTAATTGTTTCAGAAACATCAACTAAACTGCAACTAATAGCAGAAGAAAGAAATGAAACCTTGTATAGTTACCTTACAGATGACGAAGAAACAATAGAAAGAAAAATAGACGAAGAAATAGAAAGACAAAAGCACATGACGTATGAAGAATTCATGGAGAGCAGAAAATTCAAGAATGAATATATAGAAAATGAAAGAGGAGAGAAATTTTATCCAGCCAAAAGCACAAGTGAAGACGCAGGATATACAGGTTTAGATGAGAACCACATAATACATTGGCAAACATTTACTTTAAATAAATACAATACAACTAACATTTTAAAAATCTATATGAACTATAAAGGAGAAGACGTTGAAATAGAATTAGAACGAAAGATAAAGTAGCATCTGTATTTTTAACTTTTCTAACTTTTTAAAATTATATTAAATAAGTGTAGTAAAATAAAAACAACTTATGTAGAATGCATGAGTAAAAAATAATACTATTGTATTATTTTAATGATGTCAGGAGCGTAGAGGAGGCTTAGATGAGTAAAGTAAAACGGAATTTCAAAACAACATTTGCAATATGTTTAATTTGTATTGCAATGTTCACAACAACAGTTCATGCAGCTTCAAGACCTGGACCAGATTCATTTACGCCAGGTACCCAGTGGTTTGCAGGAGAAATGACATTTACCAATAATAATTGGACTCCAACCAAAACACTGCTTGGACAGGGATTTGCTGATGAATTTTGGATTAATGGTTACTTTAAAAAAGCAGACAACTATAACGGTTTAGTTAAGTTGACTGTAAAGATAAAAAGATGCAGTGACAATAAAATCATTTATTCTGGAGTGTTTTATCCGAATGTAGATGGTTCGGGAAACTTTAATACAGGAAGAATACCAGTAAATCCAAACGAAGAAAAAATTCAGGTATTTTATGATGCAAGTACATATAATGCAACACCACCTGGACCATACAGAAGTTTATATGTAATTTATGATTTTGCATTAAGATAGTTAAAAAGTTTACATGCAATTATAACAAATCGCTCCTGACATAAGAGAGGACTATTCAGTCCTCTCAAAATTAAATTTTTCGAATTACAGAGATTATGATATCTTTTAATTTGGGTTTGAAATCAATACATAATCCAATTTTTCTTTCTAACTGACTTGATTCTGTTTCACAATACATCATATTGGCGGAATAATGAATATTACTTTTTATATTATTGATAGTTTTGTTATATTTTTTAGAAAGTATAGGATAAATATCGGAATTTAAATTTATATCGAAATTTTCACATCTATAATAGGATTCATAGATAACATCAACTAAATAACGAGTACCAACATAAGAAAAATTAAAATTCATTTTTTTAAGTTCTTCACTTATTAAATGTTTTAATGAATTATAATTTTCAAAATCATTAGATATGATTTTTTTAATTTCTTTTATGCATAAAAAAACGTTATTATTAAGAAAAAATAAACGATTATCATAAGAATAATATTTTATACACTGTATAATGGCTTCAATTTTTTCAATTTTCTCATCAATAATAATAAAGTCTACTAAATGATTTTTTAATACAGTTGCGATTTCATCAATATCAGAAGTTATTTTGAAGATTTTTGCATTTGTAATTTCAACTGATATTTCATTCAATATAAGTATGGATGTGCTATTAATATTTTCTATTATAAGTATATTATACATAATTATCACCTAAATATTAGATAATAAAGAAATAGATTTTGTCTCAAAAAATATTTGTAAATAATATTTAAAAGTTAAAAAAGTTGGCAAAACAGCTAAAACGTGGTAAAATAAAACACATGAGCATTTTTATTGCTTAGGTGTTTTATTTTTTGGGAAAGGAGAGGCTATGATGGACGACCGGATCAGGAAAATTGTTGAAAGCAATTTAGGATTAGTCGGCGACAGATTAAAAAAGCTAAATATTAAGCATGAAGATACAGAGGATATGTTTAGTGTTGGAGTAATTGGTCTTATTAAGGCTGCCGAGCACTACGACCAAAAATACAATACCACATTTGCAACTTATGCAACACGCTGCATAACAAATGAAATTTTCATGGAATTTAGAAGAAGAAAAAAGCACGACAAAATTGTTTCACTAGAAGCACCAATTAGCTCACAAGAGAAGGATAATCTTGTGGTTGGTGACATGATTCGGGATGAAAACACTGAAATTGAAGAACAGATTGTGATCAACGAAAATATTGAAAGAACATTAGATGTAGTCCTTAATTATTTGACTAAAAAAGAACGGCTTATTATTTTGTTAAGTGCCGCAGGATATACGCAAAACACAATTAGAGAAAGATTGGGTTATTCTCAAAGCTATATATCTAGGCTGATGACCAAGATAAAAAAAATGATTAAGGAAAAAACACATTCTGAAACATATGTAAAGAATGTTGAAAAATACTTGGTACACGTAGTTAATGGAAAGATTATTTTGATGTTTGATGGAACACCAGAAAACATTGAAAGAAAAATAAGCACAATATATTTTCAAAAAGAAACTCCGAGGTTTAGTATTAAACCTATTGATGAGAAAGTAGGAATGATAGTGCCTGTTGATACGGATTCAATGGAATTTATAGCACTCGTAATTGAAGAACTTGAAAAATAGTTATAAAAGATGAAATATCTAAGAGAAGCTGTGGGCTAATACCTGCAGCTTTTTCCTTTAGGTTAAATTTTTTAAACCTTGAAGCAAAACTAAAAAAATAGTATAATTTCATTGAAAATTAAGAGGTGAAAATGGAAAGAATAGATAAAATAATTGCATCACAAGGTGGATATTCAAGAAGCGAAGTAAAGAAGCTTATACAACAAAAGAAAATTAAAGTAAATGGAGAAATAATAACATCTCCAAATATAAAAATAGATACAGCTAATGCAAAAATTTTAATAGATAATGAAGCTTTAACGATAAAAGAACATATCTATTTGATGTTAAATAAACCAGAGGGATATGTATCCGCAACAAGGGATGGGAAAGACAAGACTGTATTGGATCTAGTGCCAGACGAATATAAAAGTAGAGAAGTTTTTCCTGCAGGCAGATTAGATAAAAATACTACTGGATTGATGATTATCACAGATGATGGTCAAATGGCTCATAATATATTAGCTCCTAAAAAGCATATTTCAAAAAAATATGAAGTAACAATCGATATTCCAGTAACAGAAGAGATGAGAAATGGCTTCAAAGATGGCGTAGATTTAATTGATGGAAAATGCAAAAGTTCAGATATGGTAATAACAGGTCAGTATACGGCAGAAGTAATTTTAACAGAAGGAAGGTATCATCAAATTAAGAGAATGTTTGGCTGTTATGGAGCTAAAGTTACAAAACTACATAGAACCCAAATGGGTAAATTAGAATTACCAAAAGACCTAGCACCAGGCAAAACAAGAGAACTCACACCAGAAGAACTAGAAAAACTATGTCAAACAAAATAACTCAAATGGAAAAGTATTATTAATACTTTTTGAAATGAATATTAAAAATAAATAAAAAACGTTGACACAACTGGAATAAAGTAGTAAAATTACTAATGTAAACAGTGATGGGACAAAGTAAAAATAAGGTTATTAAAAGAGATGATTAGTCACCGGCTGAAAGCTAATCTTAATAAACGATTTTGAAAAACTACCCCGGAGTTTCTTTTCGAAAGAAAAGCGTTGAAGTTGCGTTAAAACGGTAAACAAGTTAAATATTAGGGTGGAACCGTAAGAAAATAAACTTACCCCTATAAGTCTAAACGGCTTATAGGGGTTTTTGTTATATTTATAGCAAAAACCTCTATAAGGCAAGGCTTCAAATAAATTTTGTTTAGCCTATATAAATATAGGTAGAGGAGGAATTTATATGTTTAGAATTAAACTTGGCGGAGGAAAAACACAAGAAGTAGAAGAATCAGTATATTGGCATACTACTTCACATATAATGGCACAAGCTGTTAAAAGATTATTTCCAGAAGCAAAATTAACAATTGGACCATCAATTGAAAAAGGATTTTATTATGATTTCGATGTTGAAAAGCCATTCACAGAAGCTGATTTATCTGCAATCGAAGAAGAAATGAAAAAAGTAATAAAAGAAGATCATCCAATTGAAAGATTTGAACTTCCAAGAGAAGAAGCAATCAAACTTATGGAGGAAAGAGAAGAACCTTACAAAGTAGAATTAATCAAAGAACTTCCAGAAGGAGAAGTAATTTCATTCTACAAACAAGGAGAATTCACAGACCTATGTAGAGGTCCACACTTACCATCAACAGGATGCGTAAAAGCTGTAAAACTATTATCATCATCAGGAGCATATTGGAGAGGAGACGAACACAACAAGATGTTACAAAGAATTTATGGAATCTCATTTCCAAAAGCAAGCGAACTTGATGAATATTTAAATATGATAGAAGAAGCTAAAAAAAGAGATCATAGAAAATTAGGAAAAGAATTAGAACTATTCTTCTTTGATGAAACAGCTCCAGGTATGGCATATTGGATGCCAAAAGGATTTAAGATGATGAACGTCTTAATAGACTTCTGGAGAAAAGAACATGAAAAAAGAGGATACATGGAATTTTCTGGTCCACAATTAAATAGTAGTGAATTATGGAAAATATCAGGACACTGGGATCACTATAAAGAAGATATGTTTGTTTTAACAGATTCAGATGGAAAAGAACAAGCATTGAAACCAATGAACTGTCCAAATGCAATCAAAATATTTGATTCAAAATTAAGAAGTTATAAGGATTTACCAATGCGTTTTAACGACATTGATGTAATTCACAGAAACGAAAAATCAGGACAATTAAATGGTTTATTCAGAGTAAGAATGTTCAGACAAGATGATGCACACAACTTCATAACAGAAGATCAAATTGGTTCAGAAATAAAAAATATTATAGAAATAGCAAAAGAACTATATGGAATATTTGGACTAGACTTCGAACTAACACTTTCAACAAGACCAGACGATTATATGGGAGATATAGAATTATGGAATAAAGCAGAAGCAAATCTAAAATCAGTATTAGATGAACTTTGCGGAAAAGATAATTATAGAATAAATGAAGGTGACGGAGCTTTCTATGGACCAAAGATTGATATAAAAATGAAAGATTGTTTAGGAAGAGAATGGCAAATGGGAACAGTACAAGTAGATTTCCAATTACCACTTAGATTTAACCTTTCATACATAGATTCAAACGGAGAAAAGAAAACACCAATCCTAGTTCATAGAGCTATATTTGGATCATTTGAAAGATTTATAGGAATTATAACAGAACACTTTGCTGGAGCATTCCCAGTATGGTTATCACCAGTTCAAGTTTCAATCCTTCCAATCTCTGATAGCCAAAAAGAATATGCAGAAAAAGTCAAAGCGCTTCTTGAAGAAAAAGGCATTAGAGTTGAATTAGACGCAAGACAAGAAAAAATAGGATACAAAATAAGGGAAGCACAATTACAAAAAGTTCCTTATATGTTAATTCTAGGAGAAAAAGAAGTAGAAGCAAATGCTGTTGGAGTAAGAAAGAGAAAAGAAGGAGACATTGGTCAAATGCCAGTAGAAGAATTCATTTCTATGATTTCAAAAGAAATTGAAACAAAAGCATTATAATTTAGTATATAAAAATAAATAATAAGTCAAATAAGAATAAAAGTGCAAACAGCATTTAAATTCAGCGTTTGACTTATTATTTTGTCTTATTGTGAAATTTATTAAAAAACATAATATGATTACTTGGAAATTATTTTATATTATGATATACTAAGCTCAAATGTGACGAGGAGGAAATAAAAATTGGCTACTAAAGAAGATATAAAAGAGAAATTAAACGTAATTGGATTAGATTTAGAAAATTTGCCAAGTTTTTTTACAGAAACAAAGCCTATAATATTTAACCCATCAAGATTAAACAATGATAAAGAATTAAAAGTATATAAATATGTATCAATAAAAGACATTGAGATATATTGCACAACAGCGTACAGAGATGCACCAATAAAAGAAAAATATTCAAAGTCAATGCCTTTAGGAGAATACGTAAAAGCAAGTCAAGAAGATGCAGAAAAATCAGCAGAATTATTGAACGTATTTGACAAAATATCAGATATTACAATAAAAAGAGTTGCATTAGAACAAAGTAAAATGGAAAGTAAAATTCCATTTTTAGTACATTATCCAAAGAATCAATTATGGCAAATATATTATTCTGAAGATACAAATAGATATTTTATGCTAGTATCATTAAAAGAAGATACTTTTGACGAATTATTTTATTTAATAAAAAAGAAAATAGAACTTGAAAAAGTAAAAAGGGACGAAAAAATATATGTGCCAATCTCATATGTAAATTACAGTGAAGAATTTTTGACAAATAAACAAATTAACGATATAGAAAACTACTTATGGGTATTCACAAAAAATTGGTCTTTAACATATGAAGTACATGATATTAATGATAAATTAACAGTTCAAATAGTAGGTGAAACACCTATATATGAAAACTTAAAAACAATGTATAAAATTATATTAAGAAGTAAAGAAGAAGCAGAAGAATTTTATAAATTGTTAAAAGCATTATTCATACTTCAAACAGAATTAGGAAACAGATATCATTTTACAACACAAATAAACAGCAATAACGGAATAGAATTCCTATACGAAGGCAAGAAAATTACTTACGGAGATTTACCAGAATTCATAAAAGAAAAATATATTACTACAGAAGCAACAATTAAAAAGTTTAATCAAGAAGCTTTTGAACTAGAATTTAAACTTAAAGACTTAAAAGATGAAGCAAAAAAGAAAGATGCTGAATATTTTATTAAACAAAAAGAAATTTCAACATATCTTGAATGTAAAAAAACATTCTTCGGAAAAGTAAAATATTTCTTCTCAAAAAAGAAAACAAAAGATGAAGAAAAAGCTGAACAGGAAGAATTTGAAAAGAATAACAACAAAGAAGAAGAAAAAGAACCAAAGCCAATTCAAGGATACAGTGATGATAAAAAATATCATACAATAGATGATTTAGTTACTGTTCAAGCTTTATATGAGAAGAGTGAAAGATATGTAAAAGACTTAAAACAAGATATAAAAGCATTAGAACTAAAAATAGTAAATACAAAAAGAAAAATAGCAAATGCAACATTATACATAGATGAAATAGATCAACACAAAAAGAGTTTATTTGAATTTTGGAAATTTGCTAATAAAGATGAATTGCTAGAACTAGAAACAGGTAGTGAAGAGCTTCTAGAAGGTGATAATCAAAAAATAAAAAGAAAATTTGATTATGAATATGATTTTGAAGATTTAGGAATTTCATATGATAAACTACAAAGAACAAAATTCTCAAAACAAGAATTAGACAGTATATTTATAGCAGGAACTAACGTATTGCCAATGATAAATATGCTAAAAAACGGAGACATGGACAAAGATGTAATAGAAGAACAATTAAGAAGTCTAAAGAGCGAATATTTTACTACATCTAATTCATCAATAAGCAATAAAGTTGACTTTGATATTTTCGGATCTATGAAAGATGATTCAACACAAGTAAAATACTTGAATAATAAATCACATAGAGAGAACGAAAAAGATAAATTCCAAATATTAAATATAAACAAGAAAATAGATATATTTGATTTCACAGAGAAATTACAATTGATAGCAAGCTCACTAAATGAATCAATGCATAAAATAAGCTTTGATTATGACATGCCAATCTATCAAGTAACATCAATAAACGAAAAATTGCATCAAACAGATTACAACATATTCAATATAAATGCAGAAAGAGAATTGCAATCATATGATAATAAATTTGAAACAGCTGTAAAATTGTTCAAATTAAACTTTAAAGAAGGATATCCAGCAGTTTTCTTAACAAACGCAACATATTTTGATAATGTAAATAACACATTACCTAACGGAATGGATGTAACATCAAAATTAATAATCGATGCTAATATGTTTAATTATGAACTAGTAAAAAAAGATAAAATAAAAACAAACAGATACTTTAATTTACCAGAAGAATTATATCCAAGAGTTCTAACAGTATATATCGAAGAATATGATGTTACATTAAAATCAGATAAAAAAGCAGCCAAAGCAGAAAAGAAAAGTAAAGATGAAATTCAAAAAAAAGATGAAATAGATAAAGAAAACACTATTTCAGAAGAATCAAAAAATGAAAAAGAAAAAACGGAAAAGCTCAAAGAAACTGTTGAAAAAGTTGCTGATAAAGAAGAAAATGCAAAATCAAAAACTAAAAAAGCAGATAAAGAAGAAAAAATAAAAAAAGAAAATAAAAAAACTAAAACAATAAAGGAAAAATAGTATACCAAAAGTGCCAGTATAGTAGAAAAATCTACATACTGACACTTTTATATATTATAAAGAAAAATGTAAAAAAATTATAATATAAATTTGATTAAAAGTATGAGACAAAAGCAAAAAGCTATAAGCTCTAATATATGAATTCACAATCTGAAGGGAGGAAAAAATGGTAAAAGAACAAAGCACTGAAGAGTTAATTGTTAGAGCTCAGAACGATGAAAAAGAAGCTTTTAAAGAACTAATTTTAAAAATAAAAAATGATTTGTATAAAATTGCAAAAATGAGACTACATTGCGAAGACGATATAGAAGATGCTGTACAAGAAACAATAATTGAAGTATACAAAAATATAAAAAAACTAAGAAAAATTGAACTATTCAAAACATGGGTTATAAAAATCTTGATAAATAGGTGTAATAAAATTTACAGAAAGTCAGCTAAAGAAAAGAAACTCGAGTATTTAGATGAAAATCTGCATGAAGAATATTCAAGAACAGAAGGAGATAATATTGGAAATCTAGATTTTTATAATTTAATAAAAGAGTTAAATTATAAAGAAAGATTAGCTCTTACATTATTTTATCTTTCAGATTTTACAACAAAAGAGATATCCAAAATCGTAAAAGAACCTGAATCTACTATTCGAAACAGAATAGCAAGAGCAAGGGAAAAAATAAAAAGAATGTATAAGGAGGAAAAATAATGGAGAAAATTGATTTTTATATAAAAGAATCTTTAAGGCAAAATAATATTATCCCAGAAAGATACAACAAGATGATAAATAAAACATTGAATGAAATTGATTTTTCAAAAAATAAATTAAAAGAAAAAATAGCCAGAGCAATAATAGCTATAATAACAACAATCTTAGGAATGTCAACAATATGTATAGCAGGGCCTAAAATAGGAGAATATACAAATAACATGAAACAAGGAAGAATTTTATCAGGTGGACTAGTACAAACCAACACCCAAAATGGTGAAGATTTGCTTAGTGAGATGACCTATGATGATGAAATGAAATTTTATTATACAGTGATAAAAGATTATGAAAAATATTCTATATATAAAGAAAAGATAGATGATTTACCAAATGTAGAAAAGAATGAATTTGAAAACAACGTTGTTTTTATTATGACTAAAATGTTGCCTGGTGAATCAGATGAGAGAAATTTAATAATAAATGAAATTGAAGTAAAGGATGATACTACATATATTAAACTAGAAAGAGATGAAGATAATACTTTTAGTAATATATTTTATGCTGTATTACCTAAAGAAAAAATAAAGGATAATATTGAGTTTGAAATATTGAAAACAAAAATTGAATCACCTGATTTCGAAAAAATAGAAAATCTCCCTTCAGATTATAGTGCAGAAGAGGCGATACAAGATGGGTGCATAGTAATAGTAAAAGCTCAATTACTATCTGATAATATTGAAAAACTAGAAGAAATGGCAAAAACAAAGCAAGAATTATATATAAGAATATATGATAAAGTTGCAGATGATGAAGTAGAAATTCTTGATATAATGTATAAAGAGGGAATGTACTATGCAAATTCAAGCATTATTCAAGATGAAAATAGAAATATAAGATATTACAGCTTTGAAAAAATAAATAAAGTAATTGCAAAGGGTGAGAATTGTCAAATGATAATTTACAGTGGCGATAATCAAATTGATTCAACAAGAGAAGAAGGATTTCCAATCGTATTTATAGATATAACTCAGTAAATTTTTTATCTTTTTTATCTTTTGCGTTTTGAAATAATATATATTATATATTTTTTTAATTTATATTATTTCGAGCAGTTAGATTAGTGAAAGAACAAAATAGTAAATATACAAAACTAATAGCTAATACAAAAGATAAAAACAAAATCAAGAAAGAAAAGAAAGAGAAAAGTGAAGAAAAAACGAGAAAAAATGAGAAATAATAGTAAAATATAAAAACAAAATTAATCTTTCAAGACAAATTTGATTAAAATTATTCAAAAAGTTTTAATTTCAAATTTGTCTTTATTTTTAGATTCTGCTATAATTAAACTCGATGGTGCATTATTCTAGTTGTACTATCTATTATGAAGGTGGGGCTAAAAATCCACACATGATTTATTAGATAAAGTTTCTTATGTCGTGCGCAAAATGCCAGTTTTGCGTGGGTATGGGAAGTAAAGAATTTAGGATAGAATATAACGGCATATATTTGGATTCCTATTTTCGTTATCACCATTTTTTACTTGTTGTGATATAATCTATTTTGAGTGTACATATCAAATTGTATGCGATAAATCTGTTTTGAGTGGTAATCTTGGGATTAGTCAATATTTTATAAAAAAGCGCGGCCACGTTTTCTTATGAAAGACTATGAAATCATTATTGCAAAAGAAACTAATAATAGATCAAGTACATTAAGGAAAACTTCTAGAATGTTTGTTTCAATCAAGAAGCTTGGAAATTTAGGGATTAAGGTACGGATTTTAGTGGCGATCTAGCTTTCCGAAACTTTTAAGGAATGCTTTTTTAAATGGAAACAGCTAAGCAGTAATGCTTAGTAAAAAGTAGAGAAATTCTGCTAGACCTTATACCGTAAAATTTACTTAAATTTCTACCATCTTAAATTCGATAATAATTATAGTGAAGAATTTATAGGAATAGATGAAAGTGTCTATTTTATATAAATTCTTTTTTCTATATTAAAGAAAAGCAACATAAAAGTTTTAAAATAGTATTTTGACATACAAAAATTGTTATGCTAAAATGCAAGAAAAGATGAACTAAAGAGAGGAATAGAAATGAAGAAAAAGAATGATAAAAACAAAAATCCTAAAAATGAAGCAATTAAGTGGTTTTTTACAATATTTATAATAACCTTTGTACTTTCAATGACATTTTCATATGTGTCAACAACAAGCATAAATGGACTAGCAACATTACCAGCTTTAATTGTATTAATAGCAGTTATATTAGTTGGTGTTGTATTTGATATTGTCGGTGTTGCTATAACATGTGCGACAGAAGAAGAGTTCCATGCAATGGCATCAAAAAAAGTGAAAGGTGCAAAAACAGCTATAAAATTAATTAGATCAGCACCAAAAGTTTCTAATATATGTAATGACGTTATTGGTGATATATGTGGCGTACTTAGTGGAGCAATAAGTGCCATGTTAACTGTAAAAATCACACAAAGTTTAGGATTAAGCTTTGATATTCAATTTATAATGAGTGCCCTTGTTGCATCAATTACTGTTGGAGGAAAAGCTTTAGGCAAAAGTTTTGCACAAACAAAATGTACAGATATAATCTATGCAGTATCAAAAATATTAAGTATATTTGAAAAATAATAACTACCTTAAAATGGAGGAACCATGCAAAAACTAATCGTAGAACCAAAATTTAATAATAAAAAATTAAGTACATTTTTGTATGCTCATTTCAATGGATTAACATCAGCAACATTCTATAAAACATTAAGAAAAAAAGATATAAGAATAAATGATGTTAGAGTGAATGAAGATAAAACAGTACATGAATTTGATACAATTACAGTATTTATTGTTGATGAATTACTATATAAAAATTATGACATTGAGACAATATATGAAGATGAAAATATTTTAATAGTAAACAAACCTACGGAATTAGAAGTAGTTACAGAAGATAAAACTGCAGATTCATTGACTAAAATTTTAAATAAAAAATATACATATATAAGTCCATGTCATAGAATTGACAGAAACACAACAGGATTAGTTTTATTTGCAAAAAATCCAGAAGCATTGGAAATATTGCTTTTAAAATTCAAAAACAAAGAAATAAAGAAAAATTATAGATGCACAGTAATAGGAATATTAAACAAAAAAGAAGATTTACTAAAAGCGTATCTTTTTAAAGATAACAAAAAATCATTAGTTTATATTTCAGATACTCCTAAAAAGGGATATATGGAGATATTAACTAAGTATAAAGTTTTATCTGAAGATAAAAGAAATAATACATCAATATTAGATGTTGAACTTATAACAGGAAGAACCCATCAAATAAGAGCACATCTAGCACATATAGGTCATCCAATTTTAGGCGATGGCAAATATGGTATAAATGAGATAAATAAGAAATTCAAGTGCAAATATCAAATGCTAGAAAACTACAAAATGAAATTTGACTTCACAAGCAACTCCGGAGCATTAGAATACCTAAATCAAAAAGAAATGATATTAAAATAAACAGAACGAAAACAATTAATGCAATAACCATAAATATTACATACACAAAAAAGATTCATATAAAAATTTCTTACACCTTGCTGTCGCAATCTTGATGAGCCTTCGGCTCTTTCATATGAAAAGATTGCTTCAATCGCAGTCACAAAGCTTTGCTTTGTTCCTTTGGTCGCTGCGCGGTGTTTCGAAATTTATATATGAATCTTTTTTCTTTATAATTTTTAAAATTAGATGCTTTATAGTATTCTAAATCCCATTCTGAATCCTCATCGTATAATCCAAATTTGCAACAGAACCCTTTGCATACGCCAACGTATAAATATCAGTTGCTCTTTTGTCAATTTCTAACATTCTAAGTAATTCAGGATTATTACAACTTTTTTCAAAAGTCTTAACAGAAGTGATAACTTCAGCATCTTTAGAAAAATCAGAAAGAGCTTTCTTACCATTTTCACTCATACCAAGGACCCTAACATATGGAATAATTCTTTTTGATAATTCTATATCAGATTTAGTGATGCCAAGTAAAACATATAATAAAATTCTTTGGATTCTTGCTTGAGTAATGCTTTTATTTTTTAAAGCAGCAATAAGTTCGTCTAAAGAGTTTGTAGAGCAAGCAACTTTCTTCAAATTAGAAAGCATATTATCAGGAACATCAGGAATATCCTTTATTTTTTCATCATTAATAGTTCTTAAAATATATATAATTTCTTTTTCAAATGATTTCAAAGATAGAACCGCATTTCCATTTTCAATATTATCATTCAAAACTTCATAAGAAAAATCAGGAATAGAATCCTTCAAACTTTTAGTTTCAAATCCAGGAGTTCTAAGTAGAGCACGAACATCTGATGAAGATGATTTTTCAAAATCACGTTTTACTGTTATAGGTATAATATTTGATGAAATAGTTGCTAAAGACTTTAGATACTCAAGACCTAAGATATTATTAGGTTTACAAATGCCAGAGAACTCATTACCAAACATTTCATTAATAACAAGTTCTTGAGATTTGGGATATGAAAAACCTTCAGCAATTTTTTCTTTAACTTTTGATATATATTTTTTTTCATTTTTATTAATAAGAGAAGACAATTCTTTTAACTTTTCTAAATCGCCAGATTCTGTTCCAAAAGAAATATAATCACTTCTGATTTGGCTAGCAATTTTAATAGCCCCATTAGCAAAATTTTCAGCACTTGAAACTGCATACAAAGTAGGTAATTCAATTACTAAATCAAACCCAGCAGCCAAAGCCACTTTAGCTTTTTCCCATTTATTTATTATACTTGGCTCACCTCGTTGAACAAAATTCCCAGAAATAATTGCTATTTTACAATCAGCATTTGTCTTAGAAATAGATTCGTTTAAATGATATAAGTGTCCAAAATGAAATGGATTATATTCAGATATAATACAAAGTTTACTAGACAAAATTTTTCTCCTCTCAAATATTGTATAATTAATCAATTACTGTTATAATAGCATATATCTAATAAAATCGCAATATTATTGCAATATATGGCAATTGAAGCCAAGGGCATTTAATAAAATTTAAAAGAGGTTTTTATTATGGAGAATGTAACTATTTATACAGACGGAGCTTGTTCAGGAAATCCTGGTCCAGGAGGATGGGGCTCTATTTTAATGTATAAAGAAAATAAAAAGGAAATATCAGGTGGAAACCCAGATACAACAAATAATATAATGGAAATAACAGCGGTTATAGAAGCATTAAAACTATTGAAATTTGAATGTAATGTAAAAGTATATAGCGATAGTGCTTATGTTGTAAATGCTTTTAATAATGGCTGGATTTATAATTGGCAAAGAAATGATTGGAAAACAGCTGATAAAAAACCTGTAAAAAATAAAGAACTTTGGATGGAACTATACAAGTTCACCAAAATTCACAAAGTAGAATTTATAAAAGTAAAAGGGCACAGTGACAATGAGTATAATAATAGATGTGATGAATTGGCACGAAATGCAATAAAAAATCTAAATTAAGGAGACTTAAATGAAAGTCATAGGAATAACAGGACCTTCTGGTTCAGGAAAAACAACAATAAGCAAAATATTCAAAGAAAATTATAATGCTTTTATAATTGATGCTGATCAGGTTGCAAGAGATTTAAGCAATAATACAGAAACAGAATATTTCAAAGAAATGGTTAAATTGTTTGGAAAAGAAGCAGTAAGAGAAGATGGACACTTAAAAAGAAAAAAAGTGGCAGAAATAATATATAAAGACAGGTCAAAAAGACGTGCATTAAATAAATTAACATTTAAATATGTAGTGGAAGATATAAAAAAGCAATTATTATCAATAGAACAGAAAAAATACGAATATGTTGGAATTGATGTACCTTTATTATATGAAGCAAAAATGGAAAATATATGTGATTATGTTATAGCTGTAGTAGCTGAAACTCAAGAAAAAATAAGAAGAATATGCATAAGAGACAATATATCAGAAGAACTAGCTATGCAAAGATTAAAAATACAGAATGATAATGAATTTTTTACTAAAAAAGCGGATTTTGTAATTCGCAATGATGGTACTTTAGAAAAATTGAGTAATTCACTAAAGGAGATAATAGAAAAGATATGAAAAAATGGTTATCAAGATTATTCACATTAATAATATTTATTGGTTTGTTATTAGTAATAATGCATGTATACAATAAGTATTATTTCAATGATTTTATAAAAGCAAATGAGAAAAAAGGTGAAACATCATATTACAGAGATGACACTGTAAAATACAATAGTTCTAAAAGTTATTGTATAGAGAGTAAAGAATATAATGATGCATTATTTTTCAAAAAAATTAATGTAGAAAAAAACACGCCATATAAAATAACTTGTATGGTAAAAACAGAAAATGTAGAAAGTGATAAACCAGAAACTGCCGGAGCTTGCATAAGCATAATGGGAACTGCAGATCAAACTCTTCCTTTACAAGGAACAAATGACTGGCAGAAAGTCACATTGCTAGTTGACAGTAAAGATTCAGACACTCTTGATGTTTCTTTTAGATTAGGAGGATGCGAAGGATACTCTAAAGGAAAAGTATGGTTCTCAGATATACACGTAGAAAAAGGTATAAAAGATACAGATAAAAACTGGAATGTAGTATGTTTCTTAATTGATAATATTGATGTTAACTTAGAAGGTAGTACATATAGTTATTCCCTAACACAAGAAGATAAAGATTTATTAAAAAGAAACCTTGAAAGATTTGCAGAAACAACAGAAGAATTTTCTGAAGGTCAAATGACAGTATCATATAGTACAATTGAAATAAAAGAGCCATTAACATCATTATCTTATGATGAAGAAAATTACTATTATGTTGCGCCAAAAGATGTTAAGTCATTAATTGATAAATACATAAAAGATGAAGAATATGATCATATTTTTGTAGGAATTAGAATGGGAAATTCTATAAGCGGAATTCCTGTAAATGATTGGATTGGACTAGGAAGTATGAGATATGATTCAATTGGATTTTCAAACATTAGAATGCCAAATGATTTGAAGAAGAGCACAATGTATAAATATAATATAAAGAATGATACGTTCCCAGAGGAAGTATTTGTTCATGAATTTCTTCACTCATTAGAGAGAAATTTATCAGAAAAAGGATATACATTCCCAGCATTACATGACAATGAAAAATATGGTTATGAATCAAAAGATAAAAATGGTTTGGAAGAATGGTATAAAGATTATATGAGTTGCAATATAAATTCATCAAGCGGAAAAGCAGGATTAGCACCGATCGTATATCAAACTAAACCAGTACAAGAGAGCGATTTTACAATTTCTGAAGAGATTGAATTTGAAAAAGAACCTAAAAATCCATTCGAAGCAATTGGACAGATTATAGGAAACTTTAAGCAAATATTATCAAGCAAAGATGATTCAGAAATAAACCAAACAAATTATGTAACAATAACAAGTGATTAAGGAAAGAGGATGGAATAAGTGAAAGTATCAGATTTTAATTACAATTTACCAGAAGAACTAATAGCACAAGTACCAATCAAACATAGAGATGAATCAAGATTATTAATATTAGATAGAAATACTAAAACATTTGAACACAAGGTTTTTAAAGATATAATAGATTATCTAGAACCAGGTGACTGTTTAGTTAGAAATAACACAAAAGTAATACCAGCAAGATTATATGGAAAAAAAGAAACTGGAGCAAATGTAGAATTTCTACTTTTAAATAACATTGAAGGCGACATATGGGAATCAATAGTAAGACCAGGAAATAAATTGCACATAGGAACAAAAGTACAATTTGGTGATGGAAGACTTACAGCAGAAATTTTAGATATCCTTCCAGGTGGAACAAGAAAAGTAAAATTTTATTACAATGGAATATTCAATGAAATATTAGATGAGATAGGATTAATGCCATTACCACCTTATATTCATGAATCTTTAAAAGAAAAAGATAGATATCAAACAGTATACGCAAAATATGATGGTTCTGCAGCTGCACCAACAGCAGGACTACATTTTACAAATGAATTATTAGAGCAAATAAAAGAAAAAGGTGTAGAAATAGCCAATGTAACTTTACATGTTGGAATTGGTACTTTCAGACCAGTTAAAGAAGATGAAGTTGAAAAACATGATATGCATACAGAACATTACTACATAAAAGCAGAAGATGCAGAAAAAATTAATAAAGCTAAAAAAGCTGGAAAGAGAATTATTTCTGTTGGAACAACATCATGTAGAGTACTAGAAACAGTTGCAGACGAGAATGGATTGGTAAAAGAAACAGAAGGAGATACAAATATTTTCATATACCCAGGATATAAATTCAAATGTATAGATTGTTTAATTACAAATTTCCATTTACCACAATCTACATTATTAATGTTAGTTTCTGCATTATCAGATAGAGATACAATATTAAAGGCATATAATGAAGCGGTAAAAGAAAAGTATAGATTCTTCAGCTTTGGAGACGCAATGTTTATAAAATAAAAAGATACAAAAGAAGGATATTTTATGGAAGATAAAAAAGAAAATATCTATAAAGAAAATAATTTATCGCTTGTTCCTGTAAAAGAAAAAAGCCTAGCGAAAAAAGTAACAGACAGAGTTCCAACAACGCTAGACACTTTAAAACATTATGCCAAACTTAGTGGACATGCAGCACTTGCAACAGCTGGATTATTTGGAATTGTAGGAGCAACAGCAGTTCCTACAACTGCCATTACAAGTGCTGTAATGGCAGTAACATCAATAGGAATAGGTACATATGGATTGGTAAAAACCGCAGGTGAAAGTGTAATTAGAGGAGAACCTGGTATAGCTTTTGGTTACAAAAAAAATAAGAGAACAGGCGAAATAATGCTATTTCAAGATCCTACTCAAGTTCCTTCATACCTGAAGGGACTGAATCCAATGCAGAAAAGTTCAGTAATGTCATTGCAATCATTAGTTGGGTTTGAAAGATATAAGATAAATTTTGAGAGAACAAAACCATTGATGCAAGAAGATGATGGAACTAAAGTGTATGATCAAAAGATTTCTACAGTAACACACAGTAATAATTTGACAATGCTACAAGCATTGGAGAATTTAGGATATTTGAAAATATGTTCAAGAGAATCAATGATATATAGAAATGAGATTTATGAAAAATTTGGACCTGCTGTTCAAAAAATAGTTGGAATTGCAGAGAATTCATTAGAAAGAATGGGAAAATCACCTGATGCATTACATAGAGGAAGACTAGGCAATGTAATTTCAAGATTTTATCCTAATGAGCAAAGAACCAATTTGTTATATGAAAAAATAGGATTTAGGAACTTTACAGATCTTAAAAAAATGGCAAAAGCATCAATCGAAGCCAGAAAAAATGCGATAATATCATATAAAAAAGACAGCGGAAGGTATACTAATGCTGAAAACAATAAATTAAGTGATATTTTAGCTTTATACAGGGTTCAGAGAGAGGCTGCAAAAGAAGAAATAAAAACTTTTTCTAAGCCAATAGAAAAAATAACATTTAGATTGACAGATAAACATTTTAATTTTGAAGAATTATATGATAAAGCAAATGGATATGCTGATATGGAAAATCTATCAGCCAAAGAACAAAGAGCATGGAGAAAATTAAAATTGATTTTTCTGGGTGAAAAATCACGTCATACAGGAGTACTAGCTTTACCTGATTCGCAAAATGCAGATAAAGTTATAGGAAATGGCAAAAAAGAAGTAAAACTTAAAAAAATAGATATTACATATGATGCATTTAAGAGACCTGTATTAAAATATGGCGTAAAAAAATCATTTGGAGAGCGAAGAGAAGAATTTCAGCAAGCAATACAACAAAAGATAATGCCAAAAGAAAGTGATTTTGACGAAAGAATAAAAGTAAAAATAGAACCACAAATAGCACAAACAGTAGTTGAAAGGAAAGATACAATAGATAAAACAAGAAATGTGGAATCAGATAGAGAAATTTAAAAAACTTAGAAAGGATGAATAAAGTGGAAAAAAAGCAAGCCATAACTTATGAATTATTACATGAATGTAAGCAAACAGGAGCAAGAAGAGGAGTAATCCATACACCTCATGGAGATATCCAAACGCCAGTGTTTATGCCAGTAGGAACACAGGCTACAGTAAAATCTATGACCCCAGAAGAATTAAAAGAGGTCAATGCTCAAATAATATTATCAAATACATATCATTTGTTTTTGAGACCTGGTCATGAACTTGTAAAAGAAGCAGGAGGATTACATAACTTTATGCATTGGGACAGACCAATATTAACTGATAGTGGCGGTTTTCAAGTATTTAGTTTAGGAAAATTGAGAAAGATAACAGAAGAAGGAGTAGAATTTCAATCACATTTAGATGGAAGTAAAAAATTCTTATCTCCTGAAAAAGCAATGGAAGTAGAAAATGCGTTAGGTTCAGATATTATGATGGCATTTGATGAATGTTGTCCATATCCATCAACATATGAATATACAAAGAAATCTATGGAAAGAACAACTCGTTGGGCTAAAAGATGTAAAGAAGCTCACAAAAGGCCTGAAGATCAAGGATTATTTGGGATTATTCAGGGTGGATTTTATGAAGACCTAAGAAAGAAAAGTGCAGAAGATTTAATAGAATTAGATTTCCCTGGATATGCTATTGGTGGAATAAGTGTTGGAGAACCAAAAGAAAAATTCATAGAAATATTACAGTATACAGCACCACTAATGCCAAAAGACAAACCTAGATATCTTATGGGAGTTGGAACACCTGATTATTTAATAGAAGCAGCAATAGCTGGAATAGATATGTGTGACTGTGTTCTACCAACAAGAATAGCAAGACACGGAACAGCTTTAACGTCACATGGAAAGCTTGTTGTAAGAAATGCAACATACGAACATGATTTTACTCCATTAGACCCAGAATGTGACTGCTATGCATGTAAAAATTACACTAGAGCCTACATAAGACACTTAATAAAAGCAAATGAAATTTTAGGAATAAGATTGCTTTCAATTCATAATATAAAATTCTTGACTAACTTAATGGATAAGGTTAGAATTGAAATAGAAAATGATAACTTAGGAAGCTTCAGAGATGAATTCTATCGTAAATATGGTTATATAAAATAGGAGGAAGAATCTAAGAAATGGACGAAACAAATCAAAAGAAAAAGATGTTACTAATGGGAATAATAGTAACAGTAATAATTTTTGCAGTTGTCTTAGTTGTACTATTAATCTTAATGGCTCAAGAAAGCAAAAAAACTAAGATTCAATTTGGTGATCAGATTTATAAAACATCAACAGTAGAAGTAACGACAGAAGAAGGAATCTATCAAGAAAAAAGTATACAATTAGGAGAAGAAAAAGTACCAGCTATGTTAGTTGATCCACAAGGAAATGCATATTACAACATTGAAACAATTTCTAAAATAGCAGGGTATAAATACAATAATGGAGCATATGGTTCGGACAATATAGATGAGACAAAAGATAAATGCTATATAGACAATGGCGGCGAATATGTTAACTTTTTTGCAGATACAAACGAAATTTCTAAAAATATAAAAGCAAATGAGCAATATACTGGAGAACTAAAAGATTTAAAAGAAAAACAAAACAATTCAGAAGAAAACGTTGAACTTGATGTAGAATCATTTACATTAGAAAAGCCTGTAATTTTATTTGAAGAAAGTTTGTACGCATCAACAGAAGCAATTAATAAAGGTTTAAACATGATGATAATTCAAAATGGAAATACAATGCAATTCTATACGATAGAGGCTTTGACATCAGCATATTCTTCATCATTATCACAAAAAGGATATACATTAACAAGTAATTTCAAAAACCAAAGAGCATTATGTAATAATTATGCTGTTGTTGGAAAAGATGAAGAATATGGAGTAGTTGACCTATCAACAAACAAAGAAGTAATAAGTTTGAAATATGATACAGTTGAATATGTTCAAAGTATAGGAGAATTCATAGTTTCAAGTAATTCAAATTTTGGAATGATAAAACCAGGTGAAGCATCACCTACAATAAAACTAGAGTATGACAGCATAAAACTATTAGATGCATCAAGAAAATTATATATAGTAGAAAAAAATAATAAATTTGGAGTGGTAAGTGCAAAGGGCGAAGACATAATTCCTACTGAATATGACCAAATAGGATTATCAAGCGTGTCTGCATACAAATCACAAGGAATAACAAATAAATATATAATTGCAGGAGAATGTATTCCTGTAATGAGAAATAAGGCTTATGGATTGTATAGCGTAGATGGTCAATTATTAGCTAGCACAAGATTCACAGAAATTGGATGTGAAACACCAGATAAAATAATTGATAATACATCAGCAATGCCTACACTAACAATTCCGTTGTCTGACAATGTTACTGGAATTGTATTTGCTATGACAAATAGTGCAAGAATAACATCATATGGAATCATAACCACAAAAGGAACAATAGTATTAAATGCATATTATACAGCAATTTACTATATGCAAAGAAATGGAAATACAACATACTACTTCAACAAACCAGCTAATGATGAACTATTAACACTAAAACAATTATTAGCAACTAGAGCAACAGTAAGAGATTTAATAGAACAAACAAGATCTCAAGAAGAAAAAGAAGCTGAAGAGAAAAGAGAACAAGAAAATATAGACAGAGCAAATAATCCAACATCTAGCCAAAGCGATGACCAAGAAAATAGCGGTGATGAAAGCGATAATGGAGACGATAGTGATAATCAAGATGAAAATATAGATGAAGAAAACTAAAAATAATAATTAAGAATACAGTATAAAAATAAAAGCTCATTCATATAAATGTGAAAAGAGCTTTTATTTTTTGTGTAATAGAATTCCAGATAGTATAATCTCATAAAAAGTAAAGGTAAAATTGATAAAGGAGAAATGAGAATATGGAAGGAAAGAGAATGTCTAAAACATTAGTAAATATCATCAAAGGAATTATTATAAGTTTTATAATTACAATAATATTATTTTACATATTAGGTATAATACTATCATATACAAGCGTGCCAGAAAAAATAATAACTCCAGCAATAATAGTTATTACTGGAATAAGCATATTAATAGGTAGTTCAGTCAGTCTTATAAAAAGTGACAGCAAAGGAATGATGAAAGGTGGAGCTATAGGACTCATATATTTTGGCATACTATATTCAATATCTAGTATTTTATTGAAAAATTTCGAAATAAATATTTATTCTGGAATCATGTTTGCAGCTACATGTATTTGTGGAGGAATAGGAGGAATTGTAGGAATAAATATAAAAAACTAGAAGCCAAAAAGTTATAAAAAATAGTTGATATTTTTATCTTTTTAATATACAATCAAAAAATGAAAAGCTAAGGAGGAGATAGGCATGGAGATAACATTAGAAGACGTAAAGAATAATGAAGAAGTTGAGCAATTAATAATTACAGCACAAAAGCAATTAGATGTTTTAGGCTACACCGAGCATTCTCACAGACATCTAAATATTGTATCTCAAAGAGCTGGCGAAATTCTAAGAGAATTAGGCTATGGAGAAGATAGAATTAGGCTTGCTGAAATAGCTGGATATCTACATGATTTAGGAAACGCAATTAACCGAAAAGATCATGCACATACAGGAGCAATTTTAGCAGATAGAATTTTAAAAGACATGGGAATGAATGTTAAAGACAGATGTGACATAATGATGGCAATAGGAAATCATGATGAAAATTCTGGAACAGCAGTAAGTGATATTTCAGCAGCTATAATACTTGCCGATAAGTCAGATGCACACAGAAGTAGGGTATCAAAAACAAATAAATCTTTATTTGATAAACATGATAGAGTTAACTATGCTGTAACAGATGCAAAGCTTAGAATAGATCAAGAAGAAAGAAAAATTATTTTAGACCTAACAATAGATACAAAAATGTGTCCAGTATTAGATTATTTTGAAATCTTTATGGATAGAACAATGATGAGCAAACACGCAGCAAAATATCTAGGATTATGGTTTGAAGTAGTAATAAATGATACTAATTTATTATAGGGGGTAACAAAAGGTGAAAAAAGAAACATTAAAAAATGCACTAAAAAAAGGCATAGTAATATTACTAATAGTGCTATTAAGTTTAATTTCTTTTCTAGGAATTCACAAAAGAAATTTAAACACATGGGCTAGCGTTTTACCAGAATATCAATTTAGTAAAGAGCTAAGCGAAATTAGAACTTTTGAATTTTCAGTGGATACATCAACAAAAGATGCAGACAGTTCAAGTGATTCAACAGAAACATCAAATGACAAAACTACTACAACGGATGAGGCAACTACAACAGATGAAACAACAGATAGTACAGATACATCAAGTGAAGCAACTAAAGTGCCAGTAAATGATCCATCTGTACTAACAAAAGAGAATTATGAAAAAGTAAAGAAAATCACAGAGAAAAGACTAAGTGAATTTGGAATAGCAGATGCAAATGTTACAATAAATGAAGAAACAGGAAGCTTATTTGTTTCAGTTCCATATTCAAAAAATACTGACAACGTTGCATCATTAGCAAGTCAAGCAGGAAAGTTAGAAATAATTGATACAGATTCAAAAGAAGTATTAATTGACAAAAGCATGATTAAAAAAGCATCAGCTTATTATCAACAAGCTGATTCAGATACAACAACATCATCAGATGAAATAACATATAATTTAGGAATAAGATTAACATTTACATCAGCTGGACAGAAAAAATTAAATGAAATCTCAAAAAGTTATATAGAAACAACTGATGAAGATGGAAATGCTAGTCAAAAAACTGTAACAGTTCAAATAGATGGAGAAGATAAATATATAACTTATTTCTCACCAGATGGAGAATACACAGAATTAGCTATTCCTTTATATAGAAGTGTTTCAACAGATGATATGGAAACATTTAATAAAGATTACAATGAATGCCTAATAGCTCAAGCAGTTGTAAATGCTGAAACAATGCCTGTTGTATATACACTAACAGCAGGAAGTTTTATAGAATCTGATTTTAGCGAAAACTTTATAAGAAATTTAACTATAGTCGGAATAATAATATTAGCTATTGTGCTAGTATGTACAATAGTTAAAAATAAGAAAAAAGGAATTTATGCTGCATTAATAGAAATTGGATATATAGCTATTCATTTATTAGTAATAAGAGCTGCATCAGTAACATTAACATTATCAGGATTGTTAACAATTGCATTTATGGCATTAGCTAACTATATATTACTAGTAGCACTTATGAATCAAGAAAGAGCAATAGATAAATTAGAAAGCTTTGGAAAATTTATACTAACAGTAATTCCATTCATAATAACTGTAATTGTATTTGCACTAGGTAAAGAGGCAAATATACAATCAGTAGGGTCAGTTGGAATTTGGGGAATATTTGTATTTGTTTATACACTTATATCAGCCATGTTCTTACTAAATGAAAAAAATGCAAAAAAGAATGGAGTTGAGTAATATGAAGAAAAAATCACTATACATCGTTATGATAATTGCAGTAATATTAGGTGCAATTATAGTAAAAGTAAAAGGATTCAATTATAGTACACTATACTCAAATCATAAAAGAATAGAAATTATAATAGGATCAGAATATGATTTAAAAGATGTTAAGAAAATAGCTGATGAAGCAATTAAATCAGATAATGTGGTTAGAAAATCAACATTATATGGTACAAGCGTTTCAATAGATGCAAAAGAACTTTCTGATGATGAAATTACATCTTTGTTTGCAAAATTAAATGAAAAATATTCAAAAGAATATAATATTAAAGATGTAAAAAAAGAAAATATCTTACAAGAATTAAAAGTTGAATCTATAGATGAAAAAACAGATGATGAAATTGCAACAATAATTAGCCAAATAAAAGAAAAATATGGACTAGAATATACAGCTGATGAATTAAAGAATTCATCTACACAAGTAAAAGTATATGATGTTCCAAGAATAAGTGTTTTTGACACAGTTAAAAATTTTGTAAAACCTTTAATAATAAGTTTAGTAATAGTAATGGTATATATGGCAATAAGATATCATGGTTTATATAAAAAAGCTTGGATTTTAGAACCATTAAGAATAGCCTTTGAACTAATATTAAATGAAGCATTTATATTAGCAGTAATAGCAATAGTAAGAATACCAGTAGGAATGTATGTTCCAACAATACTATTAATGGTATGGCTACTACAACTATTATCAGAAACAATGAGAGACGAAGCTAAGTTGAAAGAAATAGAAAATGCTGAAGAAAAATAATTGTAAAGACTCATATAATTAATTTATATGGGTCTTTTTGCTTTATAAAATGTACTCTTTTGTTCTATAAAAGCACTTGAAAAAAGAAGAAGGAATATGTATAATAGTAACATCTATAAGGAGGTTTAATTATGAGAAAATATTTTGGAACAGACGGAATAAGAAGAATAGCTAATACAGAGCTTTCTCCAAGTCTAGTATTTAGAGTAGCAAAAGCAGGAGCTTCTGTATTATCAAAACATACAGATCATACTCCTACAATTTTTATAGGAAGAGATACAAGAATTTCAGGAACATTAATAGAGAGTGCAATGATAGCTGGATTTTTAAGCTATGGTGCAAATGTAAAAACATTAGGTGTAATTCCAACACCAGCAGTTGCATATTTAACAAAAAAATATAATGCTGATGCAAGCGTTGTTATATCAGCATCACACAATACATTCGAATTTAATGGAGTAAAATACTTCAGCAATAAAGGTATGAAAATTCCAGACAGCTTAGAAGAAGAAATAGAAGAAATTATGGATTCAGATGAAAAACTATCAGCACTTACAGCAGTAGCAGAAGGAATAGGCGTATCTGAAAATGCTGAAGATATGATAAATGACTATGTTGATTTTATAGTAGGTATATTCCATGGAAGTATAACAAAAAATAATAATGATAACTTTAAAGTATTAATAGATACAGCAAATGGAGCTACATACAAAGTAGCTGATAAAATTTATACAAGATTAGGAATAAAACATGACATAATAAACAATGAACCAAATGGAATAAATATAAATGATAATTGTGGTTCAACACATTTAGGTATGCTAAAAGAAAAAGTAGTTGAAGGAAAATACAGTTTAGGAATTGCATATGATGGTGATGGTGACAGATGCTTAGCAGTTGACGAAAATGGAAATGAGATCAATGGTGATATTATGTTAGCAATAGCTGCTAATTATTTAAAATCAAAAGGGACTCTTGCAAAAGATACATTAGTAGCTACAGTAATGAGTAACCTAGGATTAAATAAATTTTCAGAAAAAGCAGAAATCAATTTCAAACAAACTAAAGTTGGTGACAGATATGTATTAGAAGAAATGTTGAAAAATGGATATAACTTAGGTGGAGAACAATCAGGACATATTATATACTTAGATTATAACCCAACTGGAGATGGTATTTTAACATCATTAATGTTAGTACAAATCTTACTTGAAACAAATCAAAAACCATCAGAAGCAAGCAAAGTTGTAAAAATATATCCACAAGTTTTAATAAATGCTAAGGTAGCAAGTGATAAAAAATATGATTATGAAAAAGATCCAGAAATAAAAGAAGCTATAGAAAAATTAACAAGTGAATTTTCTGGAAATGGTAGAGTACTAATCAGACCTTCAGGAACAGAACCATTAGTAAGAGTAATGATTGAAGGCGAAGATCAAGAAATGATAAGTAAAAAAGCAAGAGAAATTGCAGATTTAATAGAAAAGAAACTAAAATAATTCTCGACATAAATTTATGAAAGGAATAAAAAATGGTAAAAGGTTTATTAAAAGATGAAGAAAGAGACAAGTTTGAAGAAGAATTAGCAACATTTTCTTTAATGGAAGATTATCTTTCAAAAACTGGTCAAACTCAATTAGAATTTACATCAATTAGGCGAATGCAAGAATTAGAATTAGGAAATGGAGCTTTAAAAATTCCTAATATATTAGCAATGCAATCAGTGGATGGAAAAACAGAATTGTTAAATATAACTAAACAAGAATATGATAGAGAGGAAATAGAAGAATTATCTAAAAGAACAGGATTAGATAGAAATGACATAATATTATTGTTGCAAGATGGAATGAAGATAGAAGAAATATCTGATTTTGCAGACAATTTGCCTTTTAAAGAAATCGCGGATAGTGCAGCAATAAGAGAAATGATTAGAAAAGAAATAGATCCTGCTCAATTAGCATTAATGCAAAAGAAGGGTATAGAGATAGTTCCAGCATCAGATGGAAGTTTAGAAGTAACTAATATTCAACATTTAGCTGATGTTGATGAGAAAGGCTTAGTAGAACTAGACCAAGACTTAGTGACAAGCCTTAAACCATTTGAAGAATTCGGACTTATAAAAGTATCAAAAGAATTAGTTGTTAAAGAATTAGAACCCCAAGAAATGGAAAAAGTTAAAGGCAAATCATTGCAAGTAGTTTCATTAGAAGAGAAAAAAGCAGAAATAACTAAAGAAGAAATAGAAAAGCAAAGAATGGCTAAAAGCTTAGGAATTGATTCATCAGAAATTGTTAGTATGATTAGAATAGAAGACAGAGAAGAAGGATCAAGATTACTTAACGATGAAAAAGATAAAAATAGTACAAAATATATTATCAGAACAAGAAACGGTGTTGTAGGAAACAAATTTATAGTAGCCAAAGAGGTTGGAGAAGGTGAGTTCGAACAATTACAAGGTTTTGAATCAACACCAGTAGCAAAAAATGTTGCAAGTTTATTACATGATACTCAAAATAGTATAGATGGTGTAGCTTTAAAACCTGGCGAAATAAAAGCTGGAAAAATGCATTCTATGGATAATGAATATTCATATTATCAAATAAGAAGAGCTGGTGAAAGCAAAGATGATGATTCAAATACTTTACTTTTTGTAGGAACGATGGGAGATACAGACATGGAATTAATAGAAAGTAGAGATAATGGAGATAAAAGCTTTGTAAGACTTCCTGTTTCATCAGTACATCCAAGGAACATATATATGGAAAATAATTCAACGTCAGGAAGAGAGACCCAATTAATTCAAGATGATCCTGAAAAAGAAGAAAATAGCAGGAAACCAGAGACAGTTGATTTCAAAGATATTTCTAAAAAAAGAGAATTATTAGAGAAATTAATAAAGATAGAAAAACAAATAAGAGAAATCGAAGGAAAGACTGGACATGATGAACAGTGTATAGATGACTGTATAAGACATGAAGAGGAACAAGAAACTCAAAAAGGATCAGAACTAATCAGAGATATAGATGCTTTTGAAAATACGTCAGATCCAGAAAAAAAATTACCAGATTTATATAGCCAAAGATCAACGGTATTAAGACAATTAGGAATAGATGAAGTAACCGCAGTCAAAGAACAAGAACAAGAAGAGGAAATGGAAATAGGAATACACAGAAGACATCATTAGAAAAAATCTATAGTAGATATCTCAAAATATTTTTCTATTATAGAGAGGAACGAAGGTGGACACAAAAATGTGTCCACGTCTTTATATATGAGTACAAGCATATAAAGGCAAATAAACACAACAAAGTAAAGGAGATTGTAAAATGGGAAAACATATACTTGTAGGAAATGCATGGCCATATGCAAACAGTTCATTACATTTAGGACATATTGCAGGATTAATATCAGGAGATATTTTAGCAAGATATCATAGATTAAAAGGAGACGAAGTAATGTTTGTCTCAGGTTCAGACTGCCATGGAACTCCAATAACAGAAAGAGCTAGAAAAGAAGGAATAAGTCCAAAAGAAATCGCAGATCATTATGATAAAGAATTCAGAGAACTTTTCAAGAAATTAAATTTCTCTTATGATTTATTCTCAAGTACTGATACAGATTATCACAAAGAAAAAGTAAAAATATTATTTAGAAAATTATATGATAATGGATATATTTATGAAAAAATAGAGCCACAATGTTTCTGCGAAAAATGCAATAAATTTTTAGCAGATAGAGAAGTTGTATTAACATGTCCAGAATGTGGAGAAGAAACAAAAGGTGACCAATGTGATAAGTGCCTTCATGTTCCAACATCAGAGGAATTAATAGGTGGAAATTGCATAGTTTGTGGAAGTAAAACTGTGCAAAAAGACAACAAAATTTTATATTTACGTTTACCAGACTTTCAAAAAGAGATTGAAGCCCACACAGCAGAAGTTGAAGGCAATTGGAGAGTAAATGCTAGAAATGAAACTAGAAAATATTTAAAACAAGGACTAGTTGAAAGAGCAGTAACAAGAGATCTTGACTGGGGAGTAGAAATTCCAGTAGATGGATATGAAGATAAAAGAATGTATGTATGGATAGATGCAGTTTTAGGTTATCTTACAGATACAATGAGAGTGTGCGAAGAAAGAGGATTAGACTGGGAAGATTTCTGGAAAGAAGGAAGAGATAACAAAATATATATGTGCCATGGAAAAGATAATATTGTATTCCATAGTATAATTTTAAATGCATTATTATTAGGACAAAAAGAAAATTATCATTTAGTTGATACAATAGTTTCAACTGAATACTTAAATTATAATGATCAAAAATTTTCAAAAAGTAAAAAAATAGGTATAACAGCTTTAGAAGCTCTAGACATTTATCCAATAGATTCTTTAAGATATCACTTAGTAAGTAACGGACCAGAAAAGAAAGATACAAACTTTACTCCAGAAGATTTCATTGCTACACACAATGGCGAATTATTAAATAAATTTGGAAATTTAGTAAACAGAACATTGAAATTTAAAGGTTTAGAAAAAATCAAAGTAGGAACAATTGATTCAGAGTTAAAAGAAGAAATAGAAAAAACATATTCTGAAGTTAGTGAATTGATTGAAGGACTAGAATTTAGAGAAGCAACAAATAGAATAATGAGTTTAGTTGAAAAAGCAAATAAATATTATGATACACAAGAGCCATGGAAACAAATAAAAGAAAATGAAGAAGCTTTTAATAACACAATATTTACATGTGCAAATATAATTGCTAACTTGAGTAATTTATTTAGTCCAATAATGCCAACAACTACAGATAAAATAAGAGAATACTTGGAATTACCAGAAGCAAAATGGGAACCAATATACTTAGAAAACGAAATTGACTTAACAAACAAAAATATTGAGCCATTATTTGAAAGAATAAAATAGGATTCAACATATGAGAAATAAAAAGTGATTATATCGCTTTATAAGAAAGGAACAATAAAATGGGAAAATTATTTGTTATTGATGGAACAGATGGAAGTGGAAAACAAACACAATGCTTAAAATTAAGACAAAGATTTGATAAAGAAGGAATAAAATACATGAATATAGCATTTCCTAATTATGATAGTCCTTCATCATCACTAGTTAAAATGTATTTATCAGGAGAATTTGGAAAACATCCAAGTGATGTAAGTGCATATGTCGCTTCAACATTTTATGCTGCTGATAGATATGCTACATATAAAACACAATTAGAAAAATATTATGAAACTGGTGGAATTATACTAGCAGATAGGTATACAACATCAAACATGATTCATCAAGCTGGAAAGATTCAAGATAAAAAAGAGAGAAAGAAATTTATAGATTGGCTATTTGATTTAGAGTTTAATTTATATAAGATTCCAAAACCAGATAAAGTAATTTTCCTAAATATGCCACCAAAAAGTAGTCAGGCTTTAATGCAAAACAGAGAAAATAAATTCACACATAATCAGGAAAAAGATATACATGAAAAAGAAGCTGCATACTTAGAAGAAAGCTATAATGCAGCATGTGAGTTAGCAAAAGAATATGATTGGACAGAAATTAACTGTATAAAAGATAATGAAATAAGATCAATAGATGACATACATGAAGAAATATTTGAAATAATAAAAAAAGAAATAGATAAAGAGGAATATTAAAAATGAAAATAGGCTTTTTTGGAGGATCATTCAATCCTCCAACAATAGCTCATCTAGATCTAGTAAAAAAAGCTATTCAAAAATATCAATTAGATAAAGTTTATTTTGTACCAGTAAACAATTTTTACCAAAAAGAAGATTTATTAGATATCAGACAAAGAATTAATATGCTAGAGATTATATGTTCACAAGAAACTAAAATATCTGTTTCAGATATAGAAGTCGAAAATGACAGACCATTGAAAGCAATTGATATATTTGAAATAATAGAGAAAAAATTTCAAGAAAATGATATCTATTTTTTAATGGGCGAAGATAATTATTTAAAAATGAACTCATGGAGTAATTATGAGAAACTATTAAAATACAAATACATAGTGTTTCAGAGAAAACGAAAATCTAGTATAAATAAAGAAAATGTTTTATATATTAATAGTGTTGAAAATTTAAATATAAGTTCAAGCATAATTAGAGAAAAAATAAAGAATAATGAGAGTATTACTGATCTAGTAACAAGCGATATAGAAAAATATATAAAAGAAAATAAATTATACATTAAAAAAATATAGAGGAAAAACAATGAAAGAAATTATAACAAAATTTATAAAAGGAATGATTGTTGGTGTTGCAGCATTAACTGCTGGAGCAGGAACATTTGCCATAGTACTTGGAATCTATGACAGATGTATGGAAATAATAGCAAATCCATTTAAAAATTTTAAAGAAAATCTAAAATATATTTGGCCAATATTACTAGGAATATTATTTAGTGCAGCATGTTGCGCAAATTTAGTAACATATTTATTAAATGAATATAATGCATTTACGAGATGTGCTTTCTTAGGAATAATTATAGGAGGAATACCAACATTATTTAAAGTTGCTAATAAAAAAGGATTTAAAAAATCATATTTAATAAGTACACTAGTAGCATTAATCATTACAATTATATGCACAGCAATAGCTAATAATACTAAAGCTGGTGAAATCGTAACATATTTAAGTCCAATTGAATTAATTATATATGGTGCAATATATGCTTGGGGAGCAGTAATGCCTGGGATGACAACAATTCATATTTTAATATACATGGGAGTTCTTGGACCAATATTATCAGGATTTACATCATTAAACCTAGGTGTAATAATACCATTTGGAATTGGCTATATTGCGTTAGCTTTAACAACAGCTAGTATGATTACATATTTATTTAAAAGATTTTATGGAATTACATATTATGCCATAATTGGATTTTCATTAACATCATTAGTAATGTTTATACCAAAGTTCAATAATATTACAGAAGGTATAATCGGGGTTATAATTGCTGCTATATTCTTTGTAGCAATGCTTGGAATAACAAAATTAGACAAAAAAGCAGAAGAAACAAAAGAAGGAGTTACAAATGAGGGGGAAAATTGTTAATAGCATAGTAGGAGGAATGAACCTATTATTTGGTGTTTTAATACTACTATTTAATTTTTATATGCCTAACATAGCAAGAGCTAGTGCAGAAGAAATTACTGTTATAAACGAAACTAGTAAATATATATTAATATTAACAGTTACAGTTTCAGTAATTAATCTTATAACACTGGGATGTAACAGAAAAGATAAAATATTATTATTTGCATATTTACTCGCAATATTTTCATCAAGTTTTTATTTTATAAAAATTCCATATATAAGTGCTTTATATATACTTTCTGCTATAATGATAGAAGTACAAGTACTTAGAGAAAATATGCTGTATACTAATAATATGTTTTACATAGTAATTGTTGCAATAGCAATTGTAGCAATTGGACTTGTAGGAATTAATATATTAACATACAAAGATAGAGTAACCAAAATTGTAAAAGAAGAAAATAAAGGATACTTAGTATATAATGAAGAATATTTCAAAAATATAAGTGAACTAGGAGAAGATCAAGAATTCTATTTAAATGTTCAAAGAAACAATAAATGGGGATACATAAATAAAAGTGGAGAAACAAAAATAGAATTTAAATATGATTATGCATCACCATTTATAAAAATAAAAATGTATGACAAAAACTTTGATGTGGCACTAGTATGCCAAGATGGAACAGCATCAATTATTTTAAAAAATGAAAGAACAGTAATGTCATATAGAAATGATATATCTGTAGATGATTATCAAAAACAAATGGAAAAATTTCAAGAAATATATGAAGAAACATTTAACCAAGATGGAAAGATTACAGATAAGCTAGGTACAGTTTTAACAAGTAATATGAAAAAAATACAAGCATATGATAAATATCCATACAGATATCCATTTAATGATGAATATGACATATATATAACTGTTTCACAAACAGGAAAAAACAGATATGAATTCATGAAAAAAGACAATTCTAATATCAAAGTAAGTATTAATTGTGACAATTTAAAATTTGATGGAAGCAATTTATATGTTTACAGCAATGGATATTTGCCATTTTATAAAACATCAGAAAAAATTCAAGGATGGTATACAAAAGAAACTAAAAGAGTTGAATTAAAAGGAAATATCCAAATATTAGAGTTCTATGATCAATATATATTAATAAAGGACTATGATAAAAATATTATTTATTTTGCAAATGAAGACGGCGAAAGGGTTTCAGATGAGTATAAAGATATTTTTGTGTTAGATGATGGATACATAGTTAAAAACAGTGAAAACAAATATATAGTGATAGATAAAAATTTTCAAAAAATATTAAACATAGAATATGATTACATAAATCCAATATTACTTGGACAAGGTATTTTAGTATGTGCTAACTTACCAGTAAAAGTTAATTTTAATAATTCAGGGTTTCCAAGTAACATAGAATATGATCTAATAGATTTATCTGGAAATAAAATAACGTTAAAGAACCCAGATGGAACAGTAATTGAAAATCCAGCATATACAAGCTTGTATTATATTGATAATAAGAAAAATGTTTCAAATTATGATTTATATATAAATAATTTGACAGATATTAAGTACGATTTTATTGGTGAAGAATTTTATTCACAAAAATAATAGGAGGAACTTTTGAAAAAATTAACCATTTCATTATTAATTTTAATTGTTATAGTTTTAGGAGCAATAAGTATATTTAATAAGCAAACTGCTCCTGTGAAAGATGACGGAAAACTAAATATAACTGCTAGTATATATCCAATATATGATTTCACAAAAGAAGTTGCAGGAGATAAAGCAAATGTAAAAATGCTATTATCTCCAGGAGTGGATGTACATGACTATGAACCAACCCCACAAGATATTATAAGCATAGAAGAATCCGATTTGTTTTTCTATCTAGGAAAAGATTTGGAACCTTGGGGAGACACAATTACATCAGGTGTGTCTAATAAGTCAAATATTAAAGAAATCGCAAGCGGAATTCAGTTAATAGAAAACGAAGAATTTGAAAATGAATATTTTAGTGGAGATGACCATGAAGAAGAAAGTGAACATGAAAAATATGATACACATATTTGGTTAGATCCAACAAAGTCAATAGAATTAGTAAAAAATATAGCAAAAGAATTATCAGCCAAAGATCCAGAAAATGCAGATTATTATAATAGTAACGCAGAAAAATACATTGAAAAGTTGGAAAAGCTAGACTCAGAGATAGAATCTACAATAAAAAATTCAAGTCAATCAGAAATAGCATTTGGAGGACCATTTTCATATGCATATTTTATAAAAAGGTATAACTTAAAATTTGTAACAGCATATGATTCATGTGGAGAAAACGGAGAACCAAGTGTAGATAAGATATTTAAAGTAATAGAAGAAATAAAACAAAATAATATACCAGTAGTATTTTACAAAGAACTTTCATCAGGAAATATTGTAAAAACAATATCTGAAGAAACTGGAGCAAAAATGTTAGAGTTTAATAGTGTTCACACTGTAACTCAAAAGCAATTAGAGGATGGAGCAACATACTTATCAATAATGTATCAAAACTTGGAAAACATCAAGCAAGCACTACCAAGCAAATAGAATGGTAAAGAAGGGAATGTCAATGAATATAATAGAAGTTAAAAATTTAAATGTTAAATATAATGAACATATTGCATTAAAAAATATTAACATGACAGTAAAAGAAAAAGAATATATATGTTTAGTAGGAAAAAATGGTTCAGGAAAAAGTACTTTATTAAAAACTATAACAGGATTAATAAAAAAAGAATCAGGAAAAGTTGAATTTAAAATAAACAGAGGAGATGTTTCATATTTAGCACAAAATAATTTAACTGATATTTCTTTTCCAGCAACAGCGAAAGAAATAATAATGACAGGAACACAAAAACACGGAATAAAACCTTTCTATACTAAAAAAGACGAAGAAAAATTAAAAGAAGTTGTAAAAGAACTAAAAATTGAGAATCTTTTAAATAAAAAAATTGGTGATCTTTCAGGAGGACAAAGACAAAGAGTACTACTTGCAAGAACCTTAATAGGAGATCCAAAAGTTTTATTATTAGATGAACCATGTAGCGGATTAGATAAAACAACGATACAAACTTTTTATAAGATACTAGATGAATTATATGCAAAAGGCGATATCACAATAATAATGGCAACACATGATTTAGACGAAATACATAATCCTAACATAAGAGTTATAGAATTAGACCAAGAAATTATTTTTGATGGAAACATAAAAGAAAAACAATAAATACAAAAGTTAAAGGGGAAAAAATGAAAAAATATAAGTTAGAGATTACTACTTTTATAGCTGGCGCAACAGGGATGATTGTAGAATTAGTGGCTTCAAGAATTTTATCACCATACTTAGGAAGCTCAAATTTAATATGGACATGTATAATTGGAATGATGTTAGCTTTTATGAGTATAGGATATTTTATAGGTGGTAAAATTTCAGACAAATATCCAAAGATGAACTTACTTTCATTATTTATTTTAGATGCAAGTATTTTCATAAGTATAATACCTTTAATAGAAGTATATGCAATAGAACCACTGTCTAAAAAGAATATAAGTTTACCTATAATAGCAATAATATGTTCAACAATAACTTTTGGAATACCAAGCTTATTATTAGCCACAGCATCACCATTTGCAGTAAAATTAAAAGAAAAAGACGAAAAGCAAATAGGTCAAGTATCAGGAAAAATGTCAGCTATTTCAACAATTGGAAGTATATTTGGAACATTTCTGGCAGGTTTCATATTAATTCCAAAACTAGGTGTAAAAAATATAATATTAATGATTGTTGTTATTTTAAATATTTTATCTTTTATTTTACAAGAAGACAAAAATATAAAATATATAATAAAATCAATAATTATATTACTAATATTAGTTGCAGTAGTGCTCTTAGGAAAGAAACTATTTTACCAAAAATACCAAGACATGATATTAGACACAGATTCTGAGTATAGCAGAATATGGATACGTAAATTAGTTAATGATTCAGGAAAAGAATATAATACTTTAGAAGTAGATCTTGGACTTGAATCAATAGCAAGTAATGAGAAAAAGTTAACAAGTGAATATTTGAAATATTACGATTTATTTGACTATTATCAAGAAAATACGGATAATGTTTTATTAATAGGTGGGGCTGCATATACATACCCATCTTATTATTTAGAAAATTTTAAAGAGAAGAAAATTGATGTTGTAGAAATAGATCCTAAAATGACTGAATTAGCCCAAAAATACTTTAATTTAGATATAAACAATTCTAATTTAACAATATATCACGAAGATGGAAGAAGATTTTTAAATACAAGTAATAATAAATATGATTGCATTTTAGTTGACGCATTTAAAGGACTAAATGTTCCATTTCAACTTACAACAGTTGAAGCTTTAGAAAATGAAAAAAGACTGTTAAATGATGACGGAATTATTATTTCTAATATTTTCTCTGCTTTAGAAGGAGAGAATTCTAAGTTTTTGAGAAATGAGTATACTACATACAAAAAAATATTTGATAACGTGAAAGTATTTAAAGTAGATTTAGGTTCAGATGATAATACAGAAATGCAGAATTATATATTAGTTGCATTTAATGGAAAACAAATAGAAAATTCAGAAAAGTTCGAAAAATATGCAAAATTACTAAGCACTGAAATGACAGAGATTGATATTAGTGGAGAGGTGCTAACAGATGATTTATGTGATGTGGGAATTTAAGAAAAATATATAGGAAATAAATTTATAAAATTATTGATATTTTATTTTCTATATAATATACTTGATATGTAATTTTTAAAATAAAACTGAAAGGGGAAAAATACATGGAAAAAATTAAGAATGTATTCTCAAAATGTGGAGCATGGATAAAAGCTCATGCTAAAATTGTTATAGCAGTATTAGTTGTTTTAGTAGTTGCTATAGTTGCAGTAAATTTAATAGGAGGATCTGAAAAGAGAACAATCAAAAAGTATATATCAGCTTTAAACTCATATGATGCTAAAAAGATTGAAAAAGCTATGAATGTTGAAGGAAAAGTAGCTTTTGATAGTATTTATTACAGCACAAACAGAGATGATGAAATAGAAAATTTCGGAGAAGCTATAGAAAACGTTGATGATAGTGATGTTGATGAATATAAAGATAAGTTAGATGACAAATATGACAAAGAGGATAAAGGAAAAGTTAAATATAAACTAATAAAAGTAGTAAGTGTAACAAAAGCTAAGGACAACAAAGACTTAAAGAAAGTTGTTGCTAAAATAAAAACAACAAGTAAACCAGATAAAGATGATGATGATGATGATAGCATCTGGGAAAAAGAAAAATCATATAAAACAGTTTCAGAAACTTATGCATCATTCTATATTTATAAAGGCAAAATTATAGATTCAAGTTTAGATTATATATATTAATAAAATAGAAAGCTCTCATAATTATTATGAGAGTTTTTTTCTTGAATAAACTACTTCATTATGTTAAAATAAATAATAGATTTTAAGAAAAAGAGGAAAAAATGGAACAGTTTATTAACTTATTAAATTACACATTTATACAAAGGGCTCTTATATGCGGAGTAGCAATATCATTATGTGCAGCACTTATAGGAGTAACACTAGTACTAAAAAATTATTCAATGATCGGACATGGATTAGGTGAAGTTGGATTTGCTTCTTTAACTTTAGCAGTTGCATTAGGATTGCCACCATTAGCTGTATCATTACCGATAGTCATGGTTGCAGCAATTATAATAATGATAATTAGTCAAAAAAAAGGTGAAAGTGGAGATATCCCAATTGCATTAGTTTCAACAGGAGCATTAGCTTTAGGGATAATAATAACATCATTATCTACTGGATTTAATATTGATGTTTCTAACTATATGTTTGGAAGCATTTTATCAATGAAAAGAAGTGATGTAATAATAAGTGTAATATTATCAATGGTTGTATTTGCAATATACATGATTTTTTATAATAGGCTATTTATGATAACATATGATGAAAAGTTTGCAAAAGCCAGAGGAATAAATGTAACATTTTATCAATTTTTAATTTCATTTCTAACAGCATTAATTGTAGTTCTTGGAATGAGAATGATGGGAACACTTTTAATATCAAGCTTGATAGTCTTTCCAGCAATTATAGCAAAAGGACTAACAGGAAGCTTTAAGGAATTAATAATAATTTCTGGAATAATATCTGTTATATGTTTTATATTAGGAATGTTGCTAAGCTTTTTCATTAACTTGCCAACAGGAGCTAGTATTGTATTAGTATATATAGTTTTATTAATTATAACTAAGATAGTAAATAAAGTTATTGCGTAAAGGAGAAAAAATGGATATATTAAGTGAAGAAAATTTATATAAAGGATTTTTAAAACTAGATAAATTAACAATAAAATTGCCAAATGGAGAGACAATTGTAAGAGAATTAATTAGAAAAAAAGATACGGTTTCAATAATAGCACTAACAGATGATGATGAAATATATTTTGTAAAACAACCACGTGCTGGAAGTGGAAAATTAGATTCAATAGAATTGCCAGCAGGTTTAATAGAACCAGGAGAAAATCCAGAAGAATCTGCTAAAAGAGAATTAGCAGAAGAAACAGGATGTGTTGCAGAAAATTTTAAGATGATTCAAGAATTTGTTAGTGATCCAGCATGTTGTGACAATAAGTCATATATATATTTAGCAGAACATGCCCAAAAAGTAAAAGAATTAAATTTAGATGATGATGAATATCTAGAGCCAATCAAACTTCCTATAAATAAAGTTTTTGAAATGCTAGATAGTGGAGAAATAAATGATTCAGCATCAGTTATTTCATTATTAAAATTAAAAACTTTAAAATTTTTAAAATAAAAATAATTTTTAAGGTTATTTTAATTTTTGAAAGTTAATATATATACATAAAGACTAAACAAATAGTCTTGAAAATTTTTTTCTTCCCCAAGCCATCCTGAAAAAGGGTGGCATTTTTTTATGCTCAAGAATAATTTATTTTGTAGGAGGATATAAAATGGATTATGAGTTATTAAAAAACGGTAATGTAAAAGTAGGAGAAAAAATAAGTAATTTCATTGCCAATTCGACAAAAGAAATAATAGAATTAGAAAAAACAAAGAACAATATATTATTATTTTCATACAAGGAAGATTTTTATAATATTGCTGAGTTAGAGATAATAGAGTTGCAAAAAAACAAGAAAACCTTCGAGAATCTAAAAACAGAAATAATATTAATGACATCAGGAAATTTGTTATCACATTATGCTTGGATAGAAAATATAAAATACAAAACAGGAATAGAAATAGAATTTCCAATCATTGAAGATAGAATAGGCGAACAATGCAGAAAGTACGGAATGTGTTCAAAAGAAAACAATAATCAAATATTGAACAAAGCCATATTAATAAATCAAGAAAAAATAGTAACAGGAATATTAGAATATCCAAATACGATTCCAAGAAATATATATGAAATAATACGCGTTTTAAATTTTCAACAAATGTAATGAGAAATATTGAGAAAAAAAGTTTTTTATGGTATAACAAACTAGTAAAACATAAAACTCGAAAGGACGATATTTTATGGAAGAAAACAAAGAAGAAAAAGTATTAACTAAAAAAGAACTTAAATTAAAAGCAGAAGAAATGAAGCTTGAAGCAAAGCAAAAAAAGATGGAAGAAAAAGCTGAAATAAAAGCAGAAAAAGAAAGAAGAAAAAATTCATTTGGAAGAAAAGTAAAAAACTTTATATTAACAATAATTTTTACAATAATATTATTATGCGTTGGATTTTATTTTGCCAATAAAGTTTTAATACAAAAGCAAGAAGAATTATCAAATAAAAAGATGAGTCAAATTTATCAATCTGCTGAAGCAGCTATGACTAGCAAAGATTATAAAAAAGCAATTGAATTATTAAAACAAATTGATAAAAGTTATGAAAAATATTCTGAGGTAGAAAGTAAGTTAAAAGAAGCTGAACAATTGTACTTAAATGAATATTTAACAGAGGCTGATGAGTATTTAAAAAGTGAAAAATTTGAGAAAGCTTTAAAGGTTTTAGATGGAATAGAAGATGAATTCAAAGAAAGCGATATAGTAAAAGAAAAAAGAACTGATATAAAAATTGCTATGATAAAATCTGAAGTTGCTCAAATGGCAAAAGATGAAGAAACAAATATAGCAATATTAGAGTATCTTTTAAAAATAGATAGTGAAGGCATAGAAAAAGTTGAAGATGCAATTGATGAACTAATTTCTCAATATAAAAACGCATTTATTTTAGAGACTAGAGAATTATTATTAACTGATTATAAAAAGGCAAAGAGTAACGTTACAGCTGCTAAAAAGATATTACCAGATGATAAAGATATTAAGAAATTAGTTGAAGAAGTTGACAATTCAGAAGCTAAATCTAACAAGCAATTAACAGGTTTAAAATCTTCAGTGACAGCTGGTACTCTTACAGTGTCAGATGGAAAGAATGCGATAAAAGGTATAGATGGCACAGAATACAAAAATTACATATTAAAGCCAAGTAATTCATCAGCTTTTGTAAGTGAAGCTACTATTGAATTTTCACTTGATAAAAAATATAAAACTTTATCAGGCGAAATTCATATTTCAGAGTTAGATGCAAATGCTAATCAAACTGGAGTGCCACAAATAATATTCTTTGATCAAGATGATAATGTAATTTATACTGCAAATAATGCAGAAGGAACGTTTTCATTTGATGTAACAAATGTTGAAAAGATAAAAATTAAATTTGCTGCTAATACTAAGGAGAATTATTTTATTGCTAATCCAACATTAACAGCAAAATAAGATAAAGATAGTATCAATTTTGTATTATTTTAATATAAATACAATAAAAAGTTTAATATTAATATTTTTTTACATCTTGCTGTCGCAATCTTGATGAGCCCTGTTCTTTCAGAACGTGGGCTCTTTTCTTATGTGAAGATTGCTTCAATCGCAGTCACGAAAACTTCGTTTCGTTCCTTTGGTCGCTGCGCGATGATTCAAAAATTTTAATATTAAACTTTTTTATTACAGTTAGAGTATAAAATAAATAATACAAAATAGATACTTAAGTATTTTTTAAGTTACAGAATGTATAATCTATGTTATAATAACATCGTTAGAGTAATAAATTACAAGAAATATTATAATAACACAGAAAAAGGAGAATGCCATGAAAGCATTAATAGTAGAAGATGATAAAATATTATCAGATACAATAAAACAATGTATAGAAAAGAAATATAGTGTAGAACAAGCATATGATGGATATGAAGGATATATGTTTGCAAAAGAAAACATATATGACATAATAATATTAGATTTAATGATGCCTGAAATGGACGGATATGAAGTACTAAGCAAATTAAGAAAAAATGAAATTCTTACACCAGTACTAATATTAACAGCAAAAGATTCATTAAACGATAAAGTAAAAGGACTAAATCTAGGAGCAGATGATTACTTACCAAAACCATTTGAAAGAGAAGAATTGTTAGCAAGATTAGAAGCCTTAATAAGAAGAAACCATGGATTTTTTATTAACAATACAATAAAATTTAAAGATTTAGAATTAAATTTACAAAACAGAAAAGCATACATAAAAGGAAAAGAAATAAACCTACAAGGAAAACAATTTGATTTATTAGAATACCTAATTCATTCAAAAAACACAATAATAACAAAAGAGCAAATCTTTGATAAAATATGGGGATTTGATTCTGACACATCAACAAACGTAATAGAGGTTTATGCTAGTGCTCTAAGAAAAGAACTAAAAAAATATGGATATGATAAATATATAAAAACTCTAAGAGGAGTAGGCTATATTTTGTCTGACTAAAATTATAGAAAGGAAAGAATTTTAAAGTGAAAGAGCAAAGAATTATAAAAATACAACTACTAAAAAACATGATAGTAAATTTAATATTATTGACAGTAATATTTGGAGTATTTAGTCTTTTCATTTTAAATCAGTTTAATAATTATTTATATGAATCAGTAGATAAAGAACTTATGCAGTATAAAAATCAATTAGAAGATATTTCTAATTTTATTATAAAAGATGAAAAAACATTAAATGATGAAAATTTTTCGGATGAAGATCTTACTAAAGAAGTTCAAAAAAATATTGACAAAATAGCTAACCCAAGAGTTGTAACAATTTTGAGAGATGACGAGGGAGATGTTATTGCAACATCATTAAGTGTAAAATATTTTGCAGATTATATTGGAAAAAGCCAGTTTAATGGCAATAGAGTTGGAGAAATTTATGAAATAAAAGTAAATTCAAAATATTTTTATAGAGCAACAACATGTAAATTAACTGCATCAAATGGAGATACATATTACATGGATATTCTAATTAATATAAATTCTGAAAAAGAAATGACAGAAAATTTTAGTAAAAGTTTATCAATAGGTACAGTAATAGTTGTAATATTATCAATAATTATAAGTTGGTATTTATCTAAAAGAGCAATGGAACCTATAATAGCATCATATAAAAAACAAGCAGAATTTATTCAAAATGCATCACATGAATTGCGAACACCATTAACAATAATACAAGCAAAACAAGAAATGTTATTACAGTCACCAGACAGCAAAATAATAGACAAATCAGAAGATATAGCATTATCTTTAAATGAAACAAGAAGGTTATCAAAAATGATAACAGAATTAATGGATTTAGCAAGGTCAGATGCAAACACAACAAAAATACATAAATCAATGACTAATATGGAAACTGTTGCAAAAGAAATTGTTGTTCCATATAAAGAAATGGCTGAATTGCAAAATAAAAATATGGTGTTAAATGTAAATTGTGATAGAGAATTAAATATAGATAAAAATAAGATAAAACAATTACTAGTAATTGTTTTAGACAATGCATTAAAATATACAGAGGAAAACGATACTATTGATGTAGACATCCACAATCATGAAGAAAAACTAATAATGAATATAAAAGATACAGGAATAGGGATTAGTGACGAAGGGCTAAAACACATCTTTGAAAGATTTTATAGAGAGGATAAGGCTCGTTCAAGATCAAAAGGCGGTACAGGATTAGGATTATCAATAGCACAAACAATAGTAAAAAGTCACGGAGGAAGTATAAAGATAGTGCACAATAAACCAAAAGGAATTATAGTAACAATAAAAATATAAATATAAATATAAATTTGTAGAGAGGCTTATAAAAAAGAGAAATTTTTTATAATTAAAAAGTAGAACCAAAGTATCAAATTTTAAAAGTAAAAGTAGTACAAACGTACTACTTACTTTTTGTTGTCAACTTCATTATATTAGAAAATGGCTATTTGATGAAACAAAATTTACTGAGCCATTTATTGACTTTTTATAAGCATACAAATATAATATAAAAGAATAAGTAGAGATGTTTAAAGTAGGAGCAAAGAGATGCCAAATCAGATTCTAAGTCAGCAAAATTCAGATGAAAATGAAAATCAAAAAAAGAATGAGAATTTAGATAAAAATATAAAAGAAAATGAGAAAAAAAGTAAAAAAGAAAATCAATTATTAGTACCTGATGATAACAAAGGAATAAGTAATATAGAAGTAAAAGTTCATACACACAGAGCTTTAAAAATTTCTTTGATAATACTAGGGATTATTATGGTAATAGCTGTAGGTTCTATTACTGTTTTTTCTATTATAAATAATAAAGATACAAACATAAAACAAGGAGTATCAATAGAAGGTGTTGATGTTTCTGGATTGTCAAAAGATGCAGCAAAACAAAAAGTTCAAACAGAATTTTTAGATAAACTAGATAACACAATATATTTTCAATATGGAGAAAGTCAATATTCATTAGCATTAGAACAGATAAATGTTCAATATAAATTAGATGAAGCTATTGAGAATGCTTATAATATTGGAAGAATTGGATCTTTAATATCACAAGATTTGAAATTAATAAAATTAAAGAAATCACCAGAAAATATTAAAATAGAAGTATCATATGACGAAATCGCATTAGATGCATGCATAATTGATATTTCAGCAAAACTTCCAGAACAAGTAGAGCAACCAAGCTATTATATAGAAGATGGAAATTTAATAATTACATCTGGGAAAATAGGAAAAGCAGCATCAAATGATGAAACAAAACAAATCATATCAGATGCATTAAACAATAAAAATTTCAAAGATGTATATTATGATATTCCAACATATGATAAATATCCAGATGAAATAGATGTTGATAAAATTCACTCAGAGATATACAGAGAAGTAAAAGATGCATATTACACAGTAGAACCAAGAATGGTGTATGCAGATGAAACAGGAGTTGATTTCCAAGAGAGTGTTGAAACAGTAAAAGAACAAATTGCAGCAGAGAAAAAATCAGAATATGAGGTACCATTAAAATATACACCAGCAAATGTAACAGTAAATGATCTTGGATTAGATGCATTCCCAGACCAACTAGCTAGTTCATCTACAACATATGTTAATAATGCAAACAGAACAACAAATCTAAGATTAGCAGCAAATAAAATTAATGGAACTGTTTTAATGCCAGGAGAAACATTTTCGTATAATACAATAGTAGGAGAGAGAACTATAGCAGCGGGATATAAAAATGCAGCAATATACGAAAATGGTCAAGTTGTAGATGGACTTGGAGGAGGAATTTGCCAAGTATCATCAACATTATATAACTCAGTTTTAAAATCAAATTTAGATATAGTAGAAAGAACAAACCATATGTTTTTAACAACATATTCTCCAGGAGGGCTTGATGCAACTGTTGCATATGGCTCTTTAGACTTTAAATTTAAAAACAATAGAAGTTATCCAATAAAAATAGCAGCAAGTGTTGAAAATGGATATTGCACAGTTCAAATATACGGATTAAGAACAGATGATGATTATCAAATAGAATTATTTAGTAAAAAAATAGGAGCTAGAACGTATCAAGCATATAAGAGCTTTTATAAAAACGGACAATTTGTAGGTACGCAACTAATTTCAACTGACACATATAGTCCACACTAAAATCGATGAGAAAGGATCAAAACGATGAGAATTAGAAGAAGACCATGGGCAAAGCAAGAACTAGAAGAATCAAAATTTTATATAGATGACCCAACTGTAAACAAAGGAAAATGGTTAGAATTATTTGAAAATAAAAAAGCACCACTTCATTTAGAAATAGGATGCGGAAAAGGAAGTTTCATAGCTAAATTAGCTTCTAGTCATCCAGAAAATAATTATATTGCAGCAGATATGATTGAGGCAATGCTAGGATTATCAAAAAGAAACATAGAAAAAGAATATCACGAGAATGAAAAAGAAATAAATAATCTATATTTAATAAGAATGAACGCAGAACGTATATTAGATGTGTTTGATGAAAACGACACAGTACAAAGAATATATATAAATTTCTGTAATCCTTGGCCAAGAGGAAAACATAAAAAAAGAAGATTAACTCACACAAGACAACTAGAAAATTATAAGAAATTCCTCGATAAAGAAAATGGTGAAATATATTTCAAGACCGATGATGATGAATTATTTGAAGAAAGTTTGGAATATTTTAAAGAAGAAGGCTTTAATCTAGAAAAAATAACACATGACTTACATAATGAGATGATATTTGAAGACATAAGAACAGAACATGAGCAGATGTTCTCAGAACAGGGAATAAAAATAAAAGCATTAATTGCAAAAATTTAAAATGTTCTTATATAAAAAAGTTTTTAATTTTATTTTAATATTTTAATAATAGAATGAGCACGTATTATTAAAGTATTAAAGACACAATATACTGAAAATACAAAAATAAAAGGAGGAAAATACATTGATAGAGCTACAGAATGTTACAAAAAAGTACAATGATTTTATAGCAGTTGATAACATAAGCTTTAAAATCGAAGATGGCGAAGTAGTTGGATTTTTAGGCCCAAACGGTGCTGGAAAAAGTACAACAATGAATATGATCACAGGATTTATCGAACCAACTGCTGGAAAAATTATAGTAAATGGCTTTGATATTAATCAAAAAGCAAAACAAGCTAAAAAGCAAATAGGATATATGCCAGAAAATGTTCCACTATATTTAGAACTAACAGTAAGTGAGTTCATTTCTTATATGGCAGATTTAAAGCTTGTTAAAAGAAAAGAAAAGAAAGATGAAATAGCTAGAGTATTAAAAGCAACTGGATTAGAAGAAGTTAAAGGAAAACTAATAAGAAACTTATCAAGAGGCTACAGACAAAGGGTAAGTTTAGCAGGAGCTCTAGTTGGAAACCCTCCAATACTTATACTTGATGAACCAACAGTTGGACTTGATCCAATTCAAGTAAAAGAAATAAGAACATTAATAAAAGAATTAGGAAAAAAACATACGATTTTAATTAGTTCACACATCCTTGCAGAGATAAGCCAGATGTGTAACAAAGTTATTATTATAAACAAAGGTAAAATTATAAGAACAGACAATATGGAGAATATTGAAGAAGAAGCAAAACCAGATGAAACAGAGATAATACTTACAGTAGAAGAAAACAATACAAAATTACCAGAAATAAAGAAAGAAATAAAAGCAATTACTAGCATAGAACTTATTGAAGAAAAAGGAAATGAAAAAGTTTATTCTTTGAAACATACTGGTTCAGAAGACATCAGAAAACAATTATTTAAGAAATGTGTAGATAAAGATATTACAATAATAGAAATGAAGAAAAAAGAAATTTCACTTGAAGATGCATTCTTAAAAATAACAAAAGAGGAGGAAAAGAAATAATGTTTGCAATAATTAAAAAAGAATTAAAAAGTTACTTTTTTACTCCAATAGGATGGGTATTTATAGGATTGTTTCTAGCTGTGTTAGGTGTGGTATTTTATGCATATACATTTATACAAGGTGCTTTAAATTTTGAATATATTATATGGGATAGTACAACAGTATTAGCTTTTATTGTGCCAATATTAACAATGAGAATGTTTGCAGAAGAAAAAAAGAGTGGAACAGATCAATTATTAATGACATCACCTAAAAGCATCGTTAGCATAGTTTTGGGAAAATTTTTTGCAGCAACGATAGTTGTTATAATCGGAATGTTATTTATGTTTATTTACTATGGAATATTAAGACACTTTGGAAATGTTAGCTTAGTAGAACCATTAGTTGCATTGATAGGATTTTTGTTACTAGCAATGTCGTACATATCATTTGGTATGTTTGTTTCATCAATAACAGAAAGTCAAGTAATAGCAGCTGTTATATCAATAGGATTTTTCTTAATAATTTCATTCATACAGAATTTTCAAGGAATTATAGAGATGTTTTCATTAGTACAAATGTATCAAAAATTTCCACAAGGAATTATTTCATTAAAAGAAGTTGTAGGATATGTCACATTTATTTTATTATTTGTGAGCCTAACAATAATAGTTTTACAAAGACGTAAAAGCGTAAAATAATGAATTAAGATCTAGAAAGGAAGATATATATAATGGATAAAAAAGAAAAAAAGAGCCAGAAGATTCTAAAACAAATGAGTCGTGAAAAAGAAAAAAAAGAGAAAAAAGAAAAAAATAAAAAAACTCCAAAAGAAAGAGTAGCTGCATTTTTTACAGTTCTTAAGGAATATTGTATAAAAGATACAACTAGAATGATTCTATTAATAGCAATATTAATTGCAGCATATATAGCAATAAATCTTGGCGTGAGACAAATTAATTTAGCTCAGATAGATTTAACACAGGGAAAAATGCATACATTAACGGATGCTTCTAAGAAATTGGCTAAATCGGTAAATAAAGATATAACTTTCTATGTTTGGAAGTTTACAGAAGACTCTCAAGTAGTTGATTTAATGAAACAATATCATGCTGAAAATGAAAAAATAAAATATCAAATAGTAAGTTCAGAAGATTATACTTTAAAAGAGACTTATGGTATGGATGAAAAGAATGCTGAGATTGTAGGAGTCGCATCCGATGGTAGAATTTCATACATATTTGACACAGAATTAACAACGTATGATTCTAATTGGAATTTAAATGACATAACAGAGCAAAAAATAACAAATGCAATTAATAATCTAGCTTCTGAAGAAGCAACAAAGGTTTATTTTGTAGAAGGAAGAACAAATTATACAACAACATCTGGGATATATGCTTTAGCCAGTGAACTATCAAATGAATGCTATGAAATTAATACAATTAATATTATATCTGATCCAGCAATCCCAGAAGATTGTGATATCTTGGCTATTATGGGAATATCATCTGACTTTTCAGAAAAAGAAGCTAATGCAATATGTGAGTATATTGAAAATGGAGGAGATGTTATTATAACAAATGACATTAATTATACAAATGCAGATGAAAAGTTTCCAAATTTTCAGAAAGTTTTAGATGAGTATGGCGTTACTTTACCAAATGCAGTGGTAGTTGAACAAAGTGAGAATACGATTAGCGGATCACAATACGATATCCAAGCAGAAATGTCTTCAAGCAGTGAAATAACAGCAGCAATGCATAAAGATCCATTAAAGCCTCTTTTAAGAGCAACTGGAATTGTAGAAGTAGATACAAATAAAATGGCAGAGCAAAATGTAACATATACACCTGTACTAACAACATCAGATAATGCTATACTTTATGATTTTTCAACAGGAAAACAAGTAACTAAAAATTCAGATGAATCTCATTATACAACAGCTGCATCATTTAATAAAATGGTAGAGTCAGGTGAGGAATCAAGAGCTGTTATGTTTGCTTCTACCGGTTCATTTTCAGACAATCAATTAACTACTTCAAACACTGCAGCAATATTTTATTATCAGCCAAATTGTAATATAATCATGAATTCATTTGCATTTGCAGCAAATAAAGGAGAATTGTACTCAATAAGAAAAACATCATCTACATCAATATTTTCAGCAACAGATAAAGAAGCAAAAACTGTAATGATGATTATATATGCAGTGCCAATGACAATAATAGTTGCAGGAATATGTGTATGGATTTCAAGAAGAAGATTAAAATAGCAATTTATAAAAGGGCTTCACATATCTAGTGAGGCTCTTTATTTTATTACATAACTTGTATTAGGGGGAAAAATGAAAAAAATAAAAAATCTAAAACCAGCAACAATTATCTTATTAGCAATCCTATTAATTTACACAATCGTTTCTTTTTATAAATTAGGAAACAATTCGAATCCTAAAACATACCCAAGTATGAAGAAAAGTGAACAAGTAATATTTGAAATAGAATCTAATCAAGTTCCTGACAAAATAATGTTATATTCAGGATATGCAGAATCAAATATTTCTATATCTTACACGGATGATTACAAAAATTATGATAAATATGTTTATGATACATATCTAAACTTAGATTATTCGAATGTTTTTAGATGGATAAATTTTTCTATAAATTATAATGGAATCAAAAGTAAGTACATAATGTTAGAATCAAATTTAGATACAACAGCAATAGGTGAAATAAAACTGTATGATGCAGATGGAAAAGAAATACCTATTAAGGCAATAAATGAAAATTCAGAAAAATTAATAGATGAACAAGAATGTGTGCCAGAAGCATATTCAATAGAAAATAGTTCATACTTTGATGAAATATATTTTCCAAGAGCAGCATATGAAATATTAAATAAATTACCGTTATATGAATATGTGCACCCACCATTAGGAAAATTGATAATGTCAATTCCTATGTACTTCCTAGGAACAACACCATTTGCATATAGATTATGTGGAAACATAGCAGGAATATTTATGATATTAGTCATATATTTAATAGCCAAGCAATTATTTAAAAGAGAGAGATATGCATTATTTGCAGCAGTAATAATGGCTTTAGATGGAATGCATTTTGTGCAAACAAGAATAGGCACAGTAGACAGTATGTTGGTTTTATTTTGCCTAACTTCATTCTTATTTTTCCTAAAATATTTATTTGCAGAAGATGATGAATTTAAGAAAAAGAAAATGAGCTTGTTAATATCAGGTACATTCTGGGGGATGGCTATATCAGTAAAATGGACAGCAGCATTTGTTGGACTTGCAATGGGAATATTATATTTAACTAAAATAAGAAAAGTTAATCTAAAAATATTATTGTGGTCAGTAATTTCATTTATAATCATACCAATTTGTATATATGTTGCTTCATATATTCCAGTAATCGCTGATACAAATGAAAGTGCATACCTTCAAATATATGACAAAGAAGGAAACGTAGATACAGAGAAATCAAGGACAGTAAGAATAACTGACATAAAATCATTTTTTGAATATCAGCAAGCAATGTATAATTATCATTCAAAATTAAAGGCAACACACCCATATACAAGCAAATGGTATGAATGGCCAGCAATGATTAGACCAATGTGGTATTATGTATCGAGACCAGATAGTGAAACAATAGGAACAATAGCATGTATGGGAAATCCTGCAATTTGGTGGTTATCAATAGCCACTGCGGTATTTACATTAATATACTCAGTTGTAAAAAGAAGTAGAGAGGGAGCAATTTTATTGGTAATGATACTATGTACATGGCTTCCATATGCTTTTATAGGAAGAGTAATGTTTATATATCATTATTTCATAACGCTGCCATTCATGATGTTAACAATAGTATTTGCCATCAGCAAATTAGCACAAAAATGGAAAAAAATAGATTATTTAATACCTGTATTGTCAACTATATTTCTAGCATTTTTCATATATTTTTATCCAGTGTATTCAGGTATGCCGGTTAGTGTAAAATATATACAATCAACGGAATGGTTAAATACATGGATATATGATGGATTAGCACGCAATGATTAAGATAAAAAATAGGAAAAGCCCCCAAGCACAAAGCTTGAGGGCTTTTAAGAGTCTTTAATTCATTAAAATAACATTGTTACAAGGTTACAGAATTTCCTGAGCGATCTTAGCCAGCTCAGATCTAATAGTTTTCTGACTATCAAGTTCAATCTGCCAGCAACGAGCAATATCTTTGAACTTTTCTGATGCGTATACTAAGCCATTACGTCTCTCATTCAATCCTGGAGCATTAACCTGAGTTGGGTCACCAGCCAAGATTAATTTTGATCCACGAGCCAAACGAGTGATAATATCCTTCATGATTTCTGGTTTAACATTCTGTACTTCATCCAAGAAGTAGAATGTATTTGCAATTGATGAACCACGAAGGAAACCAATTGCCTGAATCTGAATAAACTGACGATCAAAAAGTTCAATCACACTTGCCTTACATTCTTTCTTAGAAACCTTTTCCTTACCACCTGTTATAGCTGTTCCATTATTTTTGAAAATCTCAATGAGATTATTCTGAACACCATTGATATAAGGACCAACCTTATCATCAATATCTCCAGGAAGATAACCGAGATCTTCATCAATAGTAACAGTAGGTGCACCAACCAAAATCTGTTCATAGGTACTAATAGGGCCATACGAAGCAAGATTATGGAGTGCTGCTGCAAGAGCACAGTAGGTTTTGCCAGTTCCGGCACCTCCCTTTACAATAACCAAAGGCGCAATTTCTGGAGGAGCAAGCAGACATTCCATAAGCATTTTCTGCTCAGCATTCTCCGGCTTAAATGCCTTGAGATCCTGATACATCAGTGGAACAAGTTTACCATCAGTATATCTTGCGATAGCAGAAGAACCCTCAGATTCGATTGTAACAAACATATTCTCATGCCATTCAATTTTATTGTACTGATAGATAGCATTGATAGACAATGTCTTTTCCTGATACAATTTGTCAATTGATGATTTGGTAGAAAATACGCTTACTCTTCCTTTGTACTGATCACGAGGAAGAGGGAAAATCTCATCTTTGAATTCCTGAGACTTAATTCCCAATTTCTGAGCTTTCAGACGTACAGAAGGATTCTGTGAAATCAAAATGACTTGAGAGTCTTTAGATGATTCAGCAAGATCCAAGCAAACCTGAAATGATCTTTTATAAAGATCGCTAACATTGTGAAGTTCATTAACCTGAGAAGAGATTACACCGCAATCCAAAATTCTCAAATATGAGCCATTACTCTGCTTCACACCTTTGTTAGAAATAAGATCTTTCATAGGAAATGTGGAAATGTAATCCACAAACTTACTAGCTATCTTAGCTTTCTCTGGTGATTTATCATACTGGTAAATCCGTTCAACAACTGCTAGTGGAATGACAATATTATTGTCGCCTCCAAAATTAAGAGTAGATTTTTCAGATGACAACGTTGCTTCTGTAAGTAAAACAAATGTCTTCTTCATAATGAAAACTCCTTTCATAATGCAAGTATTTCTTAGTAAATAGAAATACAGTTCAATAGGGTTACATAAATATTATACTAGCAAAACCTTCAATTTTCAATGCTTTTATTAAATAATATATCAAAACTTAACATAATTTCATAAGATGTTATAAAAGGAGGTTATGTAATTGACTTTAGAAGGAAAAAAGATAGGATATGTATTTACAGGATCATTTTGCACATTTAGAAAAAGCATAGAACAAATGAAGGAAATAAAAAAACAAAATGCGATAATTATTCCAATAATGTCATATAACTCATATACACTAGATACAAAATTTGGAGAGGCAAAAGATTTTATAGAAGAAATAGAAAAAATTACAGAAAATAAAATCATACACACAATTCAAGGAGCAGAGCCAATAGGCCCTAAACACTTAACAGATATAATGATAATAGCTCCCGCATCAGGAAATACAATGGCTAAATTAGCAAATGATATTATAGACACACCTGCAACAATGGCTGCCAAATCACATTTAAGAAATGAAAACCCACTGGTAATTGCACCATCAACAAACAACGGACTAAGTGGAAATGCAATAAATATTGGTAAATTGTTAAATATGAGAAACTATTATTTCGTACCATTTAAGCAAGATAATCCAATAAGTAAACCACGTTCGATAGTATATGATAGCAAATATATAATTCCAGCGCTAGAACATGCCCTTGAAGGAAAACAAGTTCAGCCAATATTGCAACAGCTTTAAGAAAACATACATCTAATATTCCAACAACATCATTGACATACGTATATATTAGAAATATAATCTAAACGAGAGAAATTGTGGACATTCATAAAGCAATGTCCACGTCTTTATTAATAATAAAAATATAATCAAAATAAATTAAAATCCTGATTATATGGGAGGAAATAATGAGAAACGTTATAACAATACTAATGACAAAAATATTGTGTTTAATACTAAAGTTATTTGGAAAAAACGGTGGAAATTTACCTGGAAAATTTGCTTATAAAATGAATCCAAACATATTTAAGTATTTTAAAATAGATGGAAAAATAATAGCTACAACAGGAACAAACGGAAAAACAATGACAAATAATTGCATAGGACAGATATTAAAAGATAGTGGAAAAACAATAATAACAAATGCTGAAGGAAACAATATGGAAACTGGAATACTATCAGTTTTAATAAAAAATTGTACGCTATCAGGAAAAGTAAAAGCAGACTATTTAGTTTTTGAAACAGATGAAAGCTATGTACCTATATTATATAAAATGATTCCATTAGATTGCTTAGTTGTTTTAGATTTCTTTAGAGATCAACTAGATAGAGCTGGCGAAGTAGAAACAATAATATTAAAAATTCAAAAGTTCTTAGAAACATACACAGGAAAATTAATACTTAATGCAGACGATCCAAATGTAAGTAGATTGGGAAAAGCTAATAAGAAAAATAGAACAATTTATTATTATAGAGTTAACAAATATAAATATGCAACAGAAGAGTTAAAAGAAGCTGGTGAAGGAAAGTTTTGTCCATTCTGTAATACAAGATTGCAATACGAATATTATCAATATGCACACATAGGAAAATTCAAATGTCCAAATTGTTATTATGGAAATAGTCAATTATATCAAGTGATAGAAGATGTTGATTTAGAGAATAAAACATTTAGAATTGAAGAAAAAACATATAAAACACAATTTAACAATATATATGCTATATACAATTTAGCAGCAGCAACAACAGTTGCAAAAGTATATCAAATACCTGAAGAATCTGTTATGAAGACAGTTGAAAAATTTCAACTTAATAATGGTAGACTAGAAAAAATGGAAATTTGCAGTTGTCCAACAGTTGTCAATTTAGCTAAAAATCCAACAGGGGCAAATGTAAGTTTAAGATTATTAAATGAAGATAAAGAAAACAAGGAATTATTATTTGTTTTAAATGATAATTTAGCAGACGGAAAAGATGTTTCATGGATATGGGATATTAATTTTGAAGATATGGAAAATGTAGATAAAGTGATAACAGCAGGAACTAGGCCATATGATATGGCTATTAGAATAAAAACAAGTGGATATCCAGCTGATAAAATAATACCATGTATGACAATAGAAGAAGCTGTAGAAGAACTATATAAGACGAATGGTAGAAAATATGTAATAGCTAATTACACATCTATACAACCAACAAGACATGAATTATTAAAGTACAAAGAAAAAAGTGAGGGAAATCACAATGAAAGAAATTAAAATTTTATATTTATATCCAGATATTTTAGATTTATATGGAGACGTAGGCAATATAAAAGTATTAAAATATAGAATCGAGCAAAGAGGGTTCATAGCTAAAATAGATACATATTCAATTGATGATGAGGCACCAAATTTCTCAGATTATGATATAGTATTTTCTGGTGGTGGAGCTGATAACGAACAAAAAATATTATCAGAAGATTTAATAAAATACAAAGATGAAATAAAAAAAGCTGTAGAAGAGGGAGTATTTTTCTTATTAATATGTGGTTCATACCAATTGTTTGGAAAATATTACAAAGGTGTTGAAGGTAATGTTATTCCAGGATTAGAAATTTTTGACTATTATACAGAAGCTATTGAAGACAGAGAAAAAAGATGTATTGGAAACATTATAATAGAAACAATGATAGATGGAAAAGAGACAAAAGTAATAGGATTTGAAAATCATGGTGGACAAACATATGATACACAAGATACTTTTGGAACGGTATTATACGGAAATGGAAATAAATTTGGAGATTTAACAGAAGGCTTTGTAAAAAAGAACGTAATAGCAACATATTTACACGGTCCACTCCTATCAAAAAATCCAGAAGTTGCAGATCATATAATTAAATATGCATTAGAAAGAAAATACAACGAAGAAATATCACTAGAACCATTAAATGACGAATTTGAAGAAAAATGTAGAGAACAATTATTCAAAAGATTCTTAGAAAATGGCTAAATAAAAGCAAAGTTACTTTGCTTTTATTTTTTTGATATGTATTTACTTAACATAAAAAAGAGAGTATAATTAATGATACAAATTATCATATTCCATAAATAATAATTTATTAAGGAGGAAATGAAAAAGAATATGGATAGTGTTAATTTGAGATTATAGATAGCAATCAGGAGGAAAAAAGAAATGAGCAAGAACTATTATCGGCGTTCGTACTACCGGAAAAAGGAGAATGCATTAAGTGTTCTTTTAATGTTGGTAGTACTCATCGTAATCGGTCTTTTTTTTGTGTACTTCTCTATCAATAGTAACACAGAGACCGAGAACATCGAAGTAGGCAGCTCGTCTAACAAGTTGATCGAAACGATTAATTTTTTAGATGATGAAGTCTTCCATATTTCAGTTAAAGATCAGGTAAACACAAATGTTGTCGGAGAATATCCTGTAGAATACTCTTTCTTAGGAAAGAAGTTTCATAAGGTTTATAATGTAGTGGACAATATGCCACCAGTCATTAACTTATCAGGTGATATTATGATGACACTAGACGATATTTCACAATTTGTGGAACCTGGTTATGAAGCGGTAGATTCGTACGATGGAGATGTAACCAGTAAAGTGACATCTGAATTAGTTCAATACGAAGAAAATCGCTACTATATGGAATACTTTGTAGCAGATAGCAGCGATAATCAAGGAGGAGCAATTAGGTACATTGATATTGCAAAAGGGTGTGTTTTTCTTACATTTGATGATGGACCTTCTCAAAACATTACTCCTCAAATCTTGAAGACACTTGCAGAAAACGATGTTAAAGCAACATTCTTTGTAGTTGGATATGACGAAGAAAATTCTAAACTAATCCAAGAAGAGATGAATGCTGGACACACAATTGGATTGCATGGCTATTCTCACAATTATTCTGAAATTTATACGTCTTTGGATGTATTGATGAACAATTTCGATAAGCTGAGAGATATGGTCTATGACACAACCAATGGCTATACTGCAAAATTTATTCGTTTTCCAGGAGGAAGTTCTAACACAGTAAGCAAAAAGTACTGTAATGGAATCATGACAGCAGCTGCTAAAGAGGTAACATCACGTGGTTATACATATTTTGACTGGAATGTGGATAGCTGTGATGCAGGAGGTGCAGATAGTTCTGATGAAGTTTATAATAATGCAGTATCTGGCATTCAGCCTGGCCGTACTAATATCGTGCTTATGCATGATTCGTCCACACATCAAGATACTGCAGATGCATTGCAACGGATTATTGACTATTGCAAAACAAATGGCTATGAGCTAAAAGCAATAAATAATAGTACGAAAGCAATACAACACTCAATCTCAAATTAAAGTCTTAGTAGACATATTCAAACCGCAACTTTTCAATATAACATTGGAGAGTAGCGGTTTCTTTTTTATATTAACTAGACTTTTTAAAATGTATTTGATAAAATATCAAAAGAAATAAATGTACGGAGGTAAAAAAGATTGATAACAGAAGAAAATAGTGATTATAAAACACTAGAGACAAATCTAAATAAGATCCTTAACAAAGGAAAAGCTCAATTAGAAACTGAACGTCTAAAAAAAGAAGAAGAAAATAAAGAAAAAGAATTTGACAAAGACGAGTTCATCTATCAATTGCAAGGAGAGATAAATGTATTAGATGAAAGAGAGAGAAAAATAGCACGAATGAATAGTTCGTCAGATGAAGAACCAGCACCATTATATCCACCAGAGCTAGACAATCTTACACTAGAGATTATTTACATTGCGCTATTATATGGAACACCAAATGCCATCTCAAAATTTTATTTTGAAAAAGATTTGTGTTTCTTTTCAAGTGAAATAATCTTAAATCTATACAAAAGTGTAATCTTTAAAGAAGGTGAAAAACATGCTCCACCACAATTAAAAGAAGGATTTAACTTTCCAAAAGCAATATCAGAATTATATGATTTAAAATGTGCAATGGCAGCAGCACCATTAGATCAAAAATATGATTTTGAATTAATCTATAGAGAACTAAAAAAGCTATTTATCTTAAAAAGAAGTTATATAAAAGCTCCAACAAGAAAAATACAAGACAAAATATTAGAAATAAAAAGTTATATCAAATATAAAAATATGTCTGCTGACGAAGTAGAAGCGGCAATAAAGCAAATAAATGTAACAAACAGACTAAGTCAAGCAGTATTAAACAACAACATAGCAGAATTTTGGCTTGATGATAAGAATGACTTAAGAGAAGGTGTATCACTACCTTTCCCAGTAATGACAAAAGTTTTCAAAGGATTTAGAAAAGGCGAAATTATGACATATGCTATGCCATCAAATGCAGGTAAAAGTAGATTCACAGTAAACTTAGCATGCAATATTGCATTTATACATAAAAAGAAAGTATTAGTGGTATCAAACGAAATGACAGAAGACAAAATGAGACTATGCCTTCTTACAACAATAATAAACAATCCAGAAATTCAAAAATTTCACAAACAAAAATTAGTTAAAAATGAAAGTGAATTATTAGAATTTAAATTCAGAGCAGACAATCCAAAAGAAGTACTATTAGATGAACAAGGTTTTATCAAAAAATTAGATAATGAAACTCAAGAAGATTTTGTAAAAAGATTAATAACAATCTCAACAGAATTTAATCAAATATTAGAAGTAACAAAATGGTTAAATGAGCAAATAGATAACTCAGTATATTTTGTACATTTGACAGAATATACAAACAATGATTTACATGAAGTAATATCAAACTACATGTATAAAGATGGTATTGAATACGTATTTTACGACACACTAAAATCAGATGTTAACAATATTGGAAATGCTGATGAATTAAAGAAAACAGCAACATTACTTTCAGAACTTGCTCAAAAATTTGATATATTTATAGGAGCATCAATACAATTATCAGAAAATTCAACATTACCTATAAACCTAACAATTAATGATTTATCAGTAAGTAAAACAATAAAAGAGGTATTTGATTCATTAACATTATTTAAGCAAATACAAAGAAATCATCTAAATGATTATGAATATTCAGACTCTGATAGATTCACAAATTGTAAAGAGCTAGAAATATTTGAAGACCCAGATGTAAGATATTATATTGCAGTAATCGATAAAAATAGAGCAGGAGCAAAGCCAAAGCTATTATTCAGATTAAATCTTGCATATAACGAATGGCATGAATTAGGATATGTAAAATTGAAAGAAAAATATTCTGATTTAAATATGAGCTAAAATAATAAATAAATTAGATATAATCCAAATTAACAAATGCAAAAAGTTTGTAATTTGGATTTTTTATTTTAATATGAAGGAAGCCATTTAGCAAAAGCCTTGAAAGAACAATAAAAATACAGTATAATTAACATAATTGGTTTGTGCCAAAAACATATTTAGCAATAATCTAATATTATACTAAGTCCTACAATAAGGATCTGGAATTAGATTTATTTATGCTAAATAAATAAAACAAGGAGGGAAACTACAGAAACTCGTTAACCAAGCATTCAAAAATTAGGAGGTACAGATATGCAATTATCTGCAAAATGGAAAGTGACAAACCCAGAAAAAATGGTAGAAGTGTTTCGGAGTCTGGTAACAGAAGACTTTAATCAGTCTAATGGTTTCAAGTTTGAAGGAGATTTGTTTGAGTGCAAAATTGAAATGGCCATTAACAAACCACAAAAAGCACTTAAAGCAATGAGTCAGATTGGAAATGTTTTATCATTTTCATACAACTATCCTGATAACGAAAAAGAAGAACAGGATGTTAGTGAAGTATTAGACCAGAACACTCAGCTTGAGCCAGATAAAAATGCTCAAGAACCAAACCAGCCTGATTCTGGTGAGCAAGAGCTTGATCCTGGCAAAGTATTAGACAGAAACACACAAATTGAATCAGGCGAAAAAGATGAAGAATCAAAACAGCCTGATGCAAACCAAAAAGAACATGACCATGAAAAAAAGTCAGATTCTATGGCAAAATCCGAAGATGCTAATGATGACATAATTAGCCAAATCGCAGAAAATGCGGTAAGTTATACTGACTTTGTAAGTAAAGTAGTAAGTAGAACTGAAAATCTCTCGAAGGAGCATGCAGCAGCATTAATTGAAATGATGCTTGCGGCACCTACCGTGAAAAGGTTTACTTTGTCTACAATTGAAACTGTTGCAAGCAAGAAAACTCCCATAAACTCATACACCATGTTGAAGATAGGAGATGAGATTAAAGGGACATTTAATTACACAAATAAGGAATTCTTTAAAAAAGTCATTAGTTTTGTTCATAACTGGGATGATGTAGCACCAGTAGAACGAACTAAAGAAGACCCAAAAGCTTTTGAAGAAAAGAATGGACAAGAAGAACATATGCATGAAGAAGAGCCTAAAAAACAGGAGACTGAAAAAGAATCCGAAGCTTGCAAAAAAACAGATACTGGAAACAAGTCTGATGATAAGCCAGAAGACAATGGATTATTATCTGCAAACATTGAACACCATGATGGTATTTTTCCGTGCATGTTAAAGCCTACTGCTGACAAAGTTAAGGCAGTGAAAATAATGGAAGGAAAATTAAGACAAGTCGAAGACAGGAATGACCTCACATTAAAAGAAAAAGTGAGCCAAGTTATTCATGTGCTTGTTCCATCGGAATCGGTAGCTAAGTTTGAAAGCATGTCTGAAAAAACAGCAGAGATTCTCCAAAGAGAAGAAATCGCTTATGATGATCAGACACCACTTGATGAAAAAGATGTATATCTTCAGTGGAGCAATATTGCAAATTTAGTTTCAGAATTTTATTTTGGACATGTGCCAGAGTCTCCTATCAGAGCTAAGTATTTCTTACTCGATTTGAAGAGGTTACTAGTAAAGTGAGAAGCAACTCCAAAAAGAAGAGCTTGCCTATGTAAAAACATAGGCGAGTTTTTTTAAAGCCAATTATATACAAAAAGATTGAAAAATAAGCTAAATCATGATATAAAAAAATACTAAGGAGAAAAGCATGGAAAATAAAGAAATTTTAACTTTAATAGAAAGAGGATTTAAACCAGAAACGATATCATCAGAGTTTAATATTCCATATGCGCAAATACAAGAAGCATTACTAGAAAAAGAAAGAAATACATCAAAGTGTGAAACAGAAATGGATAAAATGAGAAAAAAATATTTTGATATATATGACCCAAAGGATAAGAAAGAAAAATTCAAATTACCATCAACAGAACAATTAGCTAGTTATATGAAGGTAGATGGAATAATAGAAGGAATAGAAGAAAAAAGCAAAAGTGCAGATGAGCAAAGTCAAAAAGATAAAAGAGAAACATTAATAGCGATATTAAATGATTTGAAAACTCTAGATAAACATAGACTATCATTTGATCAAATAGAAAGACTTGTATTCATAATAGAAGATAAAAAATGGGAAAACCTATCTTTAAAAAGAGGTGACAAAATAAATATTCTACTAAGTAAAGCAAGAGCAAATATTAGTTCAAAAATGAGCTTAGCAGTAGCAGATGAGTTAAAAGAAGTTACTGACTTAGCAGGATTGCAAAACATTAGAGCAAGAATCACTAGAATATCAAGAGAAACTAAATCGGTAAATTATAGAATTGGTATAGCCGATTCAAATATTTCACAACAAATCCAAAAACTAAATTCTCAAAAAGCAGCATATAACTTAAGAAATAATATACCATCAGCTGTAAAAAAATTAGTACAAAGTATTGCAAATGGCACAATGAATATAGAAGAAGCTAATGAAATTATAGCTCAAGAAGCGGAAAGAAGAGTAAGTTTAACAGAAAAGTCAAAATTTTCATTAAGCAAAGAACAGCAAGAAAGACAAGTTACTATTCAAGTAAGAACATTATTGTCAGAAAGAGGAGATACATATTCAATAAAAGATCCTAATAAAGCATTAGAACAGCTTAGCCAACTATCAAAAAAAGATGTAGAGAAGAGCCAGTTATTTAAAATAGTAGCACAAAATCTTTTAGCGCAAAGAAGATATGATGAACTTTCTGCCTTTTGTGATCAATACATACACTTAAGACGTTTTGATGAAGTAGAATCAGAAATGTCAAGATCAGCAAGAGAAAAGAAAAAAGAAATTGCATATAAGAAAATTGGAGATATGGTTGTAGATAGAATAAAATCGCCAAGTAATAAACAAGAAGACGAAGTATTCATGAAATTATTAAAAGATAAATTAACTGAAGGAAATATAGCACCAACTAGAATAAAATTAGAAAGAATAAAAGGCGGTTCAAAAGAAATAACATTAGCAGAAATAATGCCACAAATAAGAAATAGATAAAAAGCAGACAAAACATATTTATAAAAGAAAACAAACATTCGTAAAAAATAAACCTCATTACTGAGGCTTATTTTTTTACGACTTCAATTATTTCTTCAGGTAAAAATTTAGATAAATCGGCACCATTACGAATTAAATCCATAATCATAGTAGAATTAATAGGACCAACTTCTCCAGCACGAATATAAATAGTATCTAAATTAGAGAACTCTTTATTAAAAGTAGCTAAAGTTTCTTCAAAATCATAATCCATACCATTTCTAATACCTCTGATTAAGAAAGCTGAATTATAAGAAATAGCAGTAGTAACAGACAAATTATCATAAGACACAACTTCAACATTAGAAAGACCTTCACGTTTTAAAACTTTTCTAATAGCATCAGCCATAACATCTGTATCAAATCTTTTGACTTTTGTAGGGTTAATACCAATACCAATTATAACTTTATCAAACAATTGTGCGGAAATCTTAACAACATGTAAATGACCTTTTGTAAAAGGATCAAAACTCCCAGCAAAAAAACCTATTTTCTCCATATAAAAACCTCCATATTATTCATCAGCAAGTGGGTTGTTTTCAACCGCACTTCTGATTTGTTCATTATCAACATGAGTATAGATCTCAGTTGTAGAAATACTTTCATGTCCTAAAAGCTCTTGAAGAGCTCTAATATCAACATTACCATATTTGTACATCAAAGTAGCAGCAGTATGTCTAAGTTTATGTACAGAATACTTGTTTGCATCAATGCCAGCAATTCTCATTTCTTCTTTAACAACATATTGAACAGTTCTATTACTAATACGTCTACGTTGTTCACTTAAAAATAAAGCGTCACGAGAATCAAATTTAACTCCTTCACGAGGCCTATCAGCAAGATATGCATTTATAGCATTAACACAAGCTTTATTTAAATAAATAGTACGTTCTTTATTACCTTTACCAATAACATTTAATTTATTTTCAGAAAAATCAATATCTTTAATGTTTATATTAACTAATTCAGATAAACGCATACCACAATTTAAAAACAAAGTAATAATTGCAAAATTCCTAGTAGAATTATCATGGTTTCCATGAGTACCTTCTGGAGGCATAGAAGCAGCCTTTAGTAATTCACGGCTTTGATCTAAAGTTAAGTATTTAGGAAGTCTTTTCCCAAGCTTAGGAGTTTCCAAATCAATAGCTGGATTATTAGGAATTTTTTTAGTCTTATTACACATATAATGGAAAAATACCCTAATACTAGAAACTTTACGAGCCAATGTAGCAGGTTTACTATGAAAAGTTTCTTTCATATATCCTAAGAAAGCATGAATATCTTCTAATTGAATCTTAGCAATAGTAGAAATATCCATATCACTAATAACTATATTAGATAAACCTACTTCATCATCCATAGGGGCCATTTTAAATTTATATTTAATAAACCTTAAAAAGTGATTTATATCATAATTATATTCTTTCATAGTATTAGGAGATTTATTCAAAATTGTTGCAGAATAATCAAGAAAATCATTCAAAAAAACAGGATTTTCGTCACGATTAATCATAAAAATATCACCACCTTATTTAGGATTATAATATTAAAAAAATAGTTTTTCAATCTATAAATATCTTTTTAAAAAAACAGTTTAACAAACTAAAAAAATAATATATAATATGTACGAAAAATTTGAAAAGGAGAGAAATATTATGGAATACAGAAAATTTGGAAATAAGATTGTAGCCAGAATAGATAAAGGAGAAGAAATTTTAGAAAAAGTTAAAGAAATTGCGTTAAAAGAAAATATCAAGCTTGCTAACATAAATGCATTAGGTGCAGTAGGAGAATTTACAGTAGGAGTTTTTAAAACACAAGAAAAGAAATATTACTCAAATGAATTTAAAGGAGATTTTGAAATAGTATCTTTAACAGGGACAATAAACACAATGAATAGAGAGTTTTACTCACATTTACACATGAGTGCAGGCGATTGCGAAGGAAAAGTATTTGGAGGACATTTAAATAAAGCAATTATTAGCGCAACATGTGAAATGGTAATTACATTAATAGACGGAGAAGTAGATAGATATAAAGACGAAGAAATAGGATTAAACTTATTTAAATTTTTAGATTAAAGGAGGAGCACCAACAGTGCCATATATTGAGTTTAAAAATATAACTAAACAGTATAAAATGGGAGAAGTTAAAATTAACGCCCTAAATAATACTAATTTTGAAATAAATAAAGGAGAACTAGTAGTAATAGTAGGTCCAAGTGGAGCTGGAAAAACAACTGCACTAAATATACTAGGAGGAATGGATACGGCAACATCAGGTAAAGTTATAGTAGATAATAAAGAAATTACAAAATTAACAAGTAAGCAATTAGTAACATATAGAAGAAATGATATAGGATTTGTATTTCAATTTTATAATTTAGTACAAAATTTGACAGCAAAAGAGAATGTCGAATTAGCAACACAACTTTGTAAAGATGCCCTAAACGTAGATGACATATTAACTAAAGTAGGACTAGAAAATAGAAAAGATAACTTTCCTTCACAATTATCAGGAGGGGAACAACAAAGAGTGGCAATAGCAAGAGCAATAGCTAAAAACCCAAAGTTATTATTATGTGATGAACCAACAGGAGCACTAGATTATAAAACAGGTAAAAGTATATTAAAATTATTACAAGACATGTCTAGAAAAGAAAACATGACAGTAATTATTATTACACATAATGGAGCTATAGCACCAATGGCAGACAAAGTTATACATTTTAAAAATGGAACAGCTGAAGATATAATTATAAATGAAACACCAGAATCTATTGATAATATTGAATGGTAAAAAATAAAGAAGCAAAGAAAGGAAATCTTTTAAATGAAAAAATCATTAATAAAGAATAATTTAAAAGAAATAAGTAAGACTAGAAGACGATTCATATCAATATTAATTATGGCATTTTTAGGAGTAGGATTTTATGCCGGATTAACAGCATCAAGTCCAGATATGTTAGATAGCCTAGACAGTTATACAGATAACAACAAAATGTATGATATAAATGTCATTTCAACACTAGGGTTAACAGATGATGATGTAAATGCAATAAAACAAATAGATGGTATTGATGAGGTATATGGACTACAAACAAAAGATGCATTGTCACAAATTAATGAAAAAGAAAATGTTTGTAAAATAATAGAATATAATCAAAATATAAATTGTCCCACAATAGTAGCTGGAAAAATGCCCGAAAATTCTAATGAATGTTTATTAGATAAAAGATATACAATAACTGAAGATGTAAATGATTTAATAGGTAAAAAAATAACTATTGAAAATACAGATACAAACGAAGACAACACACCAATTATAACTCAAAAAGAATTAACTATTACTGGAATAGCAGATACTCCTATATACATATCTAGTGAGCGTGGAAATACATCAATAGGAAATGGAAGTGTTAAATATTTTATATACGTAAAAGATGATGTTATTAATTTGGACTATTATACTGAGATATGTGCAACAGTAAAAGATGCAAGAAAATACGTTACAAATAGTGAGGAATATTTAAACAAAGTTAATCCTGTAATTTCAAAAGTAGAAAGCATAAAAAAAGAAAGAGAAGAAGCAAGATATAATGGCCTTATAAACGAAGCAAATTCAAAACTAAATGATGCACAACAAGAATATGACTCTAAAAAAGCAGAAGTAGAGAAAGAGCTAAATGACGCAGAAACGCAAATTAATAATGCTAAAACAGAATTAACAAGTTCAGAAGAAAAACTAAAAAAAGCAGAAAGCGAAATATCACTTCAAGAAGCAAATGCCAATAAACAATTTAGTAATGCAGAAGCGGAAATCGCAAATGCACAAGCAACATTAAATAGTAAGGAAAATGAATTAGCCAAGGGGCGTGAACAATTCAATATTCAAAAAACAGATGCGCAAGCAGGAATAGACAATATAGATACACTAATTTCACAAACGCAAACAAATTTGAATACGTTAGAGAACCAGAAAAAAGCAATGATAGAAGCGGGACAGACAGATACAAGTCAAGTTGATGCATTAATATATCAAGCTACTGTAGCAATTCAAAATCTAAAGGCACAAAAAGAAGAAATAACAAATAACTTAGCAAAAGCAGAACAACAACTTCTAGAAGGTGAACAGCAATTATCAGCAGCTAAAGCAGAATTAACATCAAAGCAACAACAATTATCTGCAACTAAAACATCAACATATAATAAAATTGCATCTGCTAAAAGAGAAATACAATCAAATAAAGCAAAACTAGAAAGTGGTAAAACAGAATTGGCCACAAAAGAAAGTGAGTTTGAAGCAGGAAAAGTAGAGGCACAAACTAAATTAGATGATGCACAAAAAGAAATAAATGAAGCAAGAGATAAAGTAAGCCAGATAGAAAAAGCAACATGGTACATACAAGATAGATTTGACAATTTAGGATATGCAAACATTTTTGATGCAATTAAAACAATGTCAAATATATCAAAATTATTTCCAGTAATATTTTATTTAGTAGCAGTACTAATAAGTTTAACCTCAATGACAAGAATGATTGAAGAAGAAAGAATTGAAATAGGGACATTAAAATCATTAGGATATACAAACATTCAAATAATTACAAAATACGTATTATACGCATTCCTAGCTTGTATAATAGGAGGCGTATTAGGAATGAGCATAGGATTTTATTTACTACCAAGTATAGTATGGAGTCTATATTCTACAATGTATACAATTCCAGATTTCCATCTAAATTATCAACTAGAAATTGGATTAGCAGGAATACTTATTGCATTTGTGTGCATAGGTGGAGCAACAATAATAGTAGCATATAAAGAATTAAAAGAAATGCCCGCAGTACTTATGAGACCAAAAGCACCTAAAAACGGAAAGAAAATATTACTAGAGAAAGTGACATTTATATGGAATAAATTAAACTTTTCAAAAAAAGTAACAATAAGAAACATATTCAGATACAAAAAAAGAGCTATAATGACAATCATAGGAATTGCAGGATGTACAGGGCTTATGCTAACAGGATTTGGAATACGCGATTCAATAATAGATATTCCAGCCTCACAATATGGTGGAATATTTAAATATGATTCAACTGTAACATTATCAAACACAGACAATTTAGCAGAAATTGAAGAAACACTTACAAACGACGAACATATTGATTCATATTCAAAAGTATGTGCAAACACAGGAAAAATAAAAACTAACGGAACATCATATGACGTCACAATATTAGCACCAGAATCAAATGAAGAATTTGAAAAATCATGCAATATAATGGACTATAAAACAAGTGAAAAATTAGAACTATCAAATGATGGAATAATAATTACAGACAAAGTAGCAGAATTTTTAAATGTTAATCCAGGAGATGAAGTTTCATTAATAGACAGTGATAACATAGAATATAGATTAAAAGTATCAGGAATTGCAAAAAACTATGTAACAAACTATGTATATATGTCAAAAGAATTTTACGAAACACATATAAAAACATTTAAAACAAACATGATACTATTAAACGCAACAGAAAATACATCAGAAGAACAATTAGACCAAATATCAGAAAAACTATTAAACATTGATGGTGTTGCATCAGTATCAGTTATATCAGCATTAGTAAACTCAATAAGCGACATGCTAGGAACACTAAATTATGTTGTTTTAATATTAGTAATAGCATCAGCACTTCTAGCATTTGTAGTGTTATATAATTTAGCAAATATAAACATAGGAGAACGTCAAAGAGAATTAGCAACACTAAAAGTATTAGGTTTTTATGATAAAGAAGTTGACAATTATATCAATAAAGAAAACATAATATTCACAATAGTCGGAATTGCATTAGGATTAGTATTTGGATACTTCCTAACCAACGGCGTTGTAGCAAGTGTTGAAATAGATAAACTAAAATTCATCAGACACGTTCAACCAATAAGCTATGTATATGCAGCAGTTATAACAGCAGTATTTTCATGGATAGTTAACAAAGTAATACACTTTGTTTTAAAGAAAATAGATATGATTGAAAGTTTGAAGAGCGTAGAATAATATAAAAATGTAATTAACGAAATAATAAAAATATATTTGAGGAGAAAAAAATGGAGAATCAAAAAATAGAAGAGAATAATATATTAACAGCAAATCAAATGGTTGGAGAACTATTACTTTCATTAGTTATATATGGAGGAATTTTTGTTGTTTTATACAGAATTATATATGCATTAACATATAAATATTTTGCAGAAAACGAACATTATGCATTGCTAGCTTTCTTTGTCATTGGACTACAAGCATTAATGATATTCACAACATTTAAATTAGGAAATAAAAGAGTGATAAAAAAAGGGACAATTTATAAAGAAGATGTCTCAAAAGTAATAAAAAATATATCATTTGTTATTATAGCTTTATTATTGATACAAGTTTTTAGTGTATTCTCAAGTGTTGAGACGACAATAAATGAGGTAATAGAAGAAGATTTCTGGTGGCAATATAGTGAAAAAGTATTACCATATTTATATGATGAAAATGAAATGAAAATTTACCATGCAGAAAAAGAAAAAATTATCAAAGAAGTGAAAGATAAGATGTATCAATATTTAACAATAGTAGAAATTGGAATATGCACAATATATATATCAGCAATATTTTTAGAAAAGAGATATTTATATACAGAAGCAATATAATAAATTAAAACCCGAATAAGCAGATTTGCTATTTGGGTTTTAAAATTTAGTTTTGCATATACTTAATTAAGCTAATACATTCTAATAAATATGCCACTCCTATAATAACAGTAACAATAGTAAAAGATAATATCATTAAAATAGCAACAACAGTTCCACAGATAGGTCCATACAACATTTCATTGTTGCAACCAACGATTGTACCTAATAATAAAACAATTTGAAGAATTATAGACATTGTAGAAAGTCCACTTAAAGTACCAGCCGCAATATTTATAAAAAATAGTATTAAAACTAAAACAAGAAGAATAATAGAACTCCATTTAACATCTTTTAATATTTTTTTGAATTTTTGCTCATCCATAGTATATCCCCCTTTCTTTTGTAAGTAATCAAAAACATAGTAACACATTAGATATTTTTTTACAATAATCGACCAGTAATTATAAAATTTAGTAAAAAAGCTAATATAATTTTAAAATAATGTAATAAAATTGCAATGACATGTTAAAGCAATTTCCAAAAATATTATAAGTCAGCACGTTAAATATAAATATTAACTGGAAAAAAGAAATGTAACAAGGTATAATAACAAGTATCTAAAAATTATCAATAAATATATAGAAAGCAGGAATTATAATGATAAAGGTAATGTTTGTATGTCTAGGGAATATATGCCGTTCTCCAATGGCAGAATTTGTACTTAAAGACATGGTAAAAAAGAGAGGATTAGAGAATAATTTTTGTATAAAATCATCAGCTACTTCAAGTGAAGAAGTAGGCAACGATATTCATTATGGAACACGTAATAAGTTGACACAAGAGAAAATTCCGTTCGAAAAAAGAAGAGCTACAAAATTAAAAAAAGAAGATTATGACGAGTATGACTACATAATTGGAATGGAAAAATCAAATATAATTAATATCAGAAGAATAGTTGGAGAAGACATAGACAACAAAATATATAGACTATTGGATTTTTCTGATAACCCAAGAGATATTGCAGATCCATGGTATACAGGAAATTTTGATATTACATTTAATGATGTTATAGAAGGATGCAATGGTTTTTTAGATTATTTAAAAAATAAAAAAGAAATTTAAAGTTAAAAGGAAATTATATGAAAATAATAATAGATTCAAGAATGAGGAATGAAGAAAAGAAATATTTAAAAAAACATGGAGAACTTATAGAAATAGAATGTCAAGATAGTGTGTATGACGAAATATCAGCACATCCAGATATCTTCTTCTGCAAAATAAATGACCAAATATTTCAAGCACCAAATTTAAAATTAGAAAAACAATTGAGAACCCAAAAAGGTAGTTCTTCAGTAGGAAAACAATATCCAGACGATGTCAAATATAATATATGCCAAATTGGAAGAAAAATAATACACAATTTTAAATATACAGATTCTTTAGTAAATGATTATATAAACAGTATAGGACTAGAAAAAATAAATATAAAGCAAGGATATGCAAAGTGCAGTATAGCTGTTACATCCGAAAATTCGTGTATAACATCTGATGAAGGTATATATAAAACACTTCAAAAAGAAAATATAGACGTTTTATTATTAAGAAATGAAATTATACATCTGCAAGATAAAAATAAAAATATAACCAATATGAACGGATTTATAGGTGGCTCGAGTTGCATTATAGATAATAAATTTATTTTATTTGGAGATAGCGATAAATTGAAATCAAAAGCACAATTAGTTGATTTTTTAAATAAGCATAAAATTGAATTGATTGATTTCAAAAATTTAGAAATAATAGACTATGGTGGTGTTATATTGCTATAAAACTTGAAAAGATTGCTTAAACAAGATATAATAATAATGAAGCAATATATTAAACACAGCCAGTATAGGAGGAGAATATTATGACCGTAGGAACAATTTTTACAGCATTGGCTATTATTCTTACAATAGTTTTTCTAATGAATCACTGGAAAGGCATTGTTAAAATGCTACTTGTGCTGCTTGTTGCATACTTGTGCATCGAGTTAGTATTAGGTTTGGTTAACGGAACATTGCTGGGATATCTATGGATTGTACGATCAATAGCATGTGCCGTAGGAGCTTGTATCATTTTCAAACTAATCAAAGGTTAAATAAGGAGGTGCAACAATGGGTTGTCTAGGATATATCTTGATTGGTTTGGTAGTGTTATGGTTACTTGAAACATTCACCCTAAAATACTTGCTTTTAGCATTATTTGTAGGATGGTTGTTTTACCAGATTTTTCTCTCGTAAACCACTAAAACCTAATCCCCCACGAACTTGCTTAAGCTGGTTCGTGGGGTTTCTTAATTTTATAACAACTCTTCATTTTATTAAGGTGTATTATTATAAAATAAATTACCATAGTCATTCTAACTAGTATTATAATAACATATCTAAAATAAATTATAGATATAAGAAAAGGTGGCTAGGCGTTTGCCTAGCCACCAAGCAGGTTCAGATTAGAAAAGATTAATCATTCTTTTCCATTTCTTTCTTTTCCTGCTCAATGAACCTTCTGAAATATCTCACCGGAGTGAGGAAATCATCATGTTCAGAAATTTTTCCTTTCAGATATGCTTCCACGAAGAAACGGTAAATGGTCTCTTCCGAAGAACAGTCGAGTTTCCACTCATTGTGACCGCCCCAGTTGTCAGAATACTTCCAGATACCATCGATACTAAGAGAAGCATTTCCATAGTATTCGCCGAAATTGTCAACGCTGTACACATCAATTTCAGTGCACCCGATCCCAAAAGCCGAAGAGTACCGCTGTTTAATAACTGTAGCAGCTTCTACTGCTTCATCAGCTAATTCAAACAGCTTCCGTAAATCTCTGATTTCTGATGCCTTCATTTCATAAATGTTCAGTTTTCCTTCTGTCATAATAACAGACCTCCTTTGAAAAGATAAATTTTGATTACACATATATTATACCAAATTATGTTAACAAAATCAATGCATAGATATTTGACAGTTTCAAGCAACAAGATATTTTAAAACTTTATAATTAACAATAAATATTGGAATACTAAAAGCATAGATAATATTTGGAAAAATAATTTTATAAATTTAGAAAATGATAAAAATAAAAAAAGGTATTGACTTAGAGCTAACTCTAAGTAATATAACCATTATAGTAAAAAACAAAGAATGTAAAAAAAGAAAAAAGATTAAGAATCGTTCGAAAACATTTCTTAATCTTTTTTCTTTACTTTAATGAACAGTATCATTATGACGCCTCAATGAATTACACCAATTAATTATTTTGGACATAAAAGATTGTTTTTCATTATCGATAGGACAAGGAAAATTAGGTTCCAAATACTCATCAAGTATGATAACAAAATCTATGTACAGTTTCTTCTTTAATGAGGGATGATTGCAGTATACATTAATTGCATCCTGATCAAATTCATCTTCCTTGTGGCCATCTAAATAGCTTTCTGATCTTACAGTTGTTTTTTCTAAAAAAGCATACCTACAATTTTTAGAGCAATTCTTATCAACGCATCGTCTTCCCATAGTTTCCTCCTTAACAAGTCTGTTTTTGAGAACGGTTAATAATACTACACTATATATTGTATGACCTTTACCGTTTTATGTCAAGTTGATAAAATAAAAACAAAGTAATCGTACTCTGCAGAATACCTGGTATATAAGGTAAAAAACTGAAAAGTTTACATAAACTATTGAAAAACATAACTTTTTATAATATAATATGAACATCAAGAGCTAGAAAGGAGCTGTTTTTATGAAAATTCTAACTAGGATTCGGAAAAAATGGCAAGTATTAAGCAAGGTACAGAAAGTAACGGTTGTATCCAATCAGCCTCTCACAGTAAATGACATAGAATATGTAAAGGAGACTGTGAAAGATGGTATAGATAGCAACATTGACCTTCTGAGCATTTGCGTTAAGCTTGCTTGCTCGATGGAGCATCTTATTAGTCCGACTTTGATCCGAATTGAAAAGATCGAAAAAGGGCAATATAAAGTGAGCTTGTTAAAAGAATAAAAAGAGAGCACCAACTTTAAATTGTGTTGGTGCTCTCTTTTATTACATTTAATGATAAATCCTATCTATTTTGGGGTATGGTTATTATCAATTTAAATGAATAATTATTAAAATATATTATGGAACATAAGCGAAAGTTTGACTATAAGCCAGATTCAAAGTATAATAAATAGTGACACTTCAATTTTATTATTGAGAAATCGTCTCAAAACTATATTTTAGAAAGGAGATGTTCCATTACAAAAAACTTAAGGAACCCGTAAACACTATATTTCAGAATGGAGAGATATTATGAAACAAAAAAGAGGATTTATACGGTTAGTATCAACAGTAGTTTTAGCACTAGTAGTATTACTTTCTTTGGCAGGTTGCCAAAGTGAAGAAACAACTAAAGATGTCTATGTAAAAAGTTTTGATGTAGAAAGTCCTACAAGTGAATTCTATGTCAATGATTTTGCTAAAGTCTTTACAGATGCTCAGAAATCAGAAATGATGAAAAGGGCAGTGGAATTAGACCAGAACATGGATGGAATTCAAGTTGTAGTAACCACAGTTACATCATTAGGATCTCATGATATTAATGAATATGCTAATGCAATGTACAATCAGTATGGCATTGGAAACAATGACATGGGAGCACTAATAATTCTTTCAACTGGAGATAGAGATGTAAGAATCGAACTAGGCCGAAAAATGGAAGAATACGTAACCTCAGCACAAGCTGGTCGTTTACTTGATGACAATGGTATGGACTATTTTCAAAATGACCAATTTGCAGAAGGTCTAGTAAATGTTCAAAGAGCAACTATTGAGTGCATAAAAGAGAATGTACCAGCAGCTTGGAACACGATAAGCACTGCAGGAGCTACACCTAAGGAAAAAGTCGAAAACTCAGCTGATACAACTTCTAATACTGAGAAAGTTGAAGATGATCAAAATGGTAAATCACTCGCTAAAGCAATATGGAGTGCTTTGGTTGGACTTATTGTTGCTTTTGCAATTTACACTATAGCAGAATGCAAGAAAGCAAAAAAGAAAGCGAAAGAGTTCTATAAAAAAGAAGTAGAAATTATCGAAGAAAAGGTTGAAAAAAACAGCCAACAGGCTGAAGAACAGTTCAAAAAAGAAAAATCTGAAATGAGGTTACAACATGAAATAGAAATGGATGACCTCAGAACAAGTACAACCAATGAAATCTTTCAAAAAGATGAAGAAGTCAAAAAAATGAAAGAGAAATTAACTGATTTAACAGCTAAGTATGAAGCATTAAGTGATCGGTATGAAAGAGCTCAAAGGTTGTATCCAACAATAGACACGCAGGTTACTGAAATGATTGAGAACGAGTTTAAACAAGAAGCTCAAAGCATTGATCAAAAAGTACAGGAAGCAACAATGCAGACTGCTGATAGAGAAAAAACCAACTTGTTTAAAGCGGTAATTTCTGATTACGAAGCAGCAAGCGAAGATGTGAGAAAATATATCACATCAGATATTACTCCTGTGGTAGCCTTACATGATGAATCCGTTGAACTTGAAAAAGAATATCAGCGAATAGAAAAAGAAAAGCGCGACAAGCAAAAAGCTCAAGAAGCATACGAAAATATGACCAAGATTTTAGCAGATGTTAGAAGTGGATCATATGAAAGTTATGACGTTTTAAAAAGAGCAAATAGTATGTATTGTGAGCTTACTAGTGACCAACAAGCCTTTTTTCCAAATATGGAATGGCTTTGTTCATTCAAAAAGATGTGGTCTGATGCGAAACAATCTCATAAACTATATGAAGAAGCTAAAAAAGCTGAAAAGAGTGTGAATGAGATTATTTCTGGCATTGGAACACCTGATGAAGATGACAGAGACAAGCTAAAAAGGGCTATGAATGTCTATAAAGGACTAAATTCTGCTGCCGTTACTTTCTTTGATGTTTTGCTTTATGAAAAATTAAAGAACATGCTAAGAAAAGCAAACGATGATCATGACAAGCAGGAGGCCAGACGTAGAAGAGAACGCGAGGAAGAAGAACGTAGACGTAGAAATTCTTATCACAGTAGCAATTATCACCATCATAGTGGAGGAAGCTTTGGCGGTCATGGAGGTATTTCACATGGTGGAGGCGCCAGTAGACACTTTTAATTAAACTTTAGGGAGGCAATAGACATGAAAAAAGAAAGTAATTCTACACTAATAATAGCAATAATAGCAGTTTGCTGTATTGTTTTACCAATTATAATTCTAGGCAGTACGTTTGTATCAACATACAATTCTATGGTTGACATGCAAGAAAATGTAAAACTTGCAGAAGCCAATGTTGAAACAATGATGCAAAACAGGTTGGATTTAATCCCTGATTTAGTAAAAACGGTAAAAGCATATAGCAATCATGAAGAACAAGTATTTGCTGATATCGCAAATGCTAGAGCAGCTCTTTCAGATAGCTTTGATACGCAAGATCCAGACAAAATTAGTGAAGCCAATCAAGAGGTATCACTTCAAATTAATAGACTAACTAACTTTGTTGTTGAAAATTATCCAACATTAGCTGCTGGGGAACAATATACAGCACTCATGGATGAGATATCAGCTTCGGTAAATAAAATTACGAATGCTAGAGTTAGTTACAATGAGATGGTTGGAAAGTATAATAAAAAGGTAAAGAAATTTCCTGGAAATATACTAGCACAAGCATTTGGATTTGAAGAGATTAAAGAATTTCAAGCTGATAAAGCAGCAAGCAATCCAAATTTGGTTGACTTTGGTAATTAAAGTTTCATAATAAGTAAAAGACACAGGACTGACAATTGTCGGTTCTGTGTCTTTTACTATTATTAATACAAGTATTTGACTGAAAAAACAGATTAAATTATAATTATGACAAATATAGAAATTATATGAGAGGTTTAAAATGATATTTTATAGTAACGAAAAAGGTATTATTCCATCAACTGGAATAAAAAATTTAGAAGGTGTACATGATTTGAATTTAAAGTTACCATCAATAGCAATAGGTGTTTTTTCAGAACATTTATATAAGGACATAGTAAAAAAATATAATTGCGCACAAATAGGAAAATTTGGAGGATCTAGTATATCAAGACCAATTCATATCTTAAACTACAAAGATAAAGAATTCACATTGTTTTTAGCAGGAATCAGTGGGCCATGGATCAGTTCAGATATAGAAGAATTAAATGTAAATGGAGTAAATACATTTATTATATTTGGAAATTGTGGTGTTTTAGATTCGAAAATAGAAGATTGTTCAATAATTATTCCTACAAAAGCATATAGGGACGAAGGAACGAGTTATCACTATTTACCTGATTCTGAGTCAGTTGAATTAAATGAAAAATATAAAGAAATGTTTGAAAAAATATTAAAAGAGAACGATTTTTCATATACAGAAGGTGCAACATGGACAACAGATGCCTTTTATAGAGAAACAAGAGAAAAAATAAATTATTTTAAGTCAAAAGGTGCTGTTTGTGTTGAAATGGAAGGAGCATCAATAGGAGCAGTCTGTCAATACAAAAATTTAGATTACTTTACTTTCTATTATGCTGGAGATAATTTGGATGCAATAGAATGGGATGCTAGAAGTTTAAGCCAACTTGTAAACTTTGATAAAAAAGTTAAAGTTCCAGTGTTAGCTTTAGAATTAGCTTACAAAATAGCTAAAAATAATTAATAAAAGTACGAAATGAATTATTAGTAAAAATAAATTGAATTAGGAGATTCTATGGAAGAATTAACAAGATGCAAATGGTGTAATTTAAAAAACCCAAAGTATATAAAATATCATGACGAAGAGTGGTGTAAGTTAAATTTAGATGAAGAATACTTATATAAAATGCTTATATTAGAATCATTTCAAGCAGGATTATCATGGGAATGTATACTAAATAAAAAAGAAAGTTTTGAAAAAGCATATGATAATTTTAATATTGAAAAGATTGTGAACTATGATGATAAAAAGATAAGTGAACTATTATCAAACAAAAATATAATCAGAAATAAATTGAAAATAAATGCTAGTATAACAAATTCAAAAATATTTAAAGAAATTCAAAAAGAATTTGGATCGTTTCATAATTATTTAAAACAATTTACAAATGACGAAATAGTATATGAAAGTGACAAAACAACATCAAAATTATCAGATGATATTTCGAAAGATTTAAAGAAAAGAGGAATGAAATTTGTTGGATCAACTATCATATACTCATATTTACAAGCAATAGGAATCATATATTCACATGATAAAGAATGTTTTTTATATAAAAAATAATAAATGTAGAAAATTTTAAGAAATTAAGCTTCAAGTACATCACATGAGATCTATCTGGATTAACAAGTGGAAATTTTGGCCAACAGGAAGGATGCCGATTTTTAATTACATAGGATATATTGCTAAATAATATAAGAGTAGAACGAAAAATATAAATGCACTCAGACATTACAAAAATATTACAAAAAGATTATGTTTATATGACTTTCATCTTAAATTGTTGAAAAAAATGTCGAATCTAGGTACAATATATTTGAAGTATTTATTAGGAGGAAGCAAAATGAAAAACAAAAGAATTTTAGCTGTAATGGTATTACTTGTTTTAGTACTATTATTAGGAATAGGATATGCAGTAACAGAAAAATCATTAATAATCAGTGGTAGTGCATCTGCATTAGCTGAGGACAACAACTTTACAGTTAGATTTAAGAAAACAGGAGATAGCTATGATGCACCTACAAATTTAGTAAACGCAGAAGCAAGCGTTACAGCAGACGATAGAGCTTCAATTAAAGTAGCTGGATTAAAGAAGAAAGGTGATACAGCATCAGCTACATATACTATTGAAAATGTAAGTGATGATATTGATGCTTCAGTTATAGCAGAAGTTGCATCAACAAATAATGAATTTTTCAAAGTTACAACAACAGGAATAACTGATACAGCTACAACTGTGAAATCAGGAGATTCTACAAAAACAGTTACTGTAAATGTTGAATTATTAAAAACACCAATTACAGAACAAACAGCTGATATAACAGTTACACTAAAAGCTAACGCTGTTCAACAATAATTAAAATAATAGAAAAAATTATATTTCTATTCAATAAAGATTTAAAGTGTAGCTTTGTATAAAAGCTACACTTTAAACTAATAATACCTACAGGGAAATGATATGAAAAAGATATTTAATACACAAGACGCATTGCCTGAGAATAAAAGAAATGTTAGTTATATTTTAGGAACTAGTGGAATTTTATATGTGCTTTTATTATATTTACTCGGGTTACATTTTGGGTTTTATAGAGCAACAGTAAAATTTTCGTTTAGTACTCTTATAAATATTATATTACCTGTTTTTTTATTGATAATTATAACAGAATATATAAGAGAGAAGATTTTACTATCAAAAATTAAATGCAAAAGAATATTTTCATTTATATTCGTATTCATAATTGACATATTAGTTGGAATAAGAAAATGTGATGTCACAACGATTAGTGGATTTTTAGCATTAACAGGAAACGTTGTGTTCGTATCAATAATCAACAATCTATTATTCAATTATATATCAATTAGATACGGAAAAATGCCGAATATAATATATAGATTAATAATTTCATTGTATATATTTTTTATTCCAATAACACCAGATATTCATATACTAATACAAACATTAATAAAAATGATATTTCCTTATATCATTTATGTTATTTTGGAATATGCATATTCTAATGAACACAAGTATTTATCTAGAAAAAGTAAAAGAAAAATTGCAATTATTAATTTTGTACTAATTTCTACGATGATTATTATTACAATGCTAGTTTCATGTAAATTTAAATATGGAATTTTAGTAATAGGATCAGAAAGTATGACAGGAACAATTAATAAAGGCGATTCTATAATTTATGAACAATATAAGAATCAAAAAATTAAAACAGGTCAAATACTAGTTTTCAAGATGGATAAAATGATAGTAGTTCACAGAGTTATAGAAATAAAAAATGTAAATGATGAGAAAAGATATTATACGAAAGGTGATGCAAACGAAGATGCAGACCAAGGATATACTACTGAAGATAAAATAATCGGAATATACAAAAGCAAAACAGAAAAAATAGGCTATTTAACATTGTGGTTTAATAACATATTTGAAAGATAGGAGAAAAAATGAGTCGAAAAAGAACTGATAATTCAAAAAGTAATAGATTTAGAAAAAGAATCATAGATAAAGTAATTATGATTTTGGTTATTCTAGTTTTAATGATTTCTTCATTTTTAATTTTTCTAACTAAAAAACAAACAAAAAGTATAAAATATACTGAAGCTGGAAATGTGGATTATAGCATTTCGTTAAGCAAAAATGATTTTTTTGAAAGTACTAAATTACCATCAAGCAATCAGTATATTGCAGCATTAATTGATAATATAGACATAAGTTACAAATATAATTTACAAATGAAAGACAATTATTCAAATTACAAATACAAATATAGAATAGAGTCACAAACGAAAGTCGTTGAAAAAACAACGCAAAACAACATATATGATTTTAGTGAAACATTAAAATCAGAAGAAACAGTAAAACCAGATAAAAACAAATTTGATTTGAATACTAATATTACAGTTAATTACGCGAAATATAATGAAATAGTAAAAAAAATTATTTCTACTTATGATTTAAGTAATATAGAAAGTAAAACTGTTATTACATTCTATGTTGATTTATTAGATGAAAAAGATAATATAAAAAACACATCAAGCATGAATGTAACTATTCCATTAAACGTTAAAACTGTCAACATAGAAACCGTTAACAATATTGATAATGCAGAAGAAAAAGTATTTTCTGGTGGTCAAAAAGTTCAAATGGTTTCAGTATTTTTAGTTATAGCAATAATACTATTAGTAATTGAATTTCTAAAAATAAGAGATGTAATAGAAGATTTAAAAAGAAATTGCCCAAAAGAAGTATTAGATGAAATTAAATTAAAAAGAATTAAAAGAAGTTATCATTCATATATTCAAAAAGTGGATAACGGATTTGCTTTAAACAAATATGACATGCTAAAAGTTGGAAAATTTGAAGATCTGTTAAAAATAAGAGAAATAGTGCAAAATCCAATTTTAATGTTTGAAAACGAAACAAAAACAAAGACATATTTTATCGTTACAACAGCAACAACAATAATTTATGTATATGAAATTAATCATGGAAATGTAAAAGAAATAGCAGGATAATGAAAAGGAGGAATAAATTTGATGAAATGCAAAAAATATAACAAATCAATTTTATTTCTTCTTTTAATTTTTGTTGCAATAATTTGTATTAGTATAGGTTACTGCGTTATGGATGGAATTAATTTAAGTATAGAAGGAACTGCTGAAACAGAAAGTCTTAAAATATTATACATAGATAGTATTGAACAAGACAATACTTCTTCAACTGCTGGAGCAAGTTATGTATCATACGACACAGACAAAACATTTCTTCAAATCTCAAACATAACTTTACCAAAAGAAAACATTACAGAAGATACTAATATTACTATTTTAGTACATTTAAATAACTTATCTGATATAACATATAAATTTAAAAGTGTAAGCTATTTAACAGCAGAAGACATAGGAAGCTTTTCTTCACTAAAAGAACTAAATAGCAATCCAAATATAATTATAGATGAAACATCATATCAAGATTACATCGATAGCATAATAGATGCTAATTCAATAGACGGAATGGGAACATTAACAATTCCAATTAGTTTTAAATATGCAGATATATCAAATATTACAGATAACACATTAAACGTATCTATTAAGCTAAATTTTGAGCAACATGACAAGCAAAGATATAATCTAAAAACCGGAAGAGATTTTTATAATGTGCTAAGTGCACATTATGAAGACGCAACAAAAATTATATTCTGTGCCAAATCAGAAGTACCAACAAATTCTACTTATATAGGAGAAGCTGGTCTAACAGATGGAGAAATAAAGGCATATTGGAATTCAGACGGAACAATATATATTGCAGCTGAAACTAAATTTTCAATTATAAATTTCAATGAAGATAGTGGATACATGTTCTCAAATGGAGAAAAATCTACGGCATTCAAAAATGTAACATCAATTTCTATAACTAGGGGAGTTACAATAGATACGAGCAGTGTTCAACACTTTGAGGAAATGTTCAAAGGATGCGTAAAATTATCAGAAAGTAGTCTGCAGAATTTTATAAATCATTTTGATACAAGTAGTGCAACAAATATGTGTGCCATGTTTAGTGCAATAGAAAGCGTAACAGAACTCGATTTAAGTCATTTCAAAACAGATAATGTAACTGATATGAGTTGGATGTTTGAAAATAATCCAAATTTAATAGATATAAACTTTGGAAGTACATTTTCAACTGATTCTGTAAAGGGAAATTTAGAAAATGAAGGCTTTGCAGGAATGTTTATAAAGTGCACAAATTTAAAAGTACTTAATCTAACAAGTTTTAATACCGAAAATGTAAGAAGTATGTGGCAAATGTTCAAAAATTGCACATCGCTTGAAAAAATATATGTTTCAGACAAATTTGTAACAAATAACTTGAATACATCAACCTCAAACAATTTTTATACATCTGATTTATTTTTGAACTGTACAAATTTATCTGGCGACCAAGGAACAACATTTGCCAATAGTCAAATAACTAATTCAACGTATGCTCATTTTGACGAAGGAACAAATAACCCAGGATATTTTTCAAAAATAAAAAATTACACTATTACAATAAATACAAATGGTGGAACATTTGCAGAAGGTGGAAACGAAAAAACATATACAGACACAGCAAGAGTAAAAATGAGATTTGCAGACATACCTATAAAAGAAGGATATTATTTCTTAGGCTGGGCAGAAAGTAAAGATGAAAAGGCACCTCAATATCATAGCAACACAACGACAATATTTACAAAAGACACAACACTATATGCACTATGGGGCGAAAGAATGACAGTAACATTAAAAACTGGAAAAAATATTTTTTCTGTAATAAGCAATTATAAGGCCGAAGCTGAACAGGTAATATTTGCTTATAAAGAAGATATTCCAAAAGAAGTCATTAATCTTGGAAATATAGACTCAGATAATTCTGGAAAAATAGAAGCATGCTATGATGCCACTAATAAAACTATATACTTTGCATTAACTGATAGCTCATATGACACTATAGTTTTCAACGCAGATTCTTCGCATATGTTTTCAATGGGAAATACTGAAGATACAGCATTTAATAAATTAAAAACTATAGCAGTTGATGACAAACTTACTATTGATACGAGCCAAGTTACAAGTTTTGCTGAAATATTCAAATATAATACATCATTAACACAGGAAAGCATACAAGCATTTATAAATAAATTTGATACAAAAAATGTAACTAATATGTGTGCAATGTTTGAATATTTAAATATTGATGCAATAGATATTTCACACTTCAATACAGCCAATGTAACAGATATAAGTTGGCTATTCCATGGATCTAGCATTATAAACATCAATTTTGGATCTAACTTCAATACAAGCAATGTAAGAAAATTTGATGGTATGTTCCAAGATATGAAAAAAATAACAACGCTAGATATTTCATTAATAAAAGTTAGTAAAGGCGCTACTATAAATTATATGTTCGGAAAATGTCCTAACTTGAAAACAATATATGTGTCTGAAGATAACGGATTTGAGAATGCGGGAGCAGGAGATAGAGTCTTTGAAGGAGATACATCATTAGTTGGTGGAAGTGGAGATAATGAAACTAAATTTACAAGCAATCAAGTTTCTAAAACTTATGCAAGAATAAGTACACAAGACAATCCAGGATATTTTACAAATGCAAATGAAAAATAAATAAAGGAAAATAATAATAAAAGAATCCTTCTTGTTAGAAAAAAATTTAACGAGAAGGATTTATTTTCGTTTATTAAAAAATATTATATAATTAATAAAATGTTGTAACATAGCAACAGCAAAACACACTAAATAAGTGAAAGGAGGAAACGTTATGCAGGATATAAATTCGATATATGAAAAATACATTGAAATAGTTTACAAATATGTATTCTGCTTAACAGGAAACAAAGATACAGCAGAAGAAATTGTTCAAGAAACTTTTTTAGTAGCAGTAAAAGACATCAAAAAATTTAGAGGTGATTGCAAAATATCAACATGGTTATGTCAAATCAGTAAATATATATGGTATCAAAAAATCAAAAAAGAAAAAAGTTGTAACAAACATTTAACAAACATTTAATCAAAAATTAATTGTATATCTTAATGTTTTAATATAAATTTTATATAAGTTATATTGGATTTAATAAAAATTATTGAATGTGAAATACATTTTAAAAATAGTATTTGTAAGGAGGATAATATGGAAAATAAAAGCCAAAGATTAAATACCACAATAAAAGCTGTTGCAGATATTTTGGAAAAAAATAAAAATAATAAATCCGTAAAAGAAGCATATGCAGATATTTCAAAATTAAAAGAAAAAAGAAATATAAATTAGTTATATAAGGAGAAAAAAATATGGCAGAGTCAAATGGAATAATTGAAAAACCCAAATTAGGATTTTTTCAAAGAATAAGAAAAGCATTATTAATTAGAAATATTAATAAAACAAAATATAACAAAGCACCAGAATATTTGAAAAATGATGAAGAAGTAGTAGATGCTTTATTAGCACACAATTCTTATGATATAACAGAAGTACCTTTTGGACATCAAATTAGAGCATTAAAAGAAAAACCAGAAAATATAAGGATTTTACCTGAAAATTCTAAGCAATCAGTATTAAAAGAATTACCAGACCTTATTAGTCAAATTGATAAATATGAATTATTAGAAAAAATTGATGATAGATCTGTTTCAAAAATATATATGGAATATTTAAAAAATCTTCCAATAGAAAGGCAAGTTGAATTATTAACACAAGAACAGAAATATTATACAGTTAAAAGATATGGAATAGATACCAATGAATCATATGAAAAATCTATATCTCCTCAAAATACATTTTATAAAGAATTAGATATGTTTTCTCCTGAAGCTGTTGAACAAGCTGTTATTTCATTAGTCGAAACAGCTAAAGCTCAAAAAGCATATGAAGGAGAAAATTGGAATTTAACTAGAAAACGTACATATTTAAGTTTTGTAAAAATTGATAATTTACCAGTTGATTTACAAATTAAAATAGCATTAATAGACAATGAATTTATTAGTGAAATGACTCAAGAAGCTCAAGAAAAATATGTAGGAAATAATCCAATGGTATTTTTGGATATGCCTTCTAGTTTTAAAGCAGAATATGTAAAAACTCATCCAGAATTTATTCAACTATTAAGTCAAGATGAAAGAAAAAATATATTATATTTTCTTCCAAATAAAGAACAATTGAGTCCTGAAATTAGATTAAAATCAAGTATTGGAACTTACGAAAAACCTATAATAAATAATTCAGAACTTTATAAAAAAATTCTTACTGAAAATTGGAGAGGCTCAAATATTTCAGCTTCTGTATTAACAGATAATATTAGAGATACAGAAACTCTAGCAGAACTTTCAAGATTTGAACCTGAAGTATTATTTTCTCAATATGGAGAGGATTTTACAAAGTTTAAAAAACTTGGACATGTTACTGATATGTTTAAGTCACAAACTCAAGATTCTAAAATTACAACAGCTTTAGAATATGCTCAAAACAAATTGCAAAGAAATTTATCTAATTATACACTCCAAAAAACTATGATTACATCTATAGCAAAAGTATTGTTAAATAAAAAAGTAATGGAAAGATGTTTGCCAGAAGAAATTGCTGAATTTATTAATGATCCTGATTCACAAAAATTTAAAGATATAATTATTAAAACTCATGGTGAAAGAGCTAAAAAAATTCTTGATGATAGACCAATGTTAACTATAGATTTGATAGATAATATTGATATGTTTGATCCAATAGTTGAAGAAAAATTTGGAAAAGGTGTAACACATAATTTATTATCATATAATAGTAATGCATCTAAAATTATTGGAGAGCTTGTGCGTCACCCAGAAAAAATGCGTAGATTTGAAATGTTTGATAGAGCAATTGGGGACTATTACAATGATTCATTTACCGATTTAGAATCAAAGTTATCAAACTATATGCAATTAGATGATTTATTGCAAAATATTTCTGAACAAGATTTAACTTCTGAAAGATGTGAAAGTTTAAAAATTGCAATTGCAGATATTCAATCTAGATATGTAAAAGGAGCTTATGCTCCAAATGAATTATCAACAATTCCTTTAAAAACACTTGATGATTTAGATCAATATGTTGAAAAAAGAAATAGAATGTATGATCAATATGTAACAAGAAATACTAATCCAGAAAAAATTAAAGAAGCTATGTCTAGACGTTTATTTGGTTTAACGTATAAAAGAGAAAATTATTCTGCAGGAACAGTAACATTACAAGGTATGGTTAATGCTTATAGATTAGAATCATTTGTAAATGATGAACGCACAATTAATAGTAATAATTTTTCTCAAGATGATCTTGATACTCTAGAATTATTTACAATTATCTCAAAAATTGATGATCCTAATGTTTTAAAACAAATATATCAAGAACTATCACATAGATCAGATATTATTAAAGTACAAGATGTAAAAGAATTAAAAGAAAAAGTTCCACAACAATACGCACAAGATTTAGTTAATTCTTTAACAACAGTTGAAAAAGCTAAAGAAAGAGCTAAAAATGGTGAACAGGGTATTTCCTACCAAAAAACTGATGATGGATTTGAAATAATTTCTTTAACAGGAGCTGATTTTAAAGTTATTGAACATTCTACTAGACTAGATGGTGCAGGAACTAACAACTCTGGCATTAGTATTCCAAACAATATGCCTGCAGGTAAAATTTGGAGAGAATTTGAAGAAGGTTGCAGCACAGTATCTGGTTGTGTAATTGAAGCAAACAATATGCATTCATGCGATAGTATTGGTTCAATTCATTTAGGATTTGCAAGTGTTCCAGCAAAACAAATTGTCGGTATGTCACCATATGATGCACATGTTAGTCATAGCAAAAGAAGAATTGACCCAGAATTTCAACATACTGGTGTTCATTTTGATTATAGTGAAGAATTATTAAGAAAAACAGCTGCACAGGTAGAAGGAATCGAAGAAAAAGACCCAACTCATGAATATAATGAAGCAACAATGATGAGAATGAATGTTGATGCTTCTGGAATAGAAAATTATACAAGTGATGGAAGAATAATGCCAGATTACATTATAGTATATGGTTCAACTACAGATTATCATAAAGGATTAGCCGAACAATTTGGAAAAGATGGTAAACCAATCCCAATTATGGAAATACATAAAGAAAAATATCCCGATAGAAGTTATATGAGAGCATTTCAAAAAGAAGATCATACTATAGAAAGAGAATCAGGAGAAGCTTTAAAAAACATTAAAAAATTGGTAGAATCAGATGATATTGAAAGATAGATTAGTAATTAGTTGGAGAAATATATGATAAGGAAATTTGAAAAGAAAGATATAAATACTGTAATGGAAATATGGAAAAGTGTAAAAAAATAATCAAGACTCAGATATAGATTATGAATTTGAATATAATGAAACATTGGAAGACGAATAAAAATAAAAAATATGTTAAAACGAAGAAAAAGCTGCTATTTAGCAACTTTTCCTTTGACTTTAATCCAATAAATTCCATGGAAATGGTTTAATCCCATAGCAATGCTCAAGTAGCCAACGGATTGCAGCCATATCGCTCATATCTTCAGGAAGAATATTTTCTTCCTGTAATATTGGCTTTAGAAGATTAATATGAAATTCAATAATCATAAAATCATCTTCATCATCATGCCAATAAGTTAGCTCTGAATGAGCAATTTTTGCAATCTTTTTCCAGATTCTCTTGTTGGCTTGAATATCATTTGATATTAAGCATAAACACTTAAAATTAAATTTATGAAGTTCTTCATCTGGGTCTATAGTTTCATATAGGCTAACCTGAGGGCAGTAACTTTCGCCATACTTTGTAGGAAGAATTTCATCTTCCCAGTAGTCCACCCATAAACCGTAGGCTGCATTTTGTGTGTTCATATATTAAATTCCTTATGGTCTCGATACTCATAGAGACCCCTTTCTAATAATTGTTATATTTATTATAGCATATAAACATTGTAAAATCAATGATTATGTAAACCCTTTTGCGCTATCAATGTTTTATTGAAAATCTCATTATGTCATTTATAATCTCATGTGTCTATTTTTTATTTCAAAAATTATATGCAGATTTAGAGTATATGTTAGATGGAGAAAAAAGTTCTGATAATGAAAGACAGAAAAAACTTGCTATGTTAAAATATACTTACGAACAAGTTTTATCAAATCAAAGCGAATAAATTACAATTATGTGAGGTGCCAAAATGAGTAAATATGAACCATTATGGAATTATGTAAAAGAAAATAAAAAAGAAAATTATAAATTAACTTATAAAGAAATTAAATCTATTTTAGGTTTTGAAATAGACCATTCATTTTTGACCTATAAAAAAGAATTAAAAGAATATGGTTATGAGGTTAGTAAAATATCAATGAAAGAAAAGACAGTATCTTTCAATAAAATATAATAAAAAATTACAATATATAAGTAAAGTCAAAATAGTAATTTGTTAAATAGATTGGAGATGTAATTATGGCTTTTGATTACAAAAAAGAATATAAGGAATTCTATATGCCAAAGAATAAACCTAGTATAGTAGAAATTCCTAAAATGAATTATATAGCAGTTAGAGGATCTGGAAACCCTAACGAAGAAAACGGAGATTATAAAAATACAATAGGATTGTTATATGGTATTGCCTATACAATAAAAATGAGTTACAAAGGAACTCATAAAATAGATGGCTTTTTTGAATATGTTGTTCCACCATTAGAAGGATTTTGGTGGCAGGATGGATTGAAAGGTAGCATTGATTATAATAATAAAAATACTATGCACTTTATATCTATTATTAGATTACCAGATTTTGTAACTAAAGATGATTTCGAGTGGGCTATTGAAGAAGCAACAAAAAAGAAGAAACAAGATTTTTCAAGAGTTGAGTTTTTAACTTATGATGAAGGTATATGTGTTCAATGTATGCACTTGGGTTCTTATGATGATGAGCCGGCAACAGTTAATTTAATGCACGAATATATGAAAGAAAATGGTTATGAATTAGATATAACTGATGAGAGATACCATCACGAAATATATTTAAGTGATCCAAGAAAATGTGATGTTAATAAATTAAAAACAGTCATAAGACATCCAATAAAAAAGATTAAATAATAATTCAAATTACAATTTAGTAATTAGTTAGAAAAATAGTAAGTTATTGTTTAGATTAGTTTGAAATACAACTAATCTATTTTTATATAACTATTTAGAAAAAAATCTAAATAGTTATTGACATTAGAGTTACAAAATAGTATAATCTATTTAGATATATATCGAAATACTATAAGTGAGGTAATTATTTTGGGAATGTCGGAAACATTAAAAGCAATTAGTGATCCTGTAAGAAGAGAGATATTAGAACTATTAAAAGATGGTAGAAAAACAGCAGGAGAAATATCAAGTAGTTTTAATTTAACAGGAGCAACCGTATCATATCATTTATCAAATTTAAAGAAAGCGAATTTAATAACTGAAACAAAGCAAAAGAACTTTATATTTTATGAATTAAATAGTTCCGTATTTGAAGATGTTTTAGTTTGGATTTATAAGTTGGGAGGAAATAAGAATGGAAAAGAAAAATAAAAGAACATTAATTTTAAGTGTAATTATATGTTTATTACCAATGGTATTAGGTATTGCTTTTTATAATAGGCTACCAGAACAAATGCCAATTCATTTTACGATAAATGATGTACCAGATAATTATGCACAAAAAAATTTTGCATTATTTGGAATACCAGTTATTATGGCTATTGTGCAAGCAATATGTATAATATCTACAACAAAAGTTAATAAATTAAAAAATAGTGAAAAACCTAGAATTGTAAAAATAATGGAATGGTTTATTCCAATTATTACAGTATTAGTATATATTATTATGATAGAAGTTCCATTAGGTAGTGATGTTTATGTTGGAAAAAGTGTATGTTTGATATTAGGAATATTATTTACGATTATTGGAAACTATATGCCTAAAATGAATTATGAAACAGGAAAAAAACTTTTTCATCCAACTCCTAAAACTGAAAAATCATTTAGAAAAATGAGTAGAATTATGGGATATGGTTTTCTAGGTATGGGTATTATATTACTAATATTGATTATATGGGTATAACAATAAATTACAAGTTATCACACAAATTATAACAATTCAACTAATCGTTGATAAAGAAAAATACCCCTCTCAACGATTAGTATGTGTACTTTTTTTAGATAATAATTTACACTTAAATTGAAGGAGGTAAAAGATATGAATCAGATTAAAATAGGAAAATTTATAGCTGAATGTAGAAAAAAGAATAATTTAACTCAAATGCAACTTGCAAAAAAATTAAACATTACAGATAGAGCTATATCTAAATGGGAAAATGGAAAAGGAATGCCTGATTCATCAATAATGCTTGATTTGTGTAATGAACTCAAAATAAGTGTAAATGAATTATTATGTGGGGAGTTGGTTGAAATGAATAATTATAATGAAGTAGCAGAAAAAACATTATTAGAAATGGCACAAAAAGAAGAAATGCAAAATAAAAAATTAATGATGTATGAAAATGTGATTGGATTTAGTTCGACAATATCTTTCTTAATACTAATTTTCGTTACATCATTTTTAGTAGAGAATAATATTGCGAAAATAGTATTGTTTATATTAGCATTTGTTCTTTTAATAATAGGTGTTTCATTTGCATTAAAAATAGAAACAGAAACAGGTTATTATGAATGTCAAAAATGTCATCATAAATATGTACCAAAATATAGCCAAGTATATTTTGCAATGCACTCTGGAACTACACGCTATATGAAATGTCCAAAATGTAACAAAAAAAGTTGGCAAAAAAAGACTTTAAGAAAGTAGCTGGAAATGGAATATTTTTAAGTATATGCATATTTATAGTATTTTTGCTATTTGGTTTATTTGGATCTAAATGGTTTATTTCTTTATTTGCAGGTGGAAATCAAGAAGTAATATCTATGGGGACAACATACTTAAAAAGTTGTACTTGTTTATCACTAGGATCAATTGGATATACTGTCAAAAAATGGGGAGATAAAGAAAACTATGATATTTGTCTTGACTGTTCTATTGGAAATGAGAAGGTAGTAAATATTATTTGTGAATATGCAAAAGAAAGAAGCAAGTAATAAATAAGTGATAAAGCAGATAATTAATAATTATCTGCTTTATCTATATATTCCACTGATGTTTTTTTAAATCAACATGTAACTCATCTTTAAAAGTAACACCCTCATTTATTAATAAATCTTTTTGCTCAATCCAACCTGGAGAAATTCTCCCTTGATGATTAACAACTCTATGGCAAGGAAAATTACCATAGCGAAAAGACATTTTCAAAGCTCTGCCAACCAATCTAGAATTTTTAGGTTTACCCATTAGTCTTGCAATTTGTCCATAAGTTGCAACACAACCGAACCGGGATTTCTTCTACAATTGAATATATTAAATATGATAGTTCATCATCTAAAACTGTTTTCATATTTTCACCTCAAAAGCATTATAAAATAATTTTAATTAATTTTCAAATGCAAATATTAAAATCATCTGATATAATATAAGCGAAAAGGAGAGTGCGAAAATGATTTACACAACCAATTATAAATCACCTGTTGGAAATTTACTAATTGCAGCTAAAGATAATAAATTAATAGGCTTATGGATAGAAAATCAAAAATATTATTTATCTGGCTTTAAAGAAGAAACAGCAAAAAAAAAGATATTGAAATATTAACAAAAACAAAAAGCTGGTTAGATAGATATTTTAACAGAGAAAAGCCAGGCATAAATGAACTAGACATAAACCTTATTGGAAGTGAATTTAGAAAAAGTGTATGGGAAATTTTAAAAACAATTCCTTATGGTAAAGTAGTTACATACAATGACATAGCTAAAAAAATTGCAGAGCAGAAAGGCATATCAAAAATGTCAGCACAAGCAATAGGTGGAGCAGTAGGACATAATCCCATTTCAATAATTGTTCCTTGTCACAGAGTCATTGGAACAAACGGAAGCTTAACAGGCTATGCAGGTGGAATAGAAAAGAAAATACAATTGCTAGAATTAGAAGAAATTGATATGAGTAAGTATTTTGTCTTCAAAGAATAACAAACACTCTAGTAAAGTATCAACAATATAGTTTGTAGAAAAATATATATAACAAAGTTTAAAGCATTAATAATATAATTAAGGAGAAAATCATGAATGAAAAAGAAAAAATGTTAGCAGGTGAAATATATGATGCTAACTATGATAAAGAATTATTAGAAAAAAGACTAACCGCAAAAGAATTATGTAAAAAATTCAACGATTGTGATGTAAGAGATTTAGAAAAGAAAAAAGCAATATTAGAAAAGCTATTTCAAAAAGAAATCGATACCCTTGGAATTGAACCAAATTTTTATTGTGATTATGGATTTAACATATATCTAGGTAAGAATTTTTATTCGAATCATAATTTAGTAATTTTAGATGCTAACAAAGTAGAATTTGGTGATAGCGTATTTATTGGACCAAATTGTGGATTTTACACCTCAGGTCATCCATTAGATTACAAAACAAGAAATCAAGGATTAGAATACGCCAAGCCAATTAAAGTAGGAAATAACGTATGGTTTGGTGGAAATGTTTGTGTTTTACCAGGAGTAACAATAGGAGATAATGTTGTAATAGGAGCTGGAAGCGTTGTTAACAAAGATATACCATCTAATGTTGTAGCTGTAGGTAACCCATGTAAAGTAGTAAAAGAGATTTTAGAATAAAATAAACAAGGAGGATTTTTTGATAAAAATTAATATTATATTGGATTCCGTAATTTCTTAAAATTCAAATATTTTAAGAAAAGAGGAAATAAAATGAATATAAAAGATTATGGATTAAAAAAGAATTTGATAAAAAAATATGAAGGTCAAACAATCGCACGTATAATTGCAGCACACAAAGATAGATACGAAATTGTTTGCAACCAAGGGCAAGGATATGCTCAAATAAAAAGAGGTTGCTATTATGATAATCCAAATAGCATTTATCCTACAACAGGCGATTTCGTTATAATTGAGTGGAATTCTAATGGTGATAGCATGATTTTCGAAACTTTAAAAAGAGAAAGCTCATTTTCAAGAGCTGCATCTACAAGCGATAGAAACCACAAATTGCATATTCAGCATGAACAGCTAGTCGCTGCAAATTTTAATTATGTATTTATAATGCAATCACTTAACAATAATTTCAACTTACAAAGAATAGAAAGATATTTGAGCCTAGCTTGGGGATCAGGTGGAATCCCAGTAATAATACTAACTAAAAGCGATCTAGTAGCCAATACGCAAGAATATGTAGAACAAGTTAAAGACATTTCTTTTGGAGTAGATGTATATGCAATAAGTTGCAAAACCAAAGAAGGTTTAGAAAACATACAAAAATATTTTTCAAAAGGAAATACAATTGTTTTTCTAGGTTCTTCTGGTGTAGGAAAATCAACTTTAATAAATACACTTTACGGAAAAGAAATAATAAGAACCTCTGAAATAAGAGAAAAAGATTCAAGAGGAAAACATACAACAACATCACGAAACCTAATAATGTTACCAAATGGAGCTATGATTATAGATACTCCAGGTATGAGAGAACTAGGAATGTGGAACGCTGAAGCAGGTATAAGTGAAACATTTAAAGACATAGAAAAACTAGCTCAAATATGCAAATTTTCTGATTGTACTCACACAAACGAACCTGGATGTAAAATACGTGAAGCAATTGAAACTGGCAAACTATCAGAAGAAAGGTTTGAAAAATATTTAAGCTTAAAAAGAGAATCAGAATATAACACCAATTCTGTACAATATCTAAGAAATAAAAAAGATAAATTTAAAGAAATTTCAAAAATCAATAAACATCACAAAAAATAAGAATAATTATAGAGGACAATTTCAGTCCTCTATTTTTTTAGTTTGGGAAGAACATTTGTTTACAAGATTCTAAATTTATGATACGATATTTATATACTAAAATGAAAGGTTATAAAGTCGAGTAGCGAAAGCGTAAGTCCAGAAAAAGGACTTACGCTTATTTTTTTGCAAAAAAATCTAAAGGAGTGTGTAAAATGGAAGGAACACAAAAAAAATGGCAGAAGCACCAATGAAAAAGTTGTTATTAAAAATGGGACTGCCAATGATTTCGAGAAAAATCTTATTATGGACTTGAAAGTTGTAAAAGCAAAATTTAAAAATATATCTTGTATAATTTATAATAAACGAGTGAAAAATAATAATTTTTAAAATAAAATCATTGCGAAAGCTAATTTAAAAAAACATAAAATAATAAAATAGTAAATTATAATTGGATTCACTTTAACATATCAATAAGCAATATAAGATCAATAAGCAATAGAAGAGAGGTAGAAGTAGATATGGAAAAGTGTAAAAAAAGGAATACAGAACATTGCACAAAATCAAAGTTTTGTGCAAATAGGAGTAGGACAAATATAGTATTGTTCCAAACGGCTCCACTCCTAGACATTTCAATACTTTCGACCATCCGTTCTTATATATAAATTATTATGCATATTTACTTATTCTATATTATGCTTATATATTATCTATTCAATTATCAGACCTCTTAAAATCCATTTTAACGAACTTTTATAATCAACCTTTATAATTTCATTATAACAGTTTTAATATAATTTATTTTTGATTTTATAATTTACTTTTTATATTTTCAAAAAAATCATCAAATTACGAAAAAGCCTAAATTAGCCTTATTTTTAAGACAACAAACTATATGACTAATTTATAAAAACGCCTTAAAATCGATTCTCGTGCGTCGTTTTTTTGACCATTTTTTGTATATTTTAGAAATACCTAATTTATGAATATTTCATTAGATTTATATAATATTTCGTATAAATTATATATTTGGCTTTTAAATTCTAAATATATAATTTGTTTGACTTTGTATAAAAATGTCTTAAAAACGATTTTGAAGTGTTTTATTTATAAATAATATCATTAATTTAATAATTAAATTCAAGTACTAAAAATTCACAAAAATAATCATTAATTATAACAATATAATATAAAAAATTATTATACACAAATGTTCGGTTTTGTTTTTTTACGTGTATATAATGATTGTAAATTAACATTGCGCAAAACTAAAACCAGATTTAATAAATTATAAATTTCAAAATTTTATTTTAAATTTTGTTTTTATAATTTAGTTTTTTATAAAAACTTTTTTTAAATATTTTTTAGATTTGTTTTTAGATCTAAAAAATCATATTTAAAATTATTTAAATTTATATTTTCAAACTTGTAGTTTTCAAAGCAGCTCCTCTCTCCTACTCCGGCTTAATTCTAGATTTTCTTTAAAATTATTATCTGTGCTTGCTCTCCTTGTAATAATGCAAAATCTAATGAAGTATTAGAATTTAAACGTTCTTTTCTTACTTTTCTATTATATTCAAAGCCTCTATCTTTTACTATTTCAACAGAATCATCATTATCATAATAGTTTATTGGTAAATAGTATGGATCAAAAATGTATGCAAAACTTTCATCTAATTTTGTTAGTAATACATAATGTGATACCTCTTGATAAACTTTTAATATGGCAACACATCCATTAACTATTTCTTTTTCTAATTCCTTATTATAAATACTCACATTATCTTGAGATAGTTCTTTAGATATAATGTCAACATTTTTCCCTCCCTTTACATATAATTCATTACATAATTTTCTTAAAGATATATTAGTAGTACCACCTTTTCCAATTTCATTATTAAACGATTTATCTAATGTTTCTTCTAAGATTTTTTTATACATTTGTGGTACTATTTCTTCTCTGTTAAATAAGTATTTTATTGCATTTAATACACAAGTTGTCCCACAATCATATTCTGTAATTTGATAAGTCAAAGGTGTTTTTTTATAATCATATTCTATTTTTTCCATTTACTAACTCCTAAATTATTATTTAATGTCAATATACCATAAATAGATTTTTTTAACAATAAACTAAATTCCAGCACATTAACCAAATATTCAAACAACAAATTATATTACTTAAAAATAAAAACGGCTTATAAGCGATTCTCACAAGCCGTTTTACATGTTTACTAAAAAAATTTTAGTAATTTATTAGTTTTTCTTGAATTTATCAATAGCAGAATAAGTGATACCAACAGCACCAACTATTATATAAAAAATACCATTACATTTTATATAATATAAAAAATTGTCATTTTCCTTATCAACATTATTCGCAGTAGTTGCAGCAGCTTGCTGAATTCCTGTATAAGCATCTCCACCATATGTTTCAGAAGAAGCACTACGTCCAGCATTAGATGAATCTTCTGAATAAGAAATCATTGATATCCCCAAAATAATTAAGCAAATAAAACCAATAATTAAAACATTGTTTTTCATTTTTTCTTCCTCCTAAAAAATATATTTAATAAAATATTTAAACTACTTATTAACAAGGCATTTTATTTTTCCATTTAAAACATATCTGATTATAACATAAGCAACTATACCAATTAACGTTATAATAGATATAGCATTTGCTATTTGCATCATTAATGTTCCCTTATATGTTAATTTTAATATTCCATTAGAATTAACTTTAGTTTCTATAAAGCCTTTGTCATTCATATATAATTCCAATTTTTTAGTAGTTCCATTTCCTTCTAATGTAGCCTCATATCCTAAATAGTAAATTCTAGGTAATTCAATAGTTGTCTCGTTTTCGCAATCTTCTATTTCAGCTTCTAATGTTGGAACATTATTCTCTTTTACGGATATTGTTGCAGAACCATTCTTTACTAAAATATCATCATTTCTTGAATCAAAATATTCCAAATTATTTTCTGTATTGATTGGTAAATATTCTCTTTGCCATCCCATACCATATGATGACATATCAATATCTTCTAATTTTCTGTCTTTCAAAATATCAAAATTATAAGCATTATATACAGTAAAAACATTAAATGCAATTGTAATTATAACTACAGTTACACGTATTTTCTTATTTTCTATTGTTTTAAATACACTGCCAGCCAATATGCTTAGTAATAATAGCAATATTGCTTCTAATCTCCATGCAAACTGTATCATCAAAAGAGTCTTAGGGAAAATTACCCATGGACACAATTTTGACATTAAAAATGTACATATTATTATAGCAATAAATAGAAATTTAAAAAAATTATTCTGTTCATCTTTAACAAATATTTTCTTATTAATCACTATAGCATAAACAGCAAGTCCAACCCCTAACAAATTCAAATAATAAGTTATATCTGAATATGCAGCACATGGCTTTTGTATGAAAAAGTCTTTAAATCCCATTGTTGACCCTGCTACAGAACCACCGTTTGCCATCCCATCATCTTTAAAAACAGTATAAGCATTTAACGATTTATGCTGTAACATAGGAATAGTAAATGTTGCAGTAAGTAATAAAATTAGTGTAGATGATGTTATTAGAGCTAGCAAATTTTCTTTATCAAAAACCTTTTTAATATTTAACAATAGATACATAAATGCGAATGCTGTGAAATATACAGCTAATACTAAATGTGAATTAATTAGTCCAACATATCCTAATATAAAGCATAAATAAAAGTATTTTTTATCTCCATGAAACAGTTCATATAAACCAAGTAATATCATTGGCATAAAAATAAAGATAAATGACTCAGCTATAGAATCTCTAACAAAAGTTTCAGTTATCATATATGGAAAAGATAAATAGAATATTGCAGAAATAATTGCTGAAAGTTTATGGTTAAATAATTTATTAACAAGTTTATACATCATAACAGCTGATAAAAAAAACACCATAAAATGAATTATTTTTAATCCGCAAATTACATTTCCATTAATTATTAATGTAACTAAAGCAGCTGAAAAATGTGCCAATCGTGGATAAAAGATTCTAGTAGCATATCCAAAATTATGAGCAATTACAGGCAATACATTAGATACCACGCCTTGTTTCATTCCTGTATATATTGAAAATATGTTGCTAATATGAAAATTTGAATCATTTCCATCTATATATTTATTTGAGAAAATATACGGAATCATTATTAAAAAGGTAACGAAAAATAATATTACATATGGATTAGTTATGACATTATTATAAATTTTTTTCATTATATTTTTCATTTAATTCTTAAACTCCTTTTAAGTTATACTAAATTTCTCTTATCAGCTCTTTAGGAATCAAATTAAAATCATACATTACCTTTGAATGATTATCCCAGATCAATGTCTTCTCTAGCAATTCATTAGTTTTCCTATCAAATTTATTTCTGTAAATTTTTGATACTCTATAATAATTTTCTCCTTCTTTTTGAAAATGATGATCTTCTTCTGTTATTTCATATCTCCAAGGAAATTCTTTTTCATTTCTTAATTCAGCATATAAAGTTTTATTTTCAACCCAAACAAATAATTGAATATCTTGATCTGTCGTATTTTTGAATCTATAATCAATATAATTATACCCAACACATGTTCCATCTTTTAAAGGAATTCTTTCGCCATAATCTGGTGCCAAAGCATCAGAATGAGTATGAAACTCTGTAACTTCTAATGGACTATTTAAAACAACCAAATTAATAGTATTGGCTAAATTGCAAAGTCCTCCGCCCATGCCTGGTTGAATTTTATTATTTTTTAAAACTCTACCTTCTTTATATCCTTTTCTTTTAGTAACTGTACCTATAATTCTCCAATATGAAAAAATTTCTCCAGGATGAATAACTAATCCGTTAATTTTTGATGATGCTATATTAACATTTACAACCTTATTTTCCTGTAAGTCAGGCTCTGTACCTTTTTTAATTAAATATGAATTATAACTAGATACCAAATTAGGCAATTTTTCTGTTCTTTTTTCTTTAGCAAGTTTCTCTTTACTTAAAAAATCTTGAATATGTCTTTTGCAAATTCCTTTTTGGACAGCTAATTTAAAAAATAACGCATTTCTTTCACAAAATAATTTTTTCTTTTTTTCTTCCATTTTATTTTCTCCTTTTATTTCAATATCTCCTAATCTGTGCTGATACTTCTTATTTCTGCGATACATTTTTAATATGTACTTTTCTATATTTCTCTTTATTCCTTTTTTGTCATTATCATAATATCCTATATACTTAACTAAAATACTAGCAATTCCAGCCCTATTGGCTCCAAGAATATCTTTAAATGTTTGATCACCAATATATATAATTTTATCTTTTTCAATCTCTAATAATTCTACAGCCTTTAAATAATTGTTCGGATTAGGTTTTCCAGCATTATCTATATAAGAACAATTATCAATATTCTCCAAAAATTTTTCTATACGTTTTACGCCATTATCTGACAATAAAAAAGTTTTAAATCCAATATTTTGGATTTTCTTAAAAAGTTCATCTACCTCTGGCGTAGCATCAGCTCCATGAGGTACTAAAGTATTATCTATATCAAATATTAAACCTCTATAACCCTTTTCATATAATTTTTCATAATCAATTGTAAATACACTTTCCACATATTCGTATGGATAAAAATTCTTAAGCATAATAACTCCCCCTTTTCACTGAAAATATTATATATTATTTCACAAAAAGTGTACATAACAATATTAAAAAATTTAGACACATAAAAAAACCAGTGATAATTTCCACTGGCTTCTTTGCATATAAATATAACTATCACTCATAAATTGTAGAATCTGCCTTTTCAATACTTGATATCATATATTTTAATTACTGATATGCTCATTATGATATTATATTATCTTTGCTTTCTTACAATCTTAGAGTATTCCGTAATTAATCTTTTTTTAATATAGAATTTAACTTTTGAATAAATTCAGTATTTGACTTTGTTTCCGCTATCAAATTCATGACTTTTTCAGCCATTTCCATATTATTCATTCTAGACATAGATTTTCTCAATGCCATAACTGGTAAATATTCTTCTTGAGAAAGTAGCAAATCTTCTCTTCTAGTTCCAGACTTATTTATATCTATAGCTGGGAATATTCTTCTCTCAGACAAGTTTCTATCCAAGTGAACTTCCATATTTCCAGTTCCCTTAAATTCTTCAAATATAACATCATCCATTCTACTTCCAGTTTCAATAAGTGCTGTTGCTAAAATCGTTAAACTTCCTGCATTTTCTGTATTTCTAGCTGCTCCAAAAAATCTCTTAGGTTTATGTAATGCTGCAGGGTCAAAACCTCCTGATAATGTTCTTCCTGAAGAAGGAATTGTAAGATTATATGCACGAGCTAATCTTGTTATACTATCTAGTAATATAACAACATCTTTTTTCTGCTCAGTAAGTCTTTTAGCTCTTTCTAAAACCATTTCAGCTACCTTAATATGATGTTCTGGTAATTCATCAAATGTAGAATAAATTACATCTCCTTTTATTGAACGTTTCATATCAGTAACTTCCTCAGGTCTTTCATCTATAAGAAGAACAATTAATTCAACTTCTGGATTATTAATAGATATACTATTAGCAATCTGCTTTAAAATTGTTGTTTTACCAGCTTTTGGAGGTGCAACGATCATTCCTCTTTGACCTTTTCCAATTGGAGAAAGCAAGTCCATTATTCTCATAGTATAATTAGTTGAACCTGTTTCTAATTTTAATCTTTTATTTGGATAAATAGGTATCAAATCATCAAACGATCTTCGTCTCATTGCATTTTCAGGATGTTCACCATTTACTTCTCCAACATAAATAAGTGCTGGAAATCTTTCACCTTCCTTTGGATTTCTCATAACACCTTTTATTCTATCACCTGTATCTAAGTGAAAACGTCTAATTTGAACCGGAGAAATATAAACATCCTTGCTAGTTGATAAATAATTATCTCCTCTTAAAAATCCATAACCATCAGGCATAACTTCAAGTATTCCTTCAGCTATTTCGTCATTTTCATTATTTGGTTTATATGTTCCATCATTTTCTCTGCTAGAATTATTTTTAATTGATTGTTCATTTGTTGGTTTCTCTTGATTTTCTAATGATTCTAACATTTCTGCCAATTCTTGTTTTTTCATTTTTGAAACATTTTTTAAATCTTTCTCTTTTGCTATTTCACGTAATTCTAATAGTGACATATCATTATAATTCATATAAAGCCCCCTATATTTTTATTTAAATTTTAATTTTTTAATGGATTATTTTAAGAATAAAATTTCTTTGAATTGTAATTTAATAAGATTTTTAAATTTTTCTTTTTAGAAAATAAAATAAAGTAACTACTTTAGAGTATAGTTACTTTATTTTGTACCAACATCTATATATACACGTTCATTTGGTAAATACATATTTAACTTTTCACGTGCAAGTTCTTCTATATACTCTGGTGAATTAATGTTTTCTTTAAGAGCTTTTAAAGATTCTTGATATTGTTTTGCTTCATCTGTTTTTTCTTGATAATACGCTTGTGACTCCTTGTAGTTATTTAACTTGGTCTGTTGATTAATCATAACAGATATAACATATATACAAAAAATTATAACTAATACTTTAATATATAAATTGTTCATACCTAAAAATTTTTTCATCAGTGTACTCCAATACATTTGTTTATAATATATCTACATATACATTTATAATATTCTACAAAAAATCAGTAATTCCTTCTTTTTTGTGTTTTTTTATTTGACTTTAAGTCGATTTTTAATTTATTTACTCTTTTTATAAATGCTTGTAACAACTTTTTTAGTATCTTTCCTACATATTTTACCACTTTTTGTATAGGAAATGCTATAAATCGATTAAAAATTTTTAAAATTTTTGTTCCAATCTTTACAACTCCTCTACTAAATATCATTGTATATACAATAATCCCTAAAAATAGACCTAAAAATAAATAAGCTCTGATTTTTCCTTCATTTAAAATAAATATTCCAAGTAATAAAATAATACCTGAAACAAGCCAAAAAAGAATATCTTCTATAATTGTAATAAAATCGGGAGTTTTATATGTACGACGCAAAATTCTAAAAAAATCAAAAAGGAAACCTATAATTAAACCAATTAGAATAAACGCAAGAAATATATTAAATTCTGTATATATCATTTAAAAATCTTGCTCATTAGCCCTTGTTTTGAAGATAAATCTTTATCAGAATATTCTATGGCTCTAATATTTCCTTCAACAATAACATCTCCTGTTTCTACTGATATTTTATTAACTCTCAAATCAGCTCCTTTAATGTTTAAAAGTCCCAATTCAGATTCTACAATTACTATTTCATCATCAAAGCTTAGTACGTCTTTAATCCCTGTTAATGTAAGTTTTTTTCTATTTTCCAATATAACATTTTGCATTATATTAGTCTGTACTTCATCATATTGCATATAAACACCTCCACTCCCCTTTTCCGTCTAAAATATTATATGCAGTCAATTGAATTAATAGAACCTTATCTAAGCATAAATTTCGCACAAAAAAAAGGACGATTCAATATCGTCCCTTAAATATCTTATTCAAAAAATTTATCATGAATTGCTTTAACAGCTTCTGGTGCTTCATCTTGATTAACAAGAACCGTAATCTTAATCTCAGAAGTACTAATCAAATGCATATTAATGTTCTTTTCATACAACGCTTCGAACATTTTTGAAGCAATTCCTGTCCTATTTGTCATTCCTATTCCAACAACTGATACTTTTGACAAATTATCAAAATGAATGATTTCTCTTGCAGTTAAATATTCTAAATTTTCTTCTAAAACCTTCAATGTTTCAGGTAAATCTGCAGTTTTTATTGTAAAAGATAAGTTCTTGTTTATACTTTCTCCAAAAGATTGAACTATTGTATCAACATTTATTTTATGTTTAGCTAACAAATCAAAAACTCTATATGTTTTTCCTATTTTATTTTCCAATCCCATAACAGTTACTCTAGAAATATTATCATCTTTAGCAATTCCGCTAATTTCCATATCTTCTAAATACTTGCTATTTTTAACTACCGTTCCTTTTGATTCTTCTAAAGCTGTATCTTTTACAACAATAGGAATATCAAATTTTTTTCCAATTTCAACACATCTATTATGAAGCACTTTAGCTCCTAAGCTAGATAACTCAAGCATTTCATCATAAGAAATATTGTCAATTTTCTTAGCCTTTTCTGTTATCCTTGGATCTGTAGTAAATACACCATCAACGTCAGTATAAATGTCACACTTATTAGCTTTTAGCCCCGCAGCAATCGCTACTGCTGTTGTGTCTGATCCACCTCTTCCTAGAGTTGTTATTTCACCATTTTCATTAATTCCTTGGAAACCAGCTATAATTACAATATAACCTTTCTCAAATAAATCTAAAATTGTTTGTGCATTAATAGATTTTATTCTAGCATTTCCAAAGTTTTCATCTGTAACTATTGGTATTTGCCATCCTGTTAATGAAATAGCTTTATATCCCATTTCATTAAGCATCATAGCTAATTTTGAAATAGTAATTTGTTCGCCAGTTGAAACAAGGACGTCATGTTCCCTTTTGTTTGGGCTTTGTGTAATTTCTCTTTCTTCAGTTATTAATCGATCCGTTGTTTTTCCTTGGGCTGAAACTACTACTGCTACATCATTTCCTTTCTCAAATTCTTTAGTAATGTGATTGCAAACTTTTTTTAATTTTTCTGTAGTTGCGACAGAACTTCCTCCAAATTTTTGTACTACTATGCCCATATTTTGGCACCTTCTTTAGAATAAATATACCAGCAAATTTAAATTTAAATATTGCTACTAGTAATCTAATATATTATATAAAAAAATAACATATTACGTGAATATGATACCATTTTTTATTATTAATTTCAAGTACGATCTATATATGCTTTAAAATCAAATTTTCTTAGCTAGTTCTTATAATATAAGAAAATCCCCCGGCACTATATGCCGAGGGGTCCAATTCCTATTTCCATTCTCCGCAAGATTCAGATCCTTTTGTTGTTTTGTATCCTTGTTTTTTGCATTTTCCCCATCCGTCTCCGTCTGCAGACCAATTATCACAGTTATCACAATATCTTCCCATTGTAAAAACCTCCTTTTTATTAATACATAAATATTATATCAAAATTTGTAGAATTAGTCAATTATTCATAATCTACAACATCGATCCATTTTGTTAAGAAAGTTTTTTCTTCTTCAGTTGCTCTTGCCATTTGTGAAGCAGCAACTATTGGAATCCATCTTTGAATATCTACTTTCTTAATACCACTTTTTTGAGTAAATAAATCAACATATTTTTCAGCCATATCATTTTTTCCATCCATAGAGAATATTAAAAATGTTTTAGCTGCATCTGCTGCTGAATTTCCTTGAGTAACGTGTGCCCAATCAATTACAAATGCTGTTCCGTCATCTTTTACAATAACATTACTTGGATTGTAATCTCCATGACATACTTTTGTTTGGTTTTCCATTCCGTCTAATTTTTGTAATAATTCATATTTAATATTATCACTAATTGTATCTGTTGAATTAATTTTTCTTGTATATTTTTCTTTAATTCTATTTAATAAAGGTACATTGTGATCTAATATATTTAATTGAATATCAATAAACATATTCATATATTCATCTGTTTTTTCAGGGTTTTGTTCCATTAATTTATCAAGAGGTGTTCCTTCAATATGTTCAGAAACTAATGCCCATCTATTCTCTACTTTACTTACTTCAAGTAATTTAGGTATATTTAAGTCTGTTCCTTCTTCAACTCTTGATTGATTTAATGCTTCATTAAGAATATCTGCCTTTGAATAATTTTCAACAAATAGTTTTATAGTTTTATCGCCATCTTTATAAACTGTCTTTGTTTTTCTTTCCATTATTGGATTATCAAAATTCAAGTTCATTATTCTTCACCTCCATAATATGCTTTCAAATACATATCTTTTATTTCGCTAATAAGTGGTAATCTTGGGTTAGCTCCTGTACATTGATCATCAAATGCTTGTTCAGACATTTCATCTAGTTTTTCTAAGAAGTATTGTTCATCTACACCATATTCTCTAATAGTTTTCTTAATTCCAATCTTCTCTTTTAATGCATCTATTTCTCTAATTAAATTGTCTAGACTTTCTTGATCATTTGATCCACCAAATCCAAGTGCTTCAGCAACTTCTGCATATCTTCTTAATGTATGTGGATGGTCATATTGTGGGAATGTTCCCATTTTTGCTGGAACTTCAGCAGCATTAAATCTTAATACTAAATCTATCATTAAAGCATTTGCAATACCATGAGGTATGTGGTGATATGCACCTAATTTATGAGCCATTGAGTGACAAACACCTAAGAATGCATTAGCAAAAGCCATACCAGCCATTGTTGCTGCATTAGCCATTTTTTCTCTTGCTTCTGGATCATTTGCTCCATTTTCATAAGCTCTTGGTAAATATTTAAAGATATTCTTTAATGATTCAATAGCTAAACCATCTGTATATTCAGTTGCCATCATTGAAGCATAAGCCTCTAAGCAGTGAGTAACAGCATCAATACCAGAAGCAGATGTTAATCCTTTTGGAGCATTCATCATCATATTAGCATCAACAATTGCCATCTTAGGTAATAATTCATAATCAGCTAATGGATATTTTGTTCCAGTTTTTTCATCTGTAATAACAGCAAAAGGTGTAACCTCTGAACCAGTACCTGCTGATGTAGGAACAGCTATAAAGTAAGCTTTCTCACCCATTTTAGGGAAAGTATAAACTCTCTTTCTAATATCCATAAATCTCATAGCCATATCTAAGAAATCAACTTCAGGATGTTCATACATAACCCACATAATTTTTCCAGCGTCCATTGCAGAACCACCACCAACAGCAATAATTGCATCTGGCTTAAATTCGTTCATAGCCTTTGTTCCTTCAACTGCACAAGCAAGTGTAGGATCTGGAGCAACATTAGAAAATGTAGTATGTGCAATTCCTAATTCATCTAATTTATCTGTAATTGGTTTTGTATAACCATTTTCAAATAAGAAAGTATCTGTTACTATAAATACTTTTTTCTTATCCATAACATTTTTTAATTCTTCTAAGGCAACTGGTAAGCAACCTCTCTTAATATATACCTTTTCAGGTGCTCTAAACCAAAGCATATTCTCTCTCCTTTCAGCAACTGTTTTAATATTTAATAAATGTTTAATTCCAACGTTTTCTGATACTGAGTTTCCACCCCAAGAACCGCATCCTAATGTTAAAGATGGATTTAGCTTAAAGTTATAAAGATCACCTATACCACCTTGTGAAGATGGAGTATTAATTAAAACTCTACATGTTTTCATTGAACTATAAAATTTTTCAATTTTTTCTTGTTCTGTAATTGTATTAACATATAATGAAGAAGTATGTCCTAGTCCACCATCATTAATTAATTGACCAGCTTTTGCAAGAGCATCATCAAAATCACTAGCTCTATACATTGCTAAAACTGGTGATAATTTTTCATGAGCAAATTCTTCTGAAAGATCAACGCTTTCTACTTCACCAATTAATATTTTTGTTGTTTCAGGAACATTTACATCAGCTAAAGCAGCTATTGTATGAGCTTTTTGTCCAACTATTTTAGCATTTAATGCTCCATTTATAATTATAGTTTTTCTAACTTTTTCAGTTTCTTCTGGATTTAAGAAATAGCATCCTCTTTTCTCAAATTCAGCTCTAGCAACATCATAAACTTTATCTAAAACAATAACAGATTGTTCAGAAGCACAGATCATACCATTATCAAAAGTTTTTGAATGAATAATTGAGTTTACTGCTAATATAACATCTGCTGTATCATCAATAATTGCAGGTGTATTTCCAGCACCAACACCTAAAGCAGGTTTACCACTTGAATATGCTGATTTAACCATTCCAGGTCCACCAGTAGCAAGAATAGTGTCTGCTGATTGCATTAATGTATTTGTAAGTTCTAGTGATGGAACATCTATCCATGCAATAATTCCTTCTGGTGCTCCAGCTTTAACAGCAGCCTCTAGAACTATTTTTGCAGCAGCAATAGTAGAATTTTTAGCTCTTGGATGAGGACTAATAATAATTCCATTTCTTGTTTTTAATGAAATTAATGTCTTAAATATTGCTGTTGATGTGGGATTTGTTGTTGGAATAACAGCAGCAATTAATCCTAAAGGTTCAGCTACTTTTCTTACTCCATAAGAAGCATCATATTCTAAAGTTCCACAAGTTTTTTCATTTTTATACTTATTGTAAATATACTCAGCTGCATAATGATTCTTGATAACTTTGTCTTCTACAACTCCCATCCCAGTTTCTTCAACTGCCATTTTAGCAAGAGGAATTCTTGCTTGGTTCGCAGCAATAGAAGCAGCTAAAAATATTTTATCAACTTGTTCTTGAGTATAATGAGAAAACTCTTGTTGAGCTTTTTTCACATTTCTTATTGTCTCTTCTAAAGCCTCTACGCTGTCTACAATTTTGTACTCTTTTTCCATATAGCACTCTCCTTTATTTATATTTTAAGTCTTATCGAATTAATTTATTCTTTCTTCATGTTCACGAAGCAATAATATCATTTCAAAATTGTTTTTTCAATATGTTATTAATTAATATTTTCATTTATTTTTAGCTATTTCAAAATTTTTGACATTTTATGTTTACGCCTATATAATATTACAAAAAAGATTGGAAAAAATAATGGAAGAAAGATATTTAAGATACAAACATTTAAATGAATATTTAAAAAATAAATTTGGAGAAAGAACATTAAAAATATGTGTTGACGGTGGCTTTACTTGTCCGAACAGAGATGGCAAATGCGGATATGGTGGATGTATTTTTTGCAGTGAAACAGGCTCAGGAGATCATTTAAAACATATTAGTATTCCTGAACAAATCAATCAATTTTTCAATAGCTATAAAGCATCTCGTGCTAATAAATTCATAGTATATTTTCAGAACTTTACAAATACATATGATACTATTGAAAATCTAAAAAGAAAATATGATTCATGTTTTATAGATGATAGAATTGTTGGAATCGAAATTGCAACAAGACCAGATTGTATTACTGAAGAAATAGCCAAATTGATACACTCATATTCTGAAAAATATTATGTATGTGTAGAACTAGGATTACAAACTTCAAATGATAAAACAGCCAAATTTATCAATCGTGGTTATTCCTCAGCAGACTTTACAAACGCTGTAAATATTTTAAACAAATATACTATCAATGTTGTAGCACATATAATGATTGGATTACCAAATGAAACAAAAATAGATTTAGAAAATACCGTAAATTTCATTAACGCTCATAATATTAATGGTATTAAAATTCACTCAACTTATATTGTAAAAAACACTAAACTAGAAAAACTATATAATCAACATTTATATGAACCAATATCATATGAATATTATATGGATTGCTTAGAATATGTTATTACTCACATTTCTCCAGAACTTGTCATTCATCGAATTTCTGGAGATGCTCCAAAAAATTTACTTGTTGCACCCGAATGGAACCTTCACAAAAAGAAAGTAATGAACGGATTAGACAAAATCCTAAAGGAAAAAGATCTATATCAAGGAATTTTTTACAAATCCGATAAATAATACAATCTTCCATTATATAAAACTTCATTACGCAGAAGATTTACTGCATAAATTTTTGTAAACAAACAAACTTACTGAATGAATTTCTATTTTTAAAAATCGTTTTAATCAATAATATTTCTTTGACATTTTAATAGTATTATGATATAGTATTCAATACTAGATGATGTAGTTTAAAATAACGGAGGGATTCAAATGAAAAGAACAAAATTAGCCGACAGAATTTTACCAACTTACACAAAAGGCGAAGAAATTTTTAATATGGTAACACACATATGTGGAGGTGTCTTAGGAATAGTAGCAACCGTTCTACTTCCTATATTCGCAGCTATACACCATAATGTATACGGAATTATAAGCGGTGTTATTTTTGGTATTTCTATGATTATACTATACACAATGTCTAGTATATATCATGGATTAAGTCCAAAACTAAAAGCAAAAAAAGTTTTCCAAATTTTTGACCATTGTGCAATATTTCTTTTAATTGCAGGTTCATATACCCCATTCTGCTTATGTACTTTACGTGGATATGATACAGCAATGGGATGGACTATATTTGGAATAATATGGGGAACAGCTGCACTAGGTATATTATTTAACTCAATAGATATAAAAAAATATAAAGTGCTTTCAATGGTATGTTATTTACTTATGGGATGGTGCATTATTGTAAAGGTATCTATTTTACCACAATTATTAACTAACTTTGGTTTTGGCTTATTATTAGCTGGTGGAATAGTTTATAGTATTGGCGCTATACTATACGGATTAGGAAAAAAGAAAAAATATATTCACTCAGTATTTCATATTTTCATATTTTTAGGTAGCTTATTACATTTCTTCTGCATATTATTCTATGTAATTTAAAACCATAATAGTTCTTCTCAAAATTTAAAATTAAATGGTAATGCGTAAGTATAATATAATAACTATCCAATGTACAATCAGATAGTATAATTAAAAATAGTCTCTAACATTCATTTGTTAAAGACTATTTTTTTCCGCTTCTACTTCTTCTTTTCTATTACCTTCAATATATTTCTCAATTATTTTTTAATCTAATAAGAATCTTACTTAGCAATATGTATCAAAAAATTATACATAGCAGAATGTCGAATCTCATCTGTCATAATAGACATAAGCAAAATATAATTATTACCACTAGGCATAATACTCATAATTCTCCTATACCTAATAACCGCTTCTAATTCGCCAAATAAAGCTTTTTCCAATCCAGCCTTATATTCTAATTCTTCATGCGTTTCATGAGGTTTCTCAAGTAAACTAGACATATTAGATGCATTTGGCATCATCTGCATAGACGGCATATCTGACATTCCCATTCCAGAAACCATCTGACCAGTTAAATTAAAATACACCTCTCTTAAAATTCTATTATGCTTTCTCTCATCATCCCTAATTTCAGTAATAATTTTCTTTTCCTGTTCTGTACGAGCTTTTTTAATCAAACTATCATAAAACATTTCATCTTCTCTCTCATCAGATACAGATTGTCTTATTAAATCAACTCCTTGAGCTAAAGTAATTATTTCCTCATTATTAACATTACTATTCATAGTTCTAAAATCAAAACCATTACTCAAATTATTAGCATTAAGACCTTGATTATTAAAAGCCCCATTTATTCCATAATATTGATTATATGAATTAAAATCTTGAAACATAGCACACTCCTTTCTTTTAAAGTATACTATGTTAATTTTTATAAATACGTTACTAAATTATTTAACTTTTATAAACTTGCTCTTACCAAATTGAACTACCTTAGCACCATTACTAAAATCAATAACCTCATTAACATCTAGCTGTAATTCTGCATCAATCTTAATGCCTTTACCCTCTATTTTTCTTTTAGCATCACTTCTAGAACTAGCAATATTTAATTCAACAAGTAAATCACAAACATTCATTTGCTTATTTTCTATACAAACCTCTTTTATATCATCAGGTATTCCACCATTAGCTATATTCAAATATCTATTCTTTATTTCTTCAAAATCAACATTAGTATCATACATTCTAATAAGTTCTTTAGCGAATTCAAAATGAGCTTCTCTTATATCACCATTAAGAATACTATTAATCTCATCAATATGCATATCAGTAGCTAACTCAAAATATTGTCTCAATACTTCATCAGGAATTCTCATACTCTTTTCCAATTTAGCAAAAGGAGTATCATTTAATCCTATATAATTATCTAAAGACTTACTCATCTTTTCCTTACCATCTAATCCAACTAATAGTGGAAATGTCATTACAATTTGTGGTTCTTGTTCATAATCTTTTTGTAGTTCTCTCCCCACTAGCAAATTAAATGTCTGATCAGTACCACCAATCTCAATATCAGCATTCAAAGCAACAGAATCGTATCCCTGCATTAACGGATATAATAATTCATGCATAGACAATGGCAAACCATTTTCAAATCTATTCTTAAAATCATCCCTTTCCATTATTCTAGCTACTGTATATTTTGAACACAACTTAATAACATCTTCAAAATTCAACTTTGATAACCACTCTGAATTAAAAGCTATACGAGTCTTATCCCTATCTAATATCTTAGTAGCCTGTTCCAAATACGTTTCAGCAGACTTTCTAGTTTCTTCAAAAGTAAGTGCTGGTCTAGTTTTACTCTTTCCAGAAGGATCTCCAATCATGCCAGTAAAATCACCTATAACAAATACAACTTCATGTCCCATATCTTGAAAATTTTTAAGAACACGTAACACAACACTATGTCCTATATGAAGATCTGGTCTTGAAGGATCAGCTCCTAATTTTATAGTCAACTTCTTTCCACTATTTAACTTCTTATCTAAATCTTGTTCAGAAAATATCTGAACTGCTTTTCTTTTTATAATCTCTAAATTATTCATTACAATCTCTCCATTCTATTTATTTTTTATTTATAGAATGAGTATTGTAGAAGAACCCTTGGATAATTACCTTCATAGCAAACCATTGGGTCATAGCATCACCTCCTAAACTAATGATTGACAATTTAATCATCACTATAGTCAAATACCTATACACATAAAACGTTCTGAAATTTTTCCATACTTTTATGCAATTTAGCATAATCATTTATCTAATAATACTTGCTTATTAAAGAACAAATCTGAAAAAATCAAAGATTTGTTCAGTAAATTTGTTCGTGTGCGAAAATTTATGAAATAAATTTTCTGTACAGTGTAATTTTATATATTAGGAAAGTTTCATAATATATAAAAAAATAGTCCATCCTTAAAAGGACGAACTATCTCGTGGTACCACCTTTATTCACAATAAATTATTGTCTTATTAACAGCTTTTCGTAGCTACACGTTAATCACTATAAGAATTGTAATTCAAACTTTACCCGAAAACAATTTTCACCAACCATTGTCTCTCTATATTCTAAATAAAGTTCTACTAGTTTCTTTTTAAACGCAATCAAATTAACTTATGTAAACATTGTAACATCATTACAAAGTAAAAGTCAACCATTAATTAATATCTAATCATACTAAACAAGAATGATTATTTATAATAGTTAAAACTCTTATTTTAATTCAACAGATTTTCCTGTATTACTAGCATTAATAGCAGACTCAAAATAACTACCATTTGTTAAATTAAGAACAACTGTACTAATATCATCACATTCTATATTTCCAATTAACTCTTGATTATTAGCATTAAGAGTAACATTACCTCCATTACTTCCAGAGTTACCCCATTCACTTGTTCCCTCTGCTTTTAATAATATTCCGCTTCCATAAGATAATTTATTATTTTCCAAATTAATTACAGCAGATGTATTTGTTATAAAGAAAATTCAGTCACATCAGATGTAAATTCAGTTGCACCAGTTTTAGTTACACTAGACGAATTATCTCCACCTCCTGGTTGGCCCATCTGCTCTCCCATTTCTGGTCTATTATCTGAAGTACTTGTTTCAGAATTTTGACTATTTATTTCATCACAATATAATTTTATAAGAACACCTAAAACTGCAATTAAAACAGTTAAAATTATAATACGAATAATTGTTCTCTTTTTCATTGCATTTCCTTCCTTTCTGAAAACATCTATTTATATGTTTTCCTCTTTTCTGGATATATATTACCATTCATTTATTGAAGAAAAATTGAAAAAAAGTACCTTTTTATTAAAAGGCACTTCAAATTTTAAATTATTTATTTTTTATAGCTTTTGTAAATCTTCTAGTCTCAATTATAGTATCTATTACTATAACAATATTCACAATCCACAATAAAATCATATTATTAAAAGCAATATAACAACCAAGCAGTATAACAATAAGAACATATATAAACTTTTTAATTATTTCCCATATGTTATCAGGTTCTAATATCATAGTTACAAAAAATCTAACAATAGATAAACATATCATGATATATAAAACAAATTTAAAAGCAGGATTAATATAAAACACAACCATACTTGCAAAAAACAATACAGCTGTTATAAATTTAATCAATAAATTTCTTAACATATATTCACCTCATCTACTGAATCAATCTTTTTTTTCTTAATATGATTAATTGCTGTCACTATTCCACAAATTAAAACGTATAAATAAAAGTTTACACCTCTGTTTAATAATACCGCACTTCCCATTATGTTTTTAGGATACACATTTCTAAAAAGTTCTGTAAATGCTCCTTCACTTACTCCAACTGCCCCTGGTGAAGGTATTCCTGATACAGTAGCAAATAATACTGATTGCATACATATTATTTGAGCACTATTGTATGAATTAAATCCTAATGCACGATATACCCAATAAGTAATACTATAATAAACTGTAAACTGAACTATCGTAGTAAGTAATATCTTTAATACGAGCAATTTATTTCCTTTTATGTATGTTGCACTATCTTGATATTTTAATAATTCATTTTCAAACTTTTCTTTCTTCTCATCTAGTTTTCTAATTCTAAAAAATTTCAAGATTTTTAAAGCAACCTCTATTAACCATTTTGACATTCTTTTTGAAAATATACCTATTATTAATAAAGCTAATGCCATTGAATTTAGAAAAATACCTATAACAAAACAAATAATCAAAACTTTATTTAAATGTTGATATGTAAAGAGCAAACTAATTAAAGCAAAACTAATAGTTGTAATTTGCATACTTGTTAAATTTAGTAATAATGCTAAAGTTGAATTTGCAACAGATATTCTATCTTTATGCATATAATAAATTTGCATTGGTTGCCCACCACTAGCAGCAGGGGTTATCGAACTAAAAAAGAAACCAATAAATGAATATTTTAAATTTTGTAAAAAACTAGATTTCTCGTTTAAATTTTTTAATGTCCTTCCAATATTAATCGCCTCTAACATCAAATATACAAACATACAAAATATTGCTACAATAACAAATCGAATTTTAACAGATTTCAATATTCCAAATATATCTAGTAAATTTTGGTCTTTAAATAAAATATAAAAAGTTAAGAAAATAAGAATTGCAAATATAGCAAAATTCTTAATAAAACTACTCTTCTTTTTCATGACACATATAAACTTCTTTCACAAAACATTATTTAATAATTGTTACATAATTTTCTTTTCTTGGTTTAGCTTGAGATAATTCTCCATCTCTATATCCTAAAATGCAATGACCTATTCCAACATAATCATCAGAAATATTCCATCTTTTTAATAATTCTTTTCCTTCTTCTGATTCAAATTCTTCTTTAGCTCTATGTATCCAGCAAGAATCAACACCAATACTATAAGCTGCATTCATCATATTTCCAAGAACTAAACTTCCATCTTCAATATAAGTAGGTCTGTTTTTATCTGCTAAAACAATAGCAACTGTAGGAGCACCATAAAAAGGATCTCCATCTCTTCCCATGATCTTTGCATTCAATCTTGAAAGCTCTGCAATTGTTTCTTCGTCTTGCAATACTATAATAATAGGTGATTGCATTCCCATCCCAGTTGGTGCGTACTCAGCCGCTTCTAATATAAGCTTTAATTCTTCATCTGTTATTTGATCTTTTTTATAACTTCTACAACTTCTTCTTTCAATTAAATTTTTAATAGTCTCATTCATACTAAACCTCCAAAAATTATTTCATCTTTAAGTAACTCTCTATAAATCCATCTAAATCTCCATCCATTACGCCTTGAACATTTCCAACTTCATAATTAGTTCTATGATCTTTAACAAGTGTATAAGGGCAAAATACATATGAACGTATTTGACTTCCCCAGGCAATATCTCTTTGAACACCTTTTAAATCTTCAATTTTTTCTTTTTGTTCTTTCTCTTTCAAATCTAATAGTTTAGACTTCAACATTCTCATAGCAGTTTCTCTATTTTGAATTTGTGAACGTTCTGATTGACATTGAGCAACTATATTAGTTGGTATATGTGTAATTCTTACTGCTGATGAGGTTTTATTTACATGCTGTCCACCAGCGCCAGATGCTCTGTAAGTATCCACTCTTAAATCATCTGGATTAATATCCAATTCTATATCATCAGTAATCTCTGGTAACACCTCAACAGAAGCAAATGATGTATGCCTTCTGCTATTGCTATCAAAAGGTGAAATACGTACAAGTCTATGCACACCCATTTCTCCTTTTAAATACCCATATGCATTCTCTCCAATTACTTCAAAAGTAACACTCTTTATACCAGCTTCATCACCTTCTAAAAAGTCTACTTCATTTACTTCATAATTAGACTTACTAGCCCATCTCGTATACATTCTATATAACATTTCAGCCCAATCTTGAGATTCTGTACCACCTGCCCCAGGATGAATAGTTATAATAGCATTATTCTTATCATATTTTCCTGATAAAAAAGTTTGTAATTCCAATTTTTCAACTTTCTTTTCAGCACTTTGAGTTCCTTGTAAAATCTCTTTTTTTAATTCTTCATCAAATTCTTCCATAACTAGATCAGTCATTTCTTGCAAATTTGAAATTTCATCATAAAGCTTAGAATATTCTAAAACAACATCTTTAATATTTTTTATTTTAGATAATACTTTCCCAAATTCTTTATTATCATCCCAAAAATTAGGCTCTAATGTTTTATTTTCTAATTCTTGTAATTCTTTCTTTTTAGTAGTGATGTCAAAGAGACTCACCTAAACTTTCAATCTTTTCTTTTAGAGAATCAATAACTCTTTTATTCTCCTCTAATTCTAACAAAAAATCACTTCCTCTCATACATATTATGCATATTCTATTTATTAAAAATAATCTGATATATAAGGTACATCCTGTGTAATTGAATTTTCAAGCATTTCAACAATTTCTTTATCTGCTTTTATTCTTCCAATTTTATATAGATATTCTGGCCTTTTATATCCCATCAACATTGTAGTCAGCGTTTGAATACTAATTTCATCATCACAATGTTCTTCAATTTTCTCAGCATGAGCCTTTCCATTTTTATCAATAATCAAATTAAACGTACCTTGATTTTCTTCCAATATCGGATCTGTAAGAACAAATTTCCAAGACCTTGTTTCTATATCACTCTTCTTAAATTTATAATCTTTTATAAATTCAACAAAATCAACTATTCTAGCCATATAATAAGGTGAAACTACTTCTTTAATACTAGAATCCTCTAACAAAAATGATAATTTTTCATCCGTGTATGTATGGCCTTCCACTTTATCTATCATTGAAAAATGTGCAGAAACGAAATTCCATAGTCCAGTTCTAGCTTCTTCATTATTAAATATCATATCCTTAATATGAAAAACTTCTTCAGAAATCCAATATATTATATATCCATCTGGCTCTCCGTCCTTATTGTAATATACTGCAGCCATCATATCATCTGGATCCCATAACCAATACTCATTCCAAGCCAATTCATCTCTTAAAATAGCTCCATTTGTATGCATTGCAAATTTATTATAAGTTTCTTTTATTTCATCACTATCATATTTAACACGTTTCACACTACCAGACACTTGATGATTTTTTGGTAATTGATAATCACTAATCTCATATGTTATCTTATTAGAAACAATTTCCCATCCTTTACGTCTATAATATGGAATAGAATATGGAAATAAATATGATATATATTGTCCTCTTTCTCTCATCTTTTTCAATGCAGTTTCCAATAACCTATGCATCAAACCTTGATTAGAATATTCCGGATATGTTCCTACTCCTGTTAAACCAGCCATTGCATATGTTTTTCCTGCAATTCTAACTTTCATAGGATATACAGCAACTTGAGATACTAATGAGTCTCCATCAAACCAACCTATTACTTCCGCTTTTTTAAACGTAGGAAACTTCGCACGTATTATTTCTTTTTCTTCCCAGTCTATAGAACTTAGCTCTTGATCAGTAACTTGAAAAACATATCTTAAAAGAGCATTATATTGTTCCATATACTCATTTCCAACTTCTTTCATTCGTAATTTTTTGTTAATCATTTATTGTTCCATCTCCTTTTATCTTTACATCTATATCTCACATTAACTATTAGATATAATTTTAATCAACAATATCAAATAAATCAAACTTTATAATCTTTTTTAAATCATCTAATGATACTTCTACTTGGTATCCAATCTTTCCTGCACTAAATATAATTTTTTCAAATTCAGAAGCGGATATGTGAATAACCGTTCTAAAAAATTTCTTCATTCCAATTGGAGAACAGCCACCATGAATATAACCAGTTAACGGTAACAATTCTTTAGATTTTACCATTTCAATACTTTTCTCTCCAACACTTTTAGCAGCTTTTTTCAAATTTAGTTCTTTATTTACAGGAATTAAAAAAACATAGTGATTTCCGGATTTACCGGCAGTAACTAACGTCTTAAATACCATATTAGGATCTTCGTTCAAAGCCTCAGCGACTTCCATCCCACTTATAGCACCCGAATCTAAATAGTTATAAGAATTAAAAAGTACTTTTTGACTATCTAAAATTCTCATGACATTAGTTCTTTCATCACTATGTTTCATTAAATTCACTCCCACTCTTGCACATATAATATTATATAAGAACTATTTAGTCAACCAATTTTTTCCTAAACTGACCATTTTGTTCAAAATTAATTGTTTTTTTCATTCTTTTCTATCATTGCGCTCTTTCTTTTTCCACTTTCTTCATAGTCATCCATAAAACTATGAACTTCACCATCTTTAATATATGAAATAATAGTATTTAAATTTACATTTTTTGTACTATTATATATGTTCATATCAATATTATCATATACTCCACGTAATTGCTTAATTAGCTTTTTCATTTCTTCTCTTTTAGAGCCTCCATCGCCATTATCACACATAGTGCAATGTTCAGTAAAACGGCAAGCACATTGTATAAAATGCAAATCGTTTCTTTCTCTCCATTTTATAATATCTGCTTCTTTTACATAATATAAAGGTCTAATTAACTGCATTCCCTTATGAGATGTACTATATAGTTTTGGCATCATTGTTTGAGTTTGTGCTCCATAAAGCATTCCCATCATAATAGTTTCAATAACATCGTCAAAATGATGGCCAAGAGCTATTTTATTACATCCAAGTTCTTGTGCTTTTCTATATAAATATCCTCTTCTCATTCTGGCACAAATATAACAAGGATGATCATCAATTCTCTCAACAGATTCAAAAATATTTGTATCAAACATTACTATTGGTATATTAAGTATCTTTGCATTATTTATAATTTTTTGTCTATTTATTGGATTATATCCCGGATCCATAACAAGAAATACAAGTTCAAAATTAACTTTTCTATGTTTCTTCAATTCCTGCATACATTTGGCAAGTAACATAGAATCTTTTCCACCTGAAATACAAACAGCAATTTTATCGCCTTCTTGAACCATATCAAATTCTTTTACACCTTTTATAAATCTACTCCAAATTGTTTTACGATATGTTGTTATTATAGTTTTTTCTATCTCTTCATATCTTTCCATTACTACGTTTCGTCCCTTCAATTCATTAAATTATTATAACATTATTTAAATGAATATATTTTTTATTCATTATCAATTCTCGCTCTCTAAAAATACATAAAAAGTATACACCCTCCTGAGGTATGCTGTCAATTTTTGATACAGTTTTATAGTTGAAAAGATTTGCTTCTGAATGCAAAAAAACATCTTCATCCATCTTTCTCAAATATTAAAGGGCGTGCATTAATGCACACCCTTTAATCTCTCTTTTACTAATTCATCGCAACTCTCGCCCCGCTTTTGAAGTGAATCAAACTCAGATGCAAATTTGCGTATTCCAAAAATTTTAGATTCCGCGTCATTTACAGCTTCCATCGGATTACACTTCATAACAAGATCTCTGTCACCCGAAAAAGAAATCTGATAGCTGTCACCCTCTTTGTTAATTTCAACTTCGGTAGCACCAGACTTATACGTGGTTCTAAACCAAGCATAATTAAGACTATAGTCTTTATGAGCCTCAATATAAGAATAAATTTCTCTATCCTTTATCTCTAAGCCTGCCACCTTACAAGAGTTCACCGTTGAAAGAGGAATATTCAAATTACTCAAAGCTCTGCAAAGGATTTCAAAGCCATTGATGCTTTTATTTATATCCAGCTCATTCATGAATTTTAAATTCTCCTCAATATCTCTCCATTCATAATCGAAGAGGTGAACACTCGAATCAAAATCAACATTAAGTTCCGTTACAGGCCAATGGTAAGATTCCATCTGAATATTGTCATCAAATAAAGTTAATTCTTCAACTTTATCTTTTTCACTACTGTATCGCTTAATAACCATATACCGTAATGATATACCTTCAGCCGTTACGTTCGGATAAACAAAACTCACTACCAGACTACCATCTCTTTTTGAGAAAGTTATACACTCAAAATTGCAACAGTTGTCTAAGATCATGTTCTTTAATCCGAATTTTTTCCGAAATGCGCTTGTTACTACTTCTTTTTTCCATGACATAATATTGTCCTCCTGTATATATTTAATTGTTTATAAGTTACGTATGTATCCTTTTTCTTTAGTATTGTGTTTTTATTGTAAAACACCTCAGTATCCAAAGGTTACATAAAATCATTATAGCATGTTTTTTATATATCGTCAAAACGAACTATCTCTCTTCAATTTCTTGTAATGATTTTCTTTTATCAGTATCTAATTTTTTACCTAATGCATCTACACATTTTGCAAATTCTTCCTCATTTTCAACTTTCAATTTGCCAGCATCATTTGCAATAACACCTGATTCAATTAATTTATTAACAGCTATATTTCCTTCAAATTCTTCAGGTTTTATTATTACAGTTTTTCCTTTTGAAGAAGCAGTTTGCATTATCATGAATAATTCTCTTGTAGATTCTAAAGATGACGTTAATATATCTTCAGTACTTCTATCTGCTTTTGCCACAACAAAATCAATTACTTCAATAGAGTCATCTTTTTCAATATATGCCATATACCAATCTTTATCATCGCTCATCGCTACTGCTATTTTTTTATAATCACGTTCAGATACATCAGATGAATTTATAAAATCACGTCTTCCTTCCGCTTCGTTAATTCCTGCTATCTCTCTCATCACACCAGCATTAATATCATAATCTTCGTATCTAACAATATTTCTTACTTTTCCATATTCAATTGGAACATCAGACAATTTAGTATCTTCAGTAAATTCTCTATTTGATTCTGATCTAGCTAATAAGATCTGGGTTGCAGAAGAATCTATCCATGGTGAAGCTGTATGCATACCAGTATATTTTTGTTCCTTTTCTACTGGCGAAACAATTGAAGTAGTTGGTAAACTCTTTTTAAGTTCTGGAGACAAATTTCTATATAAATCATCACATCCAGTTCCAAATGTAACTTCACTTAAAACAATATCATCATATTGCTTTTGTGTGATTTTACCCTTTTCAAGCAATTTCTGCATTTTAATTCTATCAGTCTCAACCATTCTTTCAGCAGTTTTCCTATAAACCTCTAAAATTTCATCATGCATTCTACTTTGTTTTAGTTCTTCTTCAATTGCATCAGGAATCTCAACATTATCAAAACAAACTCTATTACCATTTCTCCAAGTCCAACTTTGTGCAACAGGTTTAATCACTTTTCCAAACTCATCCACCTCTTCTACTATAAACATAGAACCATTACGCTCAATTGCAGAATGTATCATTGAAGGTTCTCCTGGTTGCCCTTCACCTAGTTTTTGACAACAACTTGTAATATTGCCAGCAAATATTGCAATAGGATCATCCATCCTTACAATCCTACCAATCAAATGTCCTTTTCTAGCTTGTTCTGGTGGAACAGTCTGTGATTCTCTTTGACGCATCTGTGCAAATATTTTCTGTGCAAATGGGAAATGTTGTTTTGGTAATCCAGCTTGTTTAGCACGAAGCTCAAGTTCATACTCATCTTCTTTTCCGCCATATGAAGCTTTTCCTAAATTATCAATAACTTCATCAAGTGTCATATGACCAGATTCATATCTATTAACTCTCATTGGGTGATTAACAAATTCATCAAATGATGTCGCCATATCAATTACTTTACTATAATACTTAGGATCTCTAATTATTTCATCTTTATTTTTTATAAAGAATTCTCTAAACTTATCTGAATATGGATATGGAAAACCAGCAAACATCTTCTCACCTTTTTCATAAGTAAGCAGTCCTTTTGAATCAATTTCAGATAATAATTCATATACAGCTTGCTTTGTTTGCTCTGACGTATCTCTAAGTTCAATTCTTTTAACAGTATCAATTCCTATATTCGATGTTTCGCCATAAAGTGAATTTTCCAATTCCTCAAGTTCTTGTAACGAAACGCTCTCAGGAACAGAATTCAACTTCCTAATCCAACCTTTTCCTATCTTAGATTGTTCTTCACTTAATATACCAACAACAGAATTATTTAATATTCTTCCATACTTTTCATGAGTTCTTAATTTATCAATAATATCTATAATTTCACTTTCATGACTTGTAACATGTGGTGAATAAAAAGTAGTTCCATCTTGATTTGTCTTTTCAAATTCTTTATGAATCAACTCTCTTACAGTGTCCATATCAACTTTGTCATATTGCATTAATGTCTTCTTTAAAGCTAAAACAGCAGTATCATATAATATTTTCTTATTTTCATCAGTTTCTGCAACCACTTCATTTATAGAAGAATATATATTATCACTTACCATAGAAAGTTTATTTTGTGTATTTGTAAGTATAACATTCAAAGCAATAGCATTAATTTTTTCAGCTGGAATATCTACACTATTTTCCTTTAAAATTTCATTTATAAAATCTTCTAAGCTTCCATCATAACCTTCTGTAATTTTAGTGTTAATTGACCTAAACACATTCATTAGTACCTTACGATTTGAAACAGCTGGCACAAGCTTATTAAATAAAGCATTTGTGGTTTTTAAGTTACCACTAATATAATATCTCTCTTCATATATTTGGTTGTATTTTTCAGCATTTTGAGCACAAATTTCAGCATATTCTTCTTCAGATAGATTAGGTAATTTCATCAAATCTTTAGCTTCAGAATATCCTAAAAATCCATACATAGTAGAAACAATTTGTTCAGCTGTTCCTCTTCTATAATTTTGAGAAGCGGCAAAATGTGAAAGCTCTAATAAATTTTTATATTCTCCAAAATCAAATCTTCCTATTTCAGCCTCTGGATAATATAATATCAGTCCTGGAGTAGAAATTATTTTATCTCTAAATTTACGCTCTTTATTTTGTAATCTTGATAATAACTCATCATTTGTTTTGTTTTCTATAGCCTGTTGTATCTCTTCTTCACTATATCCATCAATTTTTATTAATTCTCTTTTAGTAAAATACTCTGGCATCTCATTTAAAAATCTTTTAAACTTTTCGGTTTTTTCTAATGATGTAGCACCAATTAAAGAAACAGCTTCAACATCTTTAGAAACCAATTCATATATTTCATTAATATTAAAAGTTAATGCCATATTTCTAAAAGCTTCATCTCTTGAAGAAACACTCAAATTCTTACCTTGTAAAAATTCCAAATATTCTGGATGTCGTCTAAGCAAATCAAGTGTCATTACATAATTAGTTGAAGAATGATCCTTATACTTTTCATCTTGTGAAACATAACTTGAGTAAAACGCTAACTTCAATTCTTCAGGAGCATTTTCATCTAAAAACATTTCAGGATGACGTTCCTTTATAGAACCAGGAAGATCAGGACCATATAAAATATTTCCTGATACAATATTATCTTCTAAAAATTTTTCAAATGTTTCATCACTAAGTTCTCTTACAACACTTTGATCCATAAGTTTAAAAACTTCAGTTGCATACTTTCCATATTTATTTGCAAAATGTAATACGATCTCATTAGAAAGTCTTTCTGCATAGTTATCTTTTTCATACCATCTTTCATCTTTAGCAACAAGTCTTGCAGCAATATCTGGGAAAGATTGTGCGACACTATGTGCAGTATCTATATATTGAAAAGCTTGACTAACAGCTCCTGGTATCAAATAACTAAAGCTCTTTTCACTCAATTCATCTATTACTTCTGGATATTCATGAATCAACTCACATGTTAATTTTCTGTTATAAAAAGCTCTTTTTATCTCTTCTGGAACATTTTCACTTAAAAACAATTCTGGATAAGTATTTTTAAATTTTTGCGAAAAATCTTCAGCATATGGATATCTATTTTCTTTAATTTGCTCTGAAACTTTTTTATGTATTTCTTTTACTAACAAATCCATCATTTGTTCTTTTGGAACACTTGACACTTTTATATCATTTATAGAATTAATATTCTTACTATAAAATTCAAGTTCACTTTTATTATTTTCTATAAAAGAAATTATATCTTCATTTCTATAACCATTCACCTCAAGATAATCAACTAATGTATAATAATTATAATCATTATTAACATACAAATCATTAACCAAACCAGCTCTTATTTCAACATCTTTAAGATAATCTTTATACTTTGCAATATCACTAAAAGACATTGTTTTTGTGTAAAATTTATTTTTTAATTCATCTGGTGCATTATCAGGCAAAAATAGCTCTGGAAATTTTTCTCTAAAAGGCCCTTTAATCTTTTCATGATTTAAAACTTTTCCTTTAGAACTATTACTCAAAATCATTCTTCTAATAGATTCATACATTTCTTCTTGAGTATATGGCCTATCATAAGATTCATTTTCTTTTATCTTTCTCGTTAAAACATTAGTTCTGGGATTATGATCATTATTAGCATAATGTAAATAACTTTCATATAATTGATTATAACCTCTAATATTTCCATCTGTAACTAATTCTCCATTTTGCTTTTCAAATTCAAATATAGTAGGAATAGAATATGTTTTAGCAAAACTTATTTTCCCATAAACATCATTATAAGTTCCAAATAAATCTTCACCATCATGAAAATATTCTAAAAATTGTTCTGGTGTAGCATATTTTAAAAGATCAATCAAATCATCCTTACCATATTGTAAAGGAACCTTATTCAATAAAGTCTCAAGAGACGTTACTTCAGCAAGTGCAGCAAAAGTTTTACTATCATTTATAGATAATTCATTTATATAACCAACCAATTGTTCTCTATTTTCTTCTACTGACTTCGTTGGATCAATAAGCTTTGTCAAATTAGTAAAATCAGATGATACTCTAGTAAATGTTTCGGCTATTCCAGGAAAGTTATTTATAAAATAATCAATTTGATCTTCTGTAACCCCTAATTCGCTGTACTTTCCAATTTTCAACTTAGAAACATATTTTTTTCCATTAAATTTTTCCTTATTATTAATTAAAGCTTTTAAAGTCAATTCTCCATTAAAGAAGTCATTTTTCAAAATTTCATCATCACCAAAATCAATAATATATTCAGGATGATATTTCTTAAATACTTCACTTCGTGTTACCACTTCATAAGTCTCAGCATATGCATATGATCTTCTTGAAAATTCATTTAACATCCCATCAGCAACAATTTTATCAAAATCTTCTTTTGGACTATCTGCTGTTAAATCAGAATTAATTAAGGCTTCAGCAACTTCTTGATACCCATTAAATGCTTCTAAATTATCTATTCCAGAAAAATCTAATTTTGAAAATATATCTATTCCAAATTTTCTAATTAATTCTGGTATTTTTTTATATCCAATACACCTACCTGCTCCTTGTATATAATCAGATATTCTCTCTATACCTTCTGTATTAGCTATAACTAGTAAATCAGGATAATCTAATGAACCAGTATAATATCTATGTCTAGCACGTGTATTTTTTATCAAACTAGTCAAAAACATTTCACTATGTTCATCTATAAAATCTTGATCAAAGCTATCATCATCATATTGCATACCAGCAAAATCAAAATTTCTAACATTACATCCCTTAAGACGAGTAATTGCACCTGAACGATATTCTGTATTTATAATACTATAATCTAAATTAGCACCTGTTCCTTCAAACTCAAATCCAATATCATAAAATCCTTCATATTCTTCAAATGGTATATCACTTAGATCATAATCTTTTAAAGAAATAACTAAATCATCAAACTCAGTATTTATTTTTTCTTCTTCCTCTTCAGTTACATCTTCTCTTTTTTCCAAAGCTTCTGCTCTAGCAACAAAATCAGCAATTTGTGTCTTTATTCTTCTAAATTCTTCTAAATTTATTTTTTCCATATATTATCTCCTGAAAGTTAATTCTTTTTAAATAATCCTTTTATTTTTTCAACAATCTTTTTATACCAAGGATTTGGTTTTTGAACTACCAATGCCGTTTCAGCAATCATCTTTTTATCCTCAGGAGCTCTATTATTAGTTGCTTGAACCGCATCCTTAGATGGATACATAATTTTTCTTATACAATATAGTTCATTATCAGGTTCTTCAATATCTTCCTTTGCCATAAGTGTAGTATTTACAAAAACATTACTACTATGAACTAAGTTCATAAACTCATATGCTTTTACACTACTTTGCGTATATATTACAGCCCCTGCTGGAACTTTCTTATTAATTTCAGATATAACATCATAAAAATCGCCTCTTATAGTTCTATATTTCTTATTGTTAATTTCTAAAACGCCAATCTCATTTTCTACAACGCTTTCAAAATAGGCATCTTCTATATAAATAAACATATTATAATTGTGTGCTTTCTTAGTAACAGTAAGGCCGTTTTCATCGTAAACTAATACCTTATCAAATTCATCATAATAACATTCTTCACAAGGAAGTAACATGATTAAATTCATATCAATTTGAAATTTTTCCAAAGCTTCACAAAAAATAACCAATAAAGCTGCTTTAACACTAACTTCACTATATTCAATATCAGAAATAGTAATAGTATTATGTGATTGAATCGCTCTAATGAAATATCTTAAAACTTCTAATGTATCTGAACATTCAACAGCAATATTTCCAACAGATGTAGTCATCTTTCCGTAGTAAAACTTAAATTTATTTTCACTCAAGTGAGTTTCTCTCTTATAAATAATTTTCTTTCTAGCTTGCTCATCAAAAGTAGCTAGAATATCATCAAATGAATACTTTTCATCTATTTGTTCTAATATATATTCTAATGAACTCTGTTCATCAACTATACGCGAACGAATATAATCTAAAATCTCGTTTTCTCTCACTTTATTGTAATTTAAATTATATGATTTATATGCATCATTTAATGCTTCAATTTCTTTTTCGAACATACTGTAATACCTCTTATAACAATTATTTCATACCATTATAATTGTATATATATTAATAAGAATATTCCATTTCAAGCACTTATCATTTCTATTACAAATAGATAAAAAAATTGATAGCGAATATTACATTACTATCAATTTCATTCAATATTATAATTTATACTATCGAATCATATACTTAACTTAATCTTTTTTAATAAAATATTTATAAAAAGCACATATACATGCTAACCACAAAAGAAACACTATATCATTTACTTTTTCAACACAGTCTGATATAATTTTTATATAAAAATAAACAATTAATATACACTCTCTTACAAATACCGGTTGGAGTTTAAAACCAATTTTAGGCTCTATGGCACAATGGAGAAACAATTATCGTGAAAAAAAATACTCCTTCTATTACATAACTTCAAATTTTAGATATTCACTGCTAAAAAATTACACTTGTGCCTTTACCAATGCATAAAGATAATTTCCGTCATTTTACTATTATAATGACAACATCTAGGATTGTAACATACAACATTTTTCAATATCATATTCCAAAAGGAGTTTTAATAATATGACAAAAAACGAAATTAAAAAAAGTTTACAAGAAAAGTATACCGATGAATTCACAGTAAAAGCATTTACAAATTTTGTTCTTGAATTTCAAGAATGCTTTTCTGACATCTTGCCTACTGAAGAATTAATACAAAGAATTAAAAAGAATATTAAAGGAAATATCCTATTAAAAGATGAATTTGAAAACAACCGATTAGATGCTCAATATACTAACGATGGACATATATGCTTAAAGAAATCAGTAATCCCAAATGAAAAATATACAAAATATCTTTTATTTCACGAAATGCTTCACGCAGTCACTTCAGTACGAGATGAAAATGGAAATGAAATTATGTTAGGTTTCTCGTATTTGAAAAACAGCTATGGCAAAGGGTTAAATGAAGCCATGACAGAATATTTAACTCAAATACGAAATAAAAAATTTGAAAATAACCCAAGTAACCTAGTATCAGATTACCGAACAATAGTTGAACAACTTAAACGTCTTATTTTAATAATTGGAGACAAGAAAATAAAAGAATGCTACTTTTATAATCCTGATTCTTTAAAAATTTTATTAAACAACTATGGCATGAATTATGATGAAATTGAATCGGCTTTCACTAGATTATGTGGATGTGATTATGACGTCTATGCAATGGGACATAACAAAAAGCTCCAAAATAGCACTAACTATAAATTACATAAATATGCTGAAATGCTTTTTGAAAATTACTCAAAGGCAATTGGCGAAGTACAAACATTAAATGATTTTAAAAGAAAATACACAATTTTTGAAACATGTGAAGATGGTAATTTTGACACTATCATAATAATGTATCTTAAATATTATAACCAAATGGGTAAAGATATAGACTACCTATTAAATAAAGGTATTTCTTTTTCTCAAATAAAAGAAACATTAAAAGAATTAAAAATTAATTTTAATTCTTTAGTAACTTCATATAATTTTTCAAAATGTTTTTTACCAGATAAAAACAAATCAGCTATTGAAATATATAAATATTATTCCAAAAATCCAGATCAATATATTGCATTTTTTAGTCAAAATTATGGTATGATATTTGATCACTTTAGTGAACTTACTGAATATACTTTGACGCCCAATGACAATTCGTTGTATGATTACTCAGTATATCCCCTTAAAGGTTTATTCTTACAAGATCATCCTGAATTTGACTATTCTGAAATTTCATACAGAAGAATAAAAGATAAAAATTCAAAAATTAATTTAATAATATTTTATCCCTCTAACAATGTACCATATGGATATACAATAAATGGAGAAAAAGCTGTTCAATATATTGATGACAAGGGAAAGCAAGTTTTAAGATTCAATGTAAACGAACAATGTATTCTAAACCTGATATTTAGCCAAGATGGACAAGTAAATTTTCAATTTCATGCATCAAATGATTTTCCCGAAGAAGATTTTAAGAAACTTATGGAAAATTTAAATTTCGAATCAGATTACAGTTATAGCAACAAAGAAGATATAGAATACTGGTTACAAGAAAATAGCGATGATGAATTGTTACACTCCAAATTAAATACCATATCAGAAAGAATTAACACTAGAAGGAAAGAAAGTTCTAAAACTTGGCAATAACTATTAGTTTTCAACTCATAAAAAATCTCATGTTTTAATCAATAACATGAGATTTTTTATATATTCAAAGCCAATCTTTTATATTAATTTAATTTTCCATAGTACATATCACTAAACATTCCGCCTTTATCTACTAATTCATCAAATTTTCCTTCTTCTTCTATATGACCTTTATTCAAAACAATTATTCTGTCGCAATTCTTTAATGTAGTTAACCTATGAGCAATTGCAATAATCGTTGTATTATTTTCAGCTTTCATTTTTTCTATTTCTGCCTGTATATGTTTTTCAGATGTATTATCTAAAGCCGAAGTTGCTTCATCTAAGATTAATATTTTCGGCTTTCTTAAAAAGATTCTAGCAATAGCTATTCTTTGTCTTTGACCACCAGATAAATTGTTTCCTCCCTCTGAAACCATAGTATCAAATTTTTCTGGTAAGCTATTTATATAATCAAATATATATGCTCTTTTTGAAGCTTCCTCTACTTCATCTTTTGATACTTCTCTATCTATACCATATGTTATATTCTCATAAATTGTTCCTGCTATCAAAAATGGACTTTGTGGTACTAACGCAATCAATTTAGAAATATCTTTTCGTGATAAATTATCTAAATTAATATTATCAATAATTATTGTACCTTTTGCTTTCTCTAACTTACATATAGATTTTATTAAAGATGATTTACCACAACCTGATGGTCCAGCAATACCAAGGTACGTTCCTTTATTTATATCAATATTAAAGTTATCTAAAATTACTTTATCTTCACTTTCTGGATAAAAAAACGTAATATCTTCCAAATTAATCATTTCATCTGTTTTTTTATTTTCTGATTTTGCCTTTATAGGTAAATAAGAGAAATCATTTTCTATTTCTGTCATTTTAAAAAAATCAGTTGCTAAAACAGTACATTCTGACACTTCATCAAAAATTCTATGTAATTCTTCTAATGGTTTTAATAATTGATTAAAACACAAATATGATGTCAAAACACTACCTACTGAAATTATATTCTTAGTTGCTAAATATGTAGATACTCCAATAACAAAAACAGTAAATACTGCTTGATTAATAAATTTTAAACAATCATATACAGCCATTGCTTTATGATGCTTCATTTCCTTTGCTCTTAAAAATTCTGACTTATTTTCAAATCTATTTGTTTCAAATTCTAGGCTATCACATATTCTTATTACTTCAATACCATTTATTAATTCAACAATAGTACCATCCATTTCAGATTTGCTATTTAAAAGTTCAACTCTAATTCCCTTCTGACTTTTAATCTGTTTCAAAACTATAAACACTCCAATTGGAATTACTAGCATCATAGGTAAAGCCAATGCTATTGGTAGTGTTATAAAAATAGTGATAATTGCAGCTATACTATTGAATATAGCTGGAGCAAAATCCATAAACAAAAGTTTCTCTAATTTTATAGTTCCATCTAGACATCTATTTAATCTACCATGAATATTTCCTGTCATATTTTTTCTAAAATATGACAATGGAGCCATTAAAAGAGATCTTATAACCATGCCTCTTGCCTTTTTCTCTGTCCTAGTTGCCGTATCTTCAACTAAAACTCTTCTTACTATTTTTATTATTTCATTAACTACATTAACTATTAGTATAAAAATAAGAAAAGGTATTACTTTTTCAAATGAAATTGACTCTTTAGATAAAATATCATCTGTTAACCAACCTATCGCTTTAGGAGTCATCTGTGCTAATGTCGCTGATATTATCATTATCATAATAATTATTATAAATCTTATTTTTTGCTTTTTATCTAACAACTTGTATATTTTCTTTAATACCATAGATAAATTATTTTTTTTCATATATTCTCCTTTTAATTTGAATTCCATTATATATTATAGCACAAAACTACCTAAAACACCAGCTTTTCAACTAACCTCTTTAATTAATTCCTGCTATCTCTCATCACACCGACATTAATATCATAATCTTCGTATCTAATAATATTTCCTACTTTTCCATATTCAATTGGAACATCAGATAATTTAGTATCTTCAGTAAATTCTCTATTTATTTCTATTAGATTTACAAAATATCATAAAAATTTTTAAATATATATCCTTCGCTTTTTAAATATTCAATTGACTCTTTTAAAGCTGTTGAAGAATCACTTACAAATTTTGTATCATGCATCAAAATAACTAATGTATTTTTATTTTTACTTGTTCTTTTTAAATTATTTAGAAGCTGAGATTTACTATACTTTTTTACCGAATCATTATTCAAGCAATTCCAATCTATATATGTGTAATTAAGTTCTTTCAGCCATTTTACAGCATTACTTTTTTGATACTTATTATTAGAAGACATATAACCATTTGGAAATCTAAAAACATGTGAACAATATTCATCAATTCCCAGAGCTTTACCTATAGCATCATCAGTTTTCTCTATCTCATTTTTAAAATTTTCTTCGCTACTATACATTTTTTTATTATTATGATCATACCCATGATTAGCTATAAAGTGACCTTCATCATAAGCTCTTTTCACAAGTTCTGGACATGTTTCAACATTTTTTCCTATAACGAAAAAAGAAGCGGTAACTTGCTCTTCTTTTAATATATCCAACACCTTGGGCGTTACAGAAGCAGTTGGTCCATCATCAAAAGTAAGAAAAGCAACCTTCTCATTTTCCTTAGTTAAATTTGTAATTCTATTAAAGGTTTCTTCTGAAATATCACTATTCTTAAAAAGCTCAATAGCAAGTGTCGGATTATTAACAGATACTGCTATTAATACAACACTTGCTATCAAAATTATCAATATAAATATAATTATTATTTTTTTACTTACACAAATTATTCTCATACTAACATATTACTATGTAATCTTATTTTTATTCTATATATTAATCTTTTTTTAATAAAATACCAACAGAATATGCATATGTACTCAATCTAAAAAGAAGATACATTTTTTATATTTCTTCTTCAATTTTAATCTTCTCTTCAATAAAAAGTAAAAATCTCTTTACATCCCTTCATACCACTTTGCAAATTCACTCATAGATTGAACTGAACCATCTACACTTCTTCTATTTTCTCTTTCTTCTGAACTCATTTCAGCTAATGTTTTATTAAAACCATTTGGTTTAAAAATATACCATAGATCAGACCATTTTTCTTCTCTATCTTGTCCCTGTACTTTTTCTGATAAATTTCCGAGGGTGTTTTCCATAAAAATAATGAATTTCTTTTCCATCATAATACGCCAAACATTCATTAAAAGCACATTTTCTATTTTTCTTGCCTTCCATAAGCTTAAGTATTCCATCAATACCTATTGTATCTAATGAAAAATTAACAAAAGCTCTTGGAAATCCATTCAATTCATCAATCCTAAAATCAGTATCTAAAGCTATACAAGGTCTTTTTACCAAATCATATGCTTGCTTTACCTTTGCAGTTGCAATCTCTTTAATATCATCGCTTCTAGGTTCGTCCAACTCATAATTAAATGTTTTAAACTTTAAATTTTTAAAATATTTTTCTGCAGATTTTATTTTTCCAGTATTATGTGTTACAAAAACAATTTCGTTTTCCATTTTTCGCTCCTTTTTAATTTTGATTCATCATTTTATATAAATATTTATCTGTAAATTCTTTTAATTCATTCTTCTTATTTTCTAATCTTTTCATTAATTTACGAGTTTCTTTATATGCTATTTCATAATCTGCATCAGCAACTTCAAATTTTTTATGAACTAACTCTAACTCATTTTTTAGGTAATTTTTCTAAATCATAAATATAACATACTTTTTTATATGGCTTATCACCACGAACAATTACATCCTCTCCGCCATATATTCCACCTGTTTTTTCGTAAAACATACGTGAAGGATCATTGTCTTTAAAGCACCATAAAATCATTTTCTTATAGCCATTGCTTTTGCAATTATTTATCACATAATTTATAAGTTTCTTTCCTATTCCTTTTCCCTTATAATCAGGTTTTACATATAAAGCACATAATTCACAATCAATCTCTGGGAATTTTTCGTTATACACATTTTCAAATCTAAATCTACAAAAACCCACAATCTCGCCATTTAATTCGGCAACAACAAAATTATTCTCATTATAATCATTTACTCTTTTCTGATAATTTTGTTCAACTGTTAAACTATCCAAATATTCATCTGCAATAATACCTCTATACGCCGTTTTCCAACTTGAAACTACTATTTCCGAAACTTTTATTAAATCATTAAATTTTGTCTTTCTTATCACTACTTCATCCATAAGCTTCTCCTAATTTACATCATTCTATTTGCCTAATTCATATACATTACTTCCAGCAGTATAATACACATCAGCACTAGTTTTTTGTAAAATTATTTTTCTTCCTTCAATCTTATATTCTTCTGTCTCATTCATTGTAACAGTCCCCATATCTCCATTAATACTATCGACTTCATTACCAGATGTATAATTCACTATTAAAGTATTACCTTCTACTGTATAAGTTCCATTTTTCTTACTACCCCAATATGACTCTAAATAAGAAACTTTTCCATCCTTAAACGTAATTGTAGTGTCAAACCCTTCAGCATCAGTTCCAACTAAAGAAGGCTTTGTCATCGTATACACTCCCTCTTCAAACGATACTTTATTCAAAGTATTTTCCGTTTCATTATTATCAGTAGTTTTATTTTCAGAATTCAAATTTTCTTTTGATTCAGTAGAATCTTTTTCATCAAATTCATACTTTTCAACATAATTTTTAAATTCTACATTTTCTTTTTTGCTAAATTCATCTAAGTATTTATCATATTCTTCCTCAGAAACATCTTTTCCATCAATTTGGAATTTTCCCATATCCATTTCCGCTAAAGTTTCTTGAATTCTCTTATTTTTCTCAAATTTATTTCTTAAAATTCCATTTGAAGAAGCACCACCAGATGCTAAATATGTTCCATCTGTTTTTAAATCTTTCAAACCTCTATAAACTTCTTCAAATCCATACACAGTTCCATCTTCATTATTTAAAATCAAATAAAATCCATCATTAAAAGCCTCAATCATTACAATCATTTCATTCTTTGAATCATTATCAAAGTCAAATACCGTATACTTAATTTTTGGATTTTCAGTACTTTCTTTGTAATTTTCCATATATTCTTTGAATAATGTTTCCTTATTATCTTCATTCACATATTTTATTTCATTTTTTAAAACTTTAAAGTAAATATCATCATCTTCTTGAGCAACATCTTGATCATCGATTTGCTCATTTTCATTCATATTCTTTTGGTCTTTCTGAGTATCTTTCATATTCATAAATTTACTAGCAAAAAATATAATTACAGCCAATACTAAAACAACTATTAATGTTATTAATATCTTTTTCTTCATTTGAATTTATCTCCTTTTATTTTGAACTAATTCCCTGTATTCCAAAATATTTAGCAATATCATTATTTGGCCAAGTGCCTTCATCAGCAGCAATATCCTCTAACTTATAATTTGGATTATGCTTATCTAATGTAACATATCTCTCTACTTTAAGATTAAAATTATTATTAGCCTTTTCAGATTCTATATAGTTAATTCTAGAATTCCAAGTAGATTTCAATTCTTTTATTCCTAATGCAGTATTTAAATATTGACTACAATACAGTGTCAAAAACACAAGTACAACATCAGCTATTATATATGTATATACTTTGTTCAATTTATCTACATTATATAATAAGTACATGTCAGCTATAATTGCATAAATAATTACTCCAAACCATGCTCTTTCAGGAAATGTTGGCGAAAGCACCATTGAATAAACAGTTAACACAGCCGCGATCAAATATACTATAACATTCTTTTCTATTTTCTTTTTATAATAAATATTAATTGTAACAAGAATTATTGTAAATAAAATCAATGGTTTCAATATATCTACAAAACTTATAGAATAATTTACAGCTCTATAAATCCATTTAACTATTACCGATGTATTGTCTACAAATAATTCATTTCTTGCATAATTTCCTGGAGCAGCTATTAATAATATAAATCCTATAACAATACCAACCGCACCTGATATATGCCATTTTTCTAATTTCACTTTACTCTTTTTCATAAAAAATAAACTTGCTACTACTATAAAAATTGCACCAACAGCAGTATTTTCATTTGTCCATCCAGCAATTATTCCAAGCAAAAACATTAATATCATTGATAATATTTTTCTTTTCGTAGGTTTATTCTCCATATATTTTAACATAAAAATTAATATTATATCTGTTGTCCATAAATAATTACATGAACCTATTAACCATAAACACGTTTGACCAAATACTGGTAAAACAAACCATAACAATAAATTAATCGCAATTACTAAGATAGGCTTATCTTCTCTCTTTCCTCTGGCTATCCTATAAATCAAATATATCAAAAGAACGTATGCAAATGTATTAGCTATACTAAATATTATTTTTGGAAATAATAAGAATATTTGTGCTATTGTATGAGCAACAGTTCTTCCTCCCCAAGTAAAGTAATGGTCAACTTGTTTATTATAAATATCATACAAATTTTTTATTCTTCCATCAGCTCCAAATGAATACGAAAAATCATCTGCAATTAATGGAGTTAAAAAATTTAATACAAACATAAAAATAAATATTGCAGAAAACATTACAATCGTTATCTGTTTTTTAGTTATCTTATTTTTCATTTTTAAACCTTTCTAAATATATTTAATTCAACTCTTTAATACAAAAAAGTTGGCACAAAGGCCAACTTTTTTTGTTTCTTATGAATTCTTTCCACAACAGTTCTTATACTTTTTCCCACTTCCACAAGGGCATAAATCATTTCTACCAACTTTAGGACCTTCATTAACTATTGGAGCTTTTACTTTTTTCTTTTCTTCTTGTGCTAATTCAGGATTAATCATTCCATCGATATCTTCTCTACCTTCGCCTGTTACTTTAACAGTACTTCTTCTTTCATATCCTTCTCTCTTTTTAACACACATTAAGATTTTAGCAACTTCCAATTTAATGCTATTAATCATTTCTTCAAACATGTCTGAACCATCGATTTGATATTGAATAACTGGATCTTTTTGTCCATAAGCACGTAATCCAATACCATTCTTTAATTCATCCATTGCATCAATATGATCCATCCATTTTGTATCAACAACTTTTAATAATACAATTCTTTGAAGTTCTTTGAATGGTTCTTCACCAATTTCTTCTCTCTTAGCTTCATATATTGCTAAAGCTTTTTCTTGTAATTCTGCTAATATTTCATCTGGATCAATTTTATCTTTATTTAATGAATCTAATTCTTTAATATTTAATCCATTTTGTACTTCTAATAATAAAGCACTTGTATCTGGATTTTTTTCAGTTAATTCAGCTCTATAAGTATCAACTATTAAAGCACATGCTTCTCTAATCATATTTTTAACTGATTCTGTAACATCTTCACCATCTAAAACTTCTCTTCTTTGTCTGTATATAATCTCTCTTTGAGTGTTCATAACATCATCATAGCTTAATACATGTTTTCTGATTGAGAAGTTTCTACTCTCAACTTTCTTTTGAGCAGATTCAACAGCTTTTGAAATTGGCTTAAATTGAATTGGCATGTTTTCATCAGCTTTTAACGCATTGTAAACAGCAGTAACTTTGTCACCACCAAATATTTTCATCAAATCATCATCAAGGCCAATGTAGAATATTGATTCACCTGGATCTCCTTGACGACCACTACGTCCACGTAACTGGTTATCAATTCTTCTTGATTCATGTCTCTCTGTACCAATGATTTTCAAACCACCAGCAGCTATAACTTTTTCTTTTTCTTCTTTTATTTGTTTTTTGAATTTGGCTTCTAATTCGTTAAATGCTTTTCTAGCTTCAATAACCTTTTCATCTTTTGTCTCATTATGAGCAGAAGCTTGAACTATAAGATCATTTGTATATCCAGCTCTCTTCATTTCTTGTTTAGCCATATATTCAGTATTACCACCAAGCATAATATCAGTACCACGACCTGCCATGTTAGTAGCAATTGTAACAGCACCATATTTACCAGCTTGAGCTATAATTTCAGCTTCTTTCTCATGGAATTTAGCATTTAATACTTCATGTGGTATTCCAGCTTTTTTAAGTAAATTACTTAATTTTTCAGATTTATCAATTGAAACTGTACCAACTAGAACTGGTTGTCCTTTTTCATGTGATTGCTTAATGTCTTCAACTACAGCATCAAATTTTACTTTTTCATTTTTATAAATAATATCATTTAAGTCTTTTCTTGCAACTGGTAAGTTTGTAGGAATACATACAACATCTAAGTTATAAATCTCTCTGAATTCCTCTTCCTCTGTTTTAGCAGTACCTGTCATACCAGACAATTTATTATACATTCTAAAGTAGTTTTGGAATGTGATATTTGCTAAAGTCTTTTGTTCATCAGCTATTTTAACACCTTCTTTAGCTTCAATAGCTTGATGTAAACCAGCATTATATCTTCTTCCATACATAATTCTACCTGTAAACTCATCAACGATTAAAACTTCACCATCTTTAACGATGTAATCTTTATCTCTCTTCATAACACCATGTGCTTTTAAAGCTTGGTTTACATTGTGAACTATATCTGTATTATCAAGATCATTAAAGTTTTCAACTTCGAAATAATCTTCAGCTTTCTTAATACCTTTTTGTGTTAATGTAGCTGTTTTTGCCTTTAAGTCAACTATATAATCATATTTTTCATTATCTTCTAATTGAGCTTCATCTTTAATATCTTCTTCTATAATTACCTTAGCTTGTAATCTCTTTACGAAATCATTAGCTCTTTTATATAAATCAGATGATTTATTTGCTCTACCTGATATGATAAGTGGTGTTCTAGCCTCATCAATTAAGATACTATCGATCTCATCAACGATTGCATATTCTAATCCTCTTTGAACCATATCTTCTTTATGAATAACCATGTTATCTCTTAGATAATCAAATCCATACTCGTTGTTTGTTCCATATGTTATATCACAAGCATAAGCTTTTTGTTTGTCTTGTTGATTCATTCTTGAAATATTCAACCCAACTGATAAACCTAAGAATTTATATAATTTACCCATCCACTCACTATCTCTTTTTGCTAGGTAATCATTAACTGTAATTACATGAACACCTTTTCCTGTAAGTGCATTTAAGTATACTGGCAATGTAGCAACCAAAGTTTTTCCTTCACCAGTTTTCATTTCTGCAATTCTACCTTGGTGTAATATAATACCACCAATTAATTGCACATCGAAATGTCTCATTTCTAATACTCTTTTTGATGCCTCTCTTACAACTGCAAATGCTTCTGGTAAGATGTCATCAAGAGTTTTTCCATCAGCTAACTGAGCTTTAAAATAATCTGTTTTTGCTCTAAGTTCTGCATCTGATAATTTTTCCATTTCAGGTTCTAAACTATTGATTTTATTTACTATAGGTTGAACTCTTTTTACTTCTTTTTCACTATAAGATTTAAATAAACCCATCTGATTTGCCTCCTAATTATTAACTATCGATAAATATATCATTATTTTTTTGAAATAGCAAGGAATAATATTGAAAATATTTCATAGTATTTAATAAATTTATTTATAGGTAGGATTTTCATATGCATGTATACAATTTTAAAGTCAATAAAAACAAGATATTTAAAGGAATTCTCTTGTTTTTTATTTTAATATGTTTAATTATTTTTATATATTCTGGATTCAAACTTTATACAGAAATGAAAAATTTAGACAAAGAAAACTTTGTTGTTGACGATCCTTATTTTGAAACTCGGCAAACCAACTAATATTGCATCTAATCAATATACTAACGTATTAAAAGAAGTTCACGAAAATATTGATGAATATATAGGTAAAGAAATAACATTTGTCGGATATGTCTACAGAATTAATTATTTAGCAGATAACCAATTTGTACTTGCGAGAAATATGATAATAAATCCAGCTTCACAAACAGTTGTAGTTGGATTTTTATGTGAATGTGACACTATAAATCAATTTGAAAATTATTCATGGGTACAAATAGCAGGAACTATCACAAAAGGTTATCTTGGCGGAGATATTCCAATTTTAAAAATAACAAATATAGAACAATCTCAAAAACCAGATGATGAATTCGTATATCCACCTGACGAAACATATGTCCCAACAAGTGCAACTTTTTAAGCATCCTCTCCCTCATCTTCATTTACTACTAAACTAAATCTTTTATTATTTTCATTAAAAAAATTCAAAATAATTATTAATACAATTGGTCCTATCAAAAGTCCCAAAACACCAGATATCTTAAAACCAATATACATAGATATTAATGTATATAAAGGATGAATTCCAAGATGTGATGATACAATTTTAGGTTCGAGAAACTGTCTAACTAACGAGATAAAAATCAATAATCCTATCACCGCTAAGCCAAGTTCAACATTTCCCATTATAATTTCTATTACTCCCCACGGTAACATTACAGTTCCAGAGCCTAAAATAGGTAGTAAATCTACAAACCCAATTCCCAAAGCAATTAAAAAAGGTGATTTAACATTCAAACCTATCATCTTAAAAATATATAATCCAACAAGAACCTCAACGAAGGAAATAAAAATTAATATTAATTCCGCTTTTAAGTATTTTCCTAAAACTGAAACAGTGCTTTTAAAATATTTATTTGCTTTTCTAATCCATCTTTTAGGAATTTTCTGTTCTAAATCATCCAATATTCCAAGTCTATCTGTAGAAATAAAATATGTTGCTAAAATTGTAATTACTAAATAAATAACAAATATAGGTATCTGTGTTATCAAATTTAAAATACCAATCAAAAAATTCTTTATATAATCAAGTACATGAGCAAGCAAATCATTTGTAGCATCTACAATAAGCTTCTTTACATCATCTGAAACATTCACATCTTCTAATTTAAGAAAATTACTAAACATTTCTACATTATGAAAAATATTATTTCCAAACGTTTCAAAATTTTTCAATAAATTACTTACTTCTGAAACAATAACTACTGACGAAGCAATAATAATACCAACTAAAAAGACAAACACTAATACAATTGATATAATGGCAGATGTTTTCCTAATCAATTTAAATTTTTTATTTATAAACCTAACCATCGGTTCAATCATATTTGCAATAATAAGAGCAACAATAAAAGGCATAAAAAAACATGCTAATTTTAGCACTATAAATATTAAAAGAATCAAACAAACAAAATATATAATCTTCTTCAAAATTTTGTTCCAATATTTCATATCAATTACCATAATAATACCTCTATTTTTAGTATGGTATTTTACCTTAAAATTTATGCCTAATATAGAACAAAACTGAGTAGTTTGCTATAAAAAAAACAGGAGCTTGATATCACATTTGACATCAAACTCCTGCTCCAAAACGGAACAATCTTTATTCTCTTATAGCTATTAATAATCTACCATAAAAGATAGCTATAATAACTGCAACTATGCCTGCTGCTATACACAGCATATAATTGCTTCTAAGCACACCCCAGAAAACCAATTGGAATATTGCCGCCAGACCTTCCATGCTTACAATAATGCACGTATTCATTTTCTCGCCGTAATTATCTTTTTTAATTATCATATAAAAATATACTCCACCTACTCCAAAAACCAGAGAATAAAAGTATGCTAATGATCCAAAGATAACTGCGACAACCATACGCCACATTGCCCATTCACGAAAGCCTTCTGTTTTCCAGATCTGATTTATCATTACAATAAATCCAATCAAGGCAACTATAGCCAACGCAATTTTCAGGTACATTTTGAAATTCTGATTTTCCCGTTCTCTTCTCATAAGAACACCTCCTAAAGTTTAATATCTATAAGATGAACTGGACATTAGTCCAGATTGTGTTTCAAATAAGAATCTTGGAATTTAATTATATCATACATTGGCTAATTATTCAATTTTTCTTTAACAACATTTTTACTACATAAATATGTAACCACAAAATAACCACCATATATTGCAACAATAAACACAGCTGTCATGATAATTGAAGATAACAAATTATCAGTTCCAATCGAAGTTAATAAGAAATTGCAAAACTTAATTCCAAAAATAGAATGTATAATAGCAAGTACTAATGGAAACATGAAAAATACTCCAATCTGCCTAAATAAAGCTTTGTTTATCATTTTTTCATCAACACCAAGTTTTCTAAGCATTTGAAACTTCTCCGCATTATCACTTGACTCTGACAATTCCTTCAACGCAAGAATTGCAGCACATGAAATTAAAAATATAATTCCAAGATATAAACCAATAAAAGTAACCATAGCACCTAATCCAATACTAGCTTCATGAACATACAATTTTGTTCTAGCTTCAATCGTACTATTAAGAATATAATCAACCTTATCCAAATCAATTACTTTTTGATCAATTTCTTTTCTCTCCTCTTTACTATTTGCCCTATAATTAGCAATCATAATCTCTCTACTCTTCACACAAGTTTCAACCGCACCATCCGGAACAACTAAAAATCCAGAGTTAGCATAACTACCATTCATCTCAATAAACCCATCTACACACTTGTCAAACTTAGGTCTATACTCAATTCCATTTATATTAATCTTCGCTCCAGCTTTTAATCCACCATTACGAATATTTATAAAATCTTTATAATTTGCCACAATAATATACTCATTGTTTTTCAAACTCTGTTTCTCAAGCCCATACAATTGTGCAACTTTATTATAATCACTTAATTTAACAATCTCTTCTTTTGTATCAGTCACCAAAAATGGATAGTTAGACTTAATTTGCGAAATATATTCCCCAAGAGTATTTTCTAACGTAACATTATCACAAGTATAAACATAAAATTCAAAATTATCTTTAAAATTAGAAACTACATCAAAATCAGCCTTTTTTAAAGTTTCTTCTATATGTTCTTCATCTCCATTTTCTATTTTCTGTGAAAGTTGAATATCAGCAGGTACAAGCTTCTTCAAATTAGCTGTCGATGAATTTTTCATAGACAACGCACTTGACAAAATACAAATAGTTGAAAATAACATCAAACAAATAACAGTCATAGAAAAAACAGTGGTATTTATTTTGCTACTAATTTGTCTAATTGTAAAACTATTCAAACCACGATAATAAAATCTCTTATTACTTCTCACAATCTTCAAAATCAAACCAGACAAAGACCAGAAAATCAAAAAAGTCGAAACTGCACCAAGTACAATAGGCAAATAAATAGAACTAGCATTTTGTAAAGCCTTTACTCCATCAGTCACTAAATAATATGCATAACCTAAAGCACAAGAAGAAACTATAAAAACAATCACACATAATAAAGGATTCTTAAGCTTAACCTTTTCAGACTTTTTACTAGCATACAACAAATCGATTAACTTGCATCTGCTCACATTAAAAGTATTAAATATCATAACAACCAAATACATAATACCAAAATATATAAGAGTCTTTACACATGCAGTTGTTGAAAATACAAATTTAAAATTAGTCATATCTGCTTCAAACATATTAGCAACTAATATGCTCATCAATTGAGATAACAAAAATCCCAATCCTAACCCCACAACAAGTGAAATGATACCAATGAATAAAGTTTCAAAAAACAAAATTAAAGATATTTTTCTCTTACTCATTCCTAAAGTTAAATAAATTCCAAACTCCTTATTTCTTCTCTTTATCAAAAACCTACTCGCATAAATAATCAAAAAAGCCAATACAAAAGAAACAAACACACTTACACCAGAAAGCATATTTGTCATAAGTTTAATAATCTCATATGTAGCTGAAGATACATTCATCATAATTGTCTGACTCTCAATTGCATTAAAAACATAAAATATCGATACACCCAAAATAAGAGTGAAAAAATAGATGGCATAATCTTTCATACTCTTACTTATATTTTTAATTGATAACTTAAAGAGCATCGTTCAACTCTCCTCCCAATACAGTTACCACATCAATTATCTTATCAAAAAATTCTTTTCTCGAACCTGATCCCTTATGCAATTCATTAAAAATTTTACCATCTTTGATAAAAATAACTCTTGATGCATAACTTGCAGTAAATGCATCATGTGTGACCATCAAAATAGTAGCCTCAATACCCTTATTTAAATACTCAAATCTTTCTAATAACATCTTTGAAGATTTAGAATCAAGAGCACCAGTTGGTTCATCTGCCAATATTAATTTTGGACTAGTAATTATTGCTCTAGCACTTGCAACTCTTTGTTTCTGCCCTCCACTCATTTGATAAGGATACTTATTTAAAACTCCCTCAATATCTAAATCTTTAGCAACCTTCTTTATTCTCCTATCAATCTCATTTGCTTTAACATCCTGAATAGACAAAGCAAGTGCAATATTCTCATACGCAGTCAATGTATCAAGTAGATTAAAATCCTGAAAAATAAAACCAAGTTCCTCTCTTCTAAATTTATTCAACTTATTTCCTTTTAATTTAGTAATATCCTCACCAGCAACATAAATATGTCCAGAAGTAACTCTATCAATCGTAGAAATACAATTCAAAAGTGTAGTTTTTCCAGAACCACTAGCACCCATTATCGCAACAAACTCACCCTTCTCAACATTAAAAGAAATATTATCAACCGCCTTAGTAAGGCTTGATTTATTGCCATAATATTTTTCAATTTTATCAATTTTTAAAATATTCTCCATATTTATCTCCTTTCTGCTTAGATTTTACCAAACCATTTTTCTCTAGTCGTCATTCTAATATTACAAAACATTACAAATTCGTAATGTTTACTTACTAACACTATAAAAATCATTTTTAGCAAAAGAAATTACAATTCTAGTAAACTTACCAAACTCAGACTCTATCTTTATTTGATGTCCCAATTTCTCGCACAATTTTTTAGCAATATATAACCCCATTCCAGTGGACTTTGCTCGAAGTCTGCCATTCTCACCAGTAAAAGATTTATCAAAAACCCTTGATAAATCCTGTTCAGGAATACCAATTCCATTATCAAATATCTCAAGCTCAATTGTCCTATCTTTTTCCTTAGCCATTATGCTTATAAACGGCTTCTTTTCATCATCTCTATACTTAATACAATTATTCACAATTTGATTCAATATAAACTCGATCCACTTACCATCTGTATAGACTTTCTCCTGACCAATATTAACTTCTAAATTAACCATATTCTCAAGTAAATCATCCTTATTCTTCAAAGCCACATTCTTAACAACATCACTAAGTTCAATTTCTTTTAAAATATAATCTTTTTCCGCATTCTCACTACGTACATAATACAAAACTTGATCAATATAATTATCTAATCTCTTAATTTGTTCAACATACTTTTTCTCTAAAGAATCAGGATGATTGTGGTTCAAAAGTGTTAAGCTTGAAATAGGAATCTTTACCTCATGAATCCACATCTCAACATAATCCTTAAAATCACTGATACTAGCTTGATACTCTTTTACATGTTCATTCATTGACTTATCAATTTCATACAAAGATTGATAAAGAATCCTTCCTTCATAAAAATCAGGAATATCAAGCATTTCCAAAGCTAAATACTTTTTATCCAAACTCTCAACAACATCTTCAAGTCTTTTGTAAAACCTATACTTTCTAATATAATCTATTCCAAAAACTATTAACTCCATACAAAGTAAAACAAATAACACAGCACTAATTAAAGATTGTTCTGTCTTAAATGCTCTAAGTAGCATAAATATAAGCACATCGCCAAATCCGCAAACAGCTATCTGAGGTAGTTTATCAACTAAATACTTTCTCAATTTCATATCAACCTATACCCTTGTCCCTTCCTCGTTTCAATGACATCTTTCAAGCCAAAACTCTCAAGCTTAGCTCTTAGCCTACTTATATTAACAGTCAAAGCATTATCATTTATATACTCATTATTGTTCCATAAATCAGTCATAAGATCATCCCTAGTAACAATCTTATTTCGATTATTCAGCAAATACATAAAAATAATCATCTCATTCTTCGTCAAATCTAATTCACAACCATCTTTACTCAAAATACCTTTAGATGGATTTACAATAACTCCATCATAATTCATTTCATCCTTTGAAGAATCAATTCTTTTAAAAATATTCTGGATTCTTAAAAGCAAAATAGTTGGATTATATGGTTTAGTTACATAATCATCAGCACCATATGACATAGATAGCACTTCATCAACCTCTCCGTACCCTACTCGTCACCATAATTACAGGTATATTAGATTCTTTTCTAATCTCTTTTAAAACAATCTCTCCATTCAAATTTGGTAAATTAATATCCAATAAAATCAAATCTGGATTCATCTGCAAAGCTTTATTTTTCACATCATTAAAATCATTTAAAATCACAGCATCATAGCCATAATTCTTAAGCAATGTCTGTAACTCTAAACTAATAACCTTCTCATCTTCAATAATCAAAATCTTTTTCATAATCTCTCCTTATATTACCTAGATTATAACACACTATTATAAAATCCCAACCTTACAATTTTGTAATACTAATTTAAAATAGTAAGTGCATAAATACATCTGGAATAAAATTGTAATCCAAATAGCTAAAATACTATGCAAAATCTTCAACTTTAGCACCTAATCCCAAAACATTAAAATTGCAAAAAATAAGGATGATCTCTCACCCTTATTTTATCTCATATTAATCAATTTTTCTCTGAACAGCAGCTCTAAATTTATCTCCTCTATCATAAGCATTTTTAAACATATCAAAACTTGCGCTAGCAGGAGAAAATAGGACAATATCACCTTGTGTTGAAACATCATTAGCTATCTCAATAGCTTCTTCTAATGAAAACGCTTCATATATATCTAACTTTTTGTTCTGAGCTTCCAATTCCTTAGTTACTGCTTTATATATTTTAGTCTTAGTATTTCCCATAAGAATTAATGTTTTAACACCATCAACAATTGGCTTTGCAATAGGAGTATAATCCAAATTCTTATCATATCCACCAGCAATCAATATAACTTTTTTATAAAAAGCCTTAATTCCAGAAATAGTTCTTGTAGGAGTTGAACTTGCTGAATCATTATACCACTTTACATTATTTGCACTTGTTTTTACAAGTTCAAGTCTATGATGAACACCAGTAAATCTAGTAACAACTCTTTTAGCTGTCTCTTCATCAACTAAAGTTTCAGTTGCAGCCAATGCAGCACAAATATTTTGATAATTGTGCTTTCCAATTAAAGCAACATCCCTTGTATTTAAAATATGTTTTCTTAATTTATTCTCACAACATTTAATAGTTCCATCATCAACTATGTATCCATTATCTAATCTTTCTTGATCACTAAAGAAAATTACTTTTCCCTTTGCCTCATCTGCAAAACCTTTAGTTACTGCATTATCATAATTTAAAATTAATATATCATCTTCATTTTGATATTTAAAAATAGACTTTTTAGCTTCAATATATTCTTCTAAGTCAGTATGGTAATCTAAATGATTTGGTGTAACATTAGTAACAACAGCAATATGAGGACTAACAGTCATATTCATAAGTTGGAAACTACTCATCTCTAACACAACAACATCACCAGGTTGCATTTCATCAACTCTTGTAAATAGTGGAGTTCCAATGTTTCCGCCTAAAAATACATTATATCCTTTTTCTTTTAAAATTTCTGAAATAAGAGTTGTTGTTGTTGTCTTTCCATCACTACCTGTAATACCAATAACTTCGCAAGGGCATAATTCAATGCACATTTCAATTTCAGTTGTAACAATTGCCCCTCTTTCAGCCTCAGCAACCAATTCTTTTTTATTAGGTAAACAACTTGGAGAACGGAATATCAAATCAAATCCTTTTAATTTAGATAAATATTCTCTTCCCAAAGAAAATTCCATTCCATATCCTACAACTTTATCCATTACGCTTTTATCAATATCATCAATATTTCTATTATCAAAAACTGTAACATTAGCTTTATATTTTCTCAAGTAATCTATCAAAGGAACATTGCTTACTCCCAAACCAATAACTGCAACTTTTCTTCCTTTTAAATACTCATTAAATTCTTTTAATTTTTCATTTACAAAACCCATAACTCATTATCTCCTCTATTGTGAAATATAATTCAATTTTATAATATTCTCAAGTACCATTTTTGTTGACTCTTCCACACTGTTAGAATTAGATACATCAACAACAATCGTATTATCATATGTTTGGTAATATCCTGATTTTTCTTGCAATTCATCTCTTTTTAAAATATTAGTCTTAATATTTTTTATAGTTTCTTCATCATCATACTGACTAGCTTTCCATCTTACTCTTTTATCAATATCAGCAGTTATAAAAAAATGATAATCCAAATCTGGATAAATCGCCATCGTATCTCTACCAGAAAAAATAACTGTATACTCCTGTTTGTACTTATCAATATACTCTTTGACTATTTTATATGCATTCTCATTATTAGCTATATTAGAAATTTTTGAAACCGCCATAGAATTTTCTAAAGACTGCAAATCAGTTTCTTCAATTTTCTTACCATGTGCATATACAACACTTTCTCTATTCTCTATTTCAATAGAAATATCAAACTCTTCAAATAACTTTTTTAAATCAATTGAATACAATTTTTCAAAAGGTATTTGCTCTTTTAAAATCTGATATGTAATCGCTCTATATACATTTCCAGCATGCAACACAATTGAATTTGGTATATAGTTCAACAGTTCTTTACAAATTGATGTTTTTCCTGCGCCAACTAATCCTTCTATTCCTATAACTAAATTTTTTTCCATTTTATTATTATATTCCTTCCCAAAACATAAAATGCGACAAAATTATTATACTACAAATTTTAACAAAGATGAATAATTTTAATTAATTTTGAAAAAAATATATATAACATTCTAGGAGGTGTTTTTATGAGTAAAGAAAAAAAGAATAAACAATCTAAAAAGAAATCTTCTACTACAACAGATGATGAATAAACTTAATAGTAAAAAAATAAAACGGCAAAAAGTATAATTTTATTACATCTTGCTGTCGCAATCTTGATGAGCCCTTGTTCTTTCAGAACTTGGGCTCTTTCTTTTGTAAAGATTGCTTCAATCGCAGTCACGAAGCTTTGCTTCGTTCCTTTGGTCGCTGCGCGATGTTACTAAAATTATACTTTTTTCCTTTTTATCATATGTCTTTTATTAATAATTTTTTACCTGTTATAACATTTCTTTTTAGATGCATCTTCTATTATTTAATCACACTTTTAAGATATTCAACATCTTCTGGATCAAGATTATGTTGAACTTTTTTCAACGCATTTGTAGTTCTAACACAAAATTGCAATATTTCACCAATATTATTACTTTTAATTCTATTTTGCAATGAAATCAAAGCCTGTTCCTTTTGATCATCCGGAATAGTATACTTTATCAAATCTGATATCGTTGCAGAATCAAGTTTATAACAAGATTTATATAACGTCTCCAACTTTTTATCATCCTTAATATGATACTGAATTATATCTGATATTTGCTTACTAGTTAAATTACTATAAACCACATTCAAAACATCAGGAATTCTATCAGTTTCAGTTTGACAAACTATATCAAATAAATCAGTCTTGTTAATTTCTTTTCCATACTTATTCAAAGCCTGTATCTTTCTATCAGCATCAAGCTCTTTAATTATATTAGCCTTTGAAAAAGCATCTAATCTAGCATGATATAAATTCAAACAATCCAATCTATCATATAACGGAATATATATACGAATTAATTCAGATAAACCAAAAGAATCAAATCTTTCAACACATTTTCTCAAAGCATTCTCCCTTTGATCTGGTGAAACACTATTAAATAATTTATATATATCCTCTAAATCCAATCTATTTTGAAATTTCTCAAGAACCTCAATCTTACCATTAAAATCTAATTTCTTTAAAGCTAATTCTGAAAGATCATATGGTGTTATATATTTTTGAGCAATCTCAATTCCTTCAACCCTTCTTTTATTTGGCAAATGCGAAATTATATGTACTATGGAATCAGATTTCATCTCATAACAATAATTCCTTAAAATATCAAGTGTTTTCTCTGGATCTTTTTCCTTTATTGCTAATAATGTTATTTTTTCTATTTCTAAAGATTCTTCTGGTAATGCCTTAAGTCGTGGTTTAAAAAATAGATTCTTTATTTTTTCAAACAAATTCATTCTTTTGTACCTCATCTAATACTTCAAAAATAGTATATCACTAATAGAAGTACATAGAATTACATTTTGTTTACATTTATAACACAATTAAGTATCATTTCTATTTTGCTAAATATTTAGCCAAAAATTTACCTGTTTCTGATTCAGGATTTCTAGAAACCTGTTCTGGTGTACCAACTGCTACAATTCTTCCACCAGCTTCTCCGCCTTCTGGTCCTAAATCAATAATATGATCTGCAGTCTTTATTAAATCTAAATTATGTTCAATAACAATAATTGTATTTCCTGTATCAACTAATCTCTGTAAAATATCAACTAATCTATGAACATCATCAATATGCAATCCAGTAGTTGGTTCATCTAAAATATATAAAGTTTTGCCTGTTGCACGTTTTGAAAGTTCTGTGGCAAGTTTAACTCTCTGAGCTTCACCACCTGATAAAGTTGTAGAAGGTTGTCCAAGCTTAATATAACCTAATCCAACATCATATAATGTTTGCATTTTAGTTTTTATTTTAGGAATGTTTGAGAAAAATTCTAAAGCTTCTTCAACAGTCATATCAAGAACATCAGCAATACTCTTTCCTTTGTATCTAGCTTCCAAAGTTTCTCTATTATATCTCTTTCCATGACATACTTCACAAGGAACATATATATCAGGTAAGAAATTCATTTCTATTTTTATAATACCATCACCTTGACAAGCTTCACATCTACCACCAGGAACATTAAAACTAAATCTACCTTTTTGATATCCATGCATCTTTGCTTCATTCGTATTAGCAAAAATATCTCTAATAGTATCAAAAACACCTGTATATGTAGCTGGATTTGAACGTGGAGTTCTACCAATTGGAGATTGATCTATATTAATGATTTTATCAATATTCTCAAGTCCTTTTATCTTTTCACATTTTCCAGGTTTCAAATTAGAACCATACAATTCTCTAGCTAAGTAATTATATAGGACTTCATTTACAAGTGTACTCTTACCAGAACCAGAAACACCTGTAACGCAGTTAAATACGCCCAATGGGAATTTCACATTAACATTTTTCAAATTATGTTCTGTTGCACCAATAATTTCTAAACTCTTTCCATTAGATTTTCTACGTTTAGTAGGAACAACTATCTTCTTTTTGCCGCTTAAATATTGACCAGTAATAGATTCTGGAATTAATTTTATTTCATCAGCAGTTCCTTGAGCAATAACTCTACCACCGTGAACACCAGCTCCAGGTCCAATGTCAATTATCTGATCAGCAGCATACATAGTATCTTCATCATGCTCTACAACAATTAAAGTATTTCCTAAATCTCTTAATTTTCTTAAAGTAGCCAATAATCTATCATTATCCCTTTGATGTAAACCTATACTAGGTTCATCTAAAATGTATAATACACCACTCAAACCAGAACCAATTTGTGTAGCTAAACGAATTCTTTGAGCCTCACCGCCTGATAAAGTTCCAGCAGAACGAGATAATGTTAAATAAGATAATCCAACATCCATCAAGAATTGCAATCTCTTATTTAATTCTTTAAATATCTGATCAGCAATCATCTTTTCTTTTTTAGTCAATTGTAGATTTTCAAGATATTTCTTTATCTCATTTATAGGCATATCTGTAAGTTCATTAATATTTTTATCTCCAACTTTCACAGCTAAAACCTCATCCTTAAGTCTAGCGCCATGGCAAGTATTACAAGGTTTTTCACTCATGTACAACTCATAAAAATCTCTCATTCCTTGAGATTTAGTTTCTCTATATCTTCTATCTAATGTTGGAATAACGCCCTCAAATGGAGAACTAAATTTTCTAATACCAGCAGCAGAAACAAATTCAAAATCAATAATCTCATCACCAGTACCATATAAAATTTTATCTAAGAACTCACGAGGAAGCTTTTTAATTGGCTTTTTAATATCAACGCCATAATGTCTCGCTATAGATTCAAAATACATTTTAGCCATTGTTTCGCCTTTTTTCATAGTACTTGAACCAAAAGCCTTAACTCCATCATATAAAGTTTTACTTTTATCTGGAATAATTAAATCCTCATCCATTCTCATCAAATAGCCAATACCTGTACATTCTGGGCAAGCACCTTGTGGATTATTAAAAGAAAACATTCTTGGAGTAAGTTCTTCAAAACTTATACCACAATCAGGACAAGCATAATTCTGACTATATATTTTTTCGCCTATACCAATCGCATCAACTGTAACTAAATTATCTGCATATTTTAATGCAGTTTCAACAGACTCAGTTAAACGATTTCTTATATCATCTTTTATTACAAGTCTATCAACAATAATATCAATATTATGTTTTTTCTTTCTATCAATTTCAATATCATCAGAAAGTTCATACATCTGTCCATCAATTCTAGCTCTAACAAAACCGTCCTTTTGAAAATCTTCAAGTAATTTTACATATTCACCCTTCTTACCTCTAACAACAGGCGCTAAAATTTGAATTCTAGTTTTCTCAGGCAATTCCAAAATATTATCAACTATCTGATCTATCGTTTGTTTCTCTATTTTCTTACCACATTTTGGACAATATGGAACTCCTATTCTAGCATACAATAAACGTATAAAATCATATATTTCTGTTACAGTTCCAACCGTAGAACGTGGATTCTTTGAAGTTGTTTTCTGGTCAATAGAAATTGCTGGTGATAATCCCTCAATACTTTCTACATCTGGTTTTTCCATCAATCCTAAAAACTGTCTGGCATATGAAGATAAACTCTCAACATATCTTCTTTGTCCTTCAGCATATAATGTATCAAATGCTAAAGAAGATTTTCCTGAACCAGAAAGTCCTGTAATAACAACTAATTTATCTCTTGGTATTTCCAAATTAACATTCTTTAAATTATGGACCTTCGCCCCTTTTATAATAATAGAATCATTCATTTATATACCCCCAAATTTTGTTTACACAGTTTTGTATTTTATCATATTTTTATTTTAATGTCATCACTTTTTAAGTATTTTAAAACAAAAGTTTGAATAATATTTCAAGAATCTTTACACTCCAGCTGTTTGGTGGTATAATAAGAAAAGTTCTCTGCAGTATAAAGGACAATTATAATTTTTGTCTCTATGCATTCAGAACTAGCAGAACTGATTGCTTGCAACAACAATGGAGGTGCACTAAATGAAAAGTATAAGTGTAAGTGATCGCGTTGAATTTGCCGCACAAAGCGGTGCGTTTGAAATTTCCTTATATGTTTGGGGAAACACAGCCAAGAAATTGGTTAAAGATGGACTTGTTCTTACCGAGACCAAGATCCAGAGTCCTCGCCGTGGTGAGAAATACTATCTCATCAGCTGGAAGGATGCTATAGTAGAAGTTCCTGATGGTCCATTCGATTATGAGAACATCATTCTCGAAAACCGCAAACAGGGCGTTTACCTTAACAACGCTCAGATTCTGTGGCTGATGGCAACAGCCAAGAATCGTCAGTAACTATTAACGTAACTATCAAGCAATTAGTTCTGCATAATAAACAGCTCATCGCAATCTTTTGCAATGAGCTGTTTTGTTGTGTTTTAACAGTTTTCATGATATAATATATATTGAGAATTTTCTCATTGCCACGGCAACTTTGGAGGTGCATTTAAATGATGCAAAATTTCACAACAGTTGACGTAACCTTAGAAATAGTTTGTATGGCAGTTCTGCTTGTTTTAATAGTCCTTGCTACCACAGCTATAGTAATTACTTTAAAGCAAAAAAGGAATTATAACAAAGCCAAAGAACTAATCAAAGCAAAGGAAAAACATCTGAAAAAAGAACACAAAATAAGTTCTTATACGTGCTTTTTTAACGGAAATAAAAAAGTTCCTGTAATAACAAAAAAGCACCGGATGTTCGTCGAAGTAGTTCAACCTGAAGATCCTGAAAAAATCATCCAGTTGGATGAGGCTAAAGAAATTCTTAAAAAGAATAAATCTTCTGAAACTCTATCTCAAGAAGAGCTGGAGAAAATAGAAGAAAAGTTACAATAATAATCATTTTTTAGTCGTGGCAAAAGGAGGACGCAATTGTCCTCCCTTTTTTTATATAACAATCCCTCACCAACTATATTGAAGAATAGTTATTTTATATTGTAAATTCTTAAATTTTAATAAATATATACTCCAAATCTTTTCAAATATTTTTATACATATCTATTATTTTTTCTTATCATCACCAACAAACTTTTCTAACTCTTTTATCTTGTCACGTAACTCTGCCGCTTTTTCAAATTCCATAGCTTGTGCCGCACTCAACATCTCATCAGTTAATCTATTAATAATGTCTTCTGGTGACTCATTCTTATCAATCTTATACTCAGATGAAATATCTTCAACAATAGATGCCTTGATAATATCTCTTACAGACTTTTTAATAGTCTTTGGTGTAATTCCATGTTCCTTATTATATTCTTCCTGAATTTTACGTCTTCTGTTAGTCTCTGATATAGCTTTTTCCATTGAATCTGTAAGTTCATCAGCATACATAATAACCTTACCTTCTGTATTTCTGGCAGCACGTCCAATAGTTTGAATTAAAGACCTTTCTGAACGTAAAAATCCTTCCTTATCAGCATCTAATATAGCAACTAATGACACTTCTGGAATATCCAATCCTTCTCTTAAAAGGTTTATACCAACCAAAACATCAAATTCACCTATACGCAAATCTCTAATAATCTCCATTCTCTCCAAAGCCTTAATTTCAGAATGCATATAACGAACACGAATTCCAATATTTCTTAAATAAGCAGTCAAATCTTCAGCCATTTTCTTAGTCAATGTTGTAACCAAAACTCTCTCTTGTTTTTCAACACGTTCATTTATTTGCGTTATCAAATCATCTATTTGATTCTCAACAGGTTTTACTTCAATCTTAGGATCCAAAAGACCAGTAGGACGAATAATCTGTTCAACAACATTACTTCCAGAATGTTCTTTTTCATAATCAGATGGCGTAGCACTAACAAATACGCATTGATTAATTCTTTCCTCAAATTCCTCAAACTTCAAAGGCCTATTATCATAAGCTGAAGGCAATCTAAAGCCATAATTTACAAGTGAATCTTTTCTTGCCTTATCTCCATTATACATAGCTCTAACTTGAGGAATTGTAGCATGTGATTCATCAATCATTAGTAAAAAGTCATTTGGAAAATAATCAAACAAAGTAAATGGTGGACTACCTGCATCCCTACCACTTATATGTCTAGAATAATTTTCGATTCCTTGACAAAACCCGGTCTCTTTAAGCATTTCAATATCAAAATTCGTTCTTTCCTCAATTCTCTGAGCTTCTATTAATTTATTATGATCTTTAAACCATTGAACTCTTTCTTCCATTTCTTTTTCAATCGTGCCAATAGCTCTCTCAAGCTTATCTTTACTAGTAACATAATGTGAATTAGGAACTATCATAACATGTTCTCTTGTAGCAATTTTCTTTCCACTTAAAGGATTTATTTCACTAATCTTTTCTATCTCATCACCCCAAAACTCAACACGTATCGCAGATTCTTCTTGGTTTGAAGGATAAATTTCCAAAATATCGCCTTTAGCTCTAAAAGTTCCTCTTTTAAAATCCATTTCATTACGAGTATACTGCATATTAACAAGTTTTTTCATAACTTCGTTTCTTTCTTTTTGCATTCCAGGTCTTAATGAAACAATCATATTCTCATAATCAATCGGATCACCCAAACCATATATACAAGAAACAGATGCAACGACAATAACATCTCTTGTTTCAAATAAAGATGCTGTAGCTGAATGTCTAAGCTTATCTATTTCGTCATTAATAGAAGCATCTTTTTCTATATATGTATCAGAAGATGCAATATATGCTTCTGGTTGATAATAATCATAATAACTTACAAAATATTCAACATGGTTTTCTGGAAAAAACTCTTTAAATTCGGAATATAATTGACCAGCCAAAGTTTTATTATGAGCTAAAATAAGTGTAGGTCGTTGTGTTTTTTCAATTATATTAGCCATTGTAAAAGTTTTACCAGATCCCGTAACACCTAATAATGTTTGAAACTTTTTTCCTTGCTCTATTCCCTTTGATAAATATTCTATTGCTTGAGGTTGATCCCCAGTTGGTTTAAATTCTGAATGTATTTTAAACATAACTCCTCCAATACTTCTCCATCTCTTTATCAATCTTATGTATTATATCAAATTATCCCATATATTTAAACACCAAATGCAAAATTACAACAAAAAGCAAAATACTAGCCTTTTATAGCTAGTATTCATAACTTTTCTTTGCATAAAATTATAGGTTATCACTACAAATATTATAATCTAATTTATTCTTCCATACATAGTTCTAACAATTTCAATATAATCATCTTCCTAATATCTTATTCAATTCCACTTCAGCTTTTTTTACAAAACAATCTTCAAAATTTAGAGGTAAGTCTTCTACCTTAAGTTTTTCTATCAATTTTTCAATTGTATTTAGTTCTTCATTATCTAACTGTGTTTCCATTTCAATCATTTTATCGCCATTCTTTACGTCCTTAGTCGTTATAATTATTTCATCTCTTTTATAACCATAATCTTCTTCAGTTATACTCATTAACTTTTTATATCCGATTACTTGCATAAAATTTTGAGCTTCCTCACAATCAAACACTTTTAGACTAGTCCTCTTTTGCTCTAATATCTCACCTTTATCATTGAATTTCTTCATCTTATAAGAAACATCTCTTCTAATTTCATTATTAGCTATATCTTCCACTTTTCTAATAATTATAGCTTTTGAAATAATCTCTCTTGTAGATAATTTTTCAATTTCTAAAGATTCAGGAATCATAAAAGTATCATATAAAATAAAATGTTCAATTTCAACATAACCTTTTTCTTTTAAAACTTTTTTAAATTCATCTATATTGCCTTTTATTTTTAGCGTTACCTCATTATTATTCTTCAATTCATTACATTGTTGTGTTTTTTTCTCTTTCTCCATATTCGCTCCTTAATTATATAAAATTATTTTTTATATAATATCATATGCTTTTTAAAGCATCTATAATTTTCACATAAAATTTAAAAATAAATTTCTGTACATATCATTTTAATTTAATATAACAAGAAAATTATTCATTTTTACAGTAAAAAAGCACCTACAACTTCTTTGTTGTAAGTACTTTCAGTACAAATAATTTAAGTAAAATTATCTAATCATTAATAATTCTCAGCTTTTATTTCAAAGAAAGATTTTGGATGAGAACATACAGGGCAAACTTCTGGAACCTTTGTTCCAACTACAATATGACCACAGTTTCTGCATTTCCAGATTTTAACTTCTCCTGCTTCAAAAACTTTTCCATCCTTAACATTTTCTAAAAGTTTTCTATATCTTTCTTCATGTTCTTTTTCTATTTTTCCAACTTCAGTAAATAAATAAGCGATTCTATCAAAGCCCTCTTCTTTTGCCTCAGCAGCCATTCTTTCATACATATCTGTCCATTCAAAATTTTCACCTTGAGCTGCAGCAAGTAAATTTTCTTCTGTTGAAGGAACATCTCCTCCATTTAATAATTTAAACCATAATTTAGCGTGTTCTTTTTCATTATCAGCTGTTTCTTGAAAGATAGCAGCAATTTGCTCATATCCTTCTTTTTTAGCTTTACTTGCAAAATAAGTATATTTATTTCTAGCTTGTGATTCACCAGCAAAAGCCTCCATTAAATTTTTTTCTGTTTTAGATCCTTTTAATTCCATTTTAATAACCTCCTATATTTTTTTATTAAAGCATTCTTTACATATTCCAGAAACAGTAAAACTATTTTCATTAATTGAATACGCATCAGCTTCTAATTTCTTTTCAAGATTTTTTGATTTAAAATCATATTCAAAATCAAAAACTCTATTGCACTTCACACAAATAAAATGACTATGTTGTTTTCTAACAAAATCATATCTATCTGGAGCGCCAGACATAGAAATTTTTAATATAGCATTTTTATCTACTAATAATTTCAAATTTCTATAAACCGTTCCTCTACTCGAAGTAGAATTTTTTTGTTTTACTCTATTATAAATTTCTTCAGCAGTTGGATGATCATAGCTATCCTTAAGGACATCTAATATTTCCTCCCTTTGTTTCGAATAATTCTCCATAATCCTCTCCTTAAATTAGGAATAGTTCCTATTTTTATATATCATATTCATATTTTATTTTCAATACTTTTTCTTAAAATATTATTTTAAATTCTAATTGATCTTCTGTTTTTCTTACAGCTATTGGCTTTTCAGAAGTTTTGTGTTATAATATTAATGTAGATTTTTATCTATATGTGAGACATGGACACCATAGCGTAAATACAGGAGGTCTCTTTATGAAAAGAGAAAAAGAAGATTTTTTGGCTGAAGTGGAAACCGAAAGCAAGTTAGAAAGTGAAAATAAAAATCAGAAAGGATTGAATATGACACAAGAACTTGCCGAAGCTATTCACCTCGCCTATGTACTGGCAACGCATCTTGTCAACATCAACGGAGTGCAAGTAGAAAGGCACTTGCGTGAAAAAACTGACGAGATCACAACCACATGTGATCAAGATCAGGCGATTCTCAACTGCTTTAAAGATAAGCTTGACAGCTGCATTAAAGCAAGGGAATCTACGTTTGATGTTACGGAACTTACTGAAGCCATTCAACGGGTGTGCTTATACATCGTAAGATGGTTAAACAGAGAGCGTAACATGAACATCGATGTTGAAACTACTGCTCGCCGAAAATCTGTTGAAAGCGAGTTGGCTAAAGCATTAAGTTTAGCAGATGCAGATGACATCAGCCCGCTTATGGATCTTTTTGGCATCAGAATAATAAATCACGAAGAAATTCATGATTTGTGCATTCTAACTGTAAAGATTATCAATATTCTTTGCAAACCAAATCATCCAGACAGAAAGGCATTCGTCACGTATGCCGAACAAAACTTTAATGAGCTCCAGAAGGCAATCATAAAGTATGTGCTTTCCCTGCCATTTGAGCTCATTCCGGTCACAAGGAAGGACAATCCGGAAGATTTTGATCCTTCTCAATTCCCGGAGATTGAACTTCCAACTCGGGAAGATCTTGAAGTTCTTAAGCCTCTATTAGGTATCGTTAAGAACTATCTACTTCCTAAAAAGAACGGATATCAATCAATTCACGCAATCTTAGCATTGAGTGCAAACTCACCTGAGCTTGCTGGCGTGAAAATTGAATTTCAGTTCAGAACATGGAAGATGGACAATCACGCCGAGAACAACATAAATGCTTCGCACGATGTTCATAAGGACCGTGTAAAGCAATACAGAAAAATCTTCACATTAAGTGAAGAAGAACAGGAAAAAGCAAACGTTCGCTTTTTCAACAATTACAAGAATGTCCATAACGATCAAGATGGCATTCATCATGCGAAAGCATTTGCCTGCCGCCGCATGAATCCGATATCATAGTAATAGTCCAAATATGTCTCACATCCGCATGAATTCACTTAGAATTCAAAACTTGCCTCTCAGTAATAACTGGGAGGCATTCTTTATTAAAAACAAAACACCGAGTGCACTAACAAATCATTATTGTAGTTTTTATTTTGAATAACTATTCATACATTTTTAAAAAAAGCTAACAAATATTTTTATATAAAAGGCAAAATTCAGTAAAACATAAAAAGTCCATAGCACAACAATATCTGTACTACGGACTTTTTCTATATTAAAAAATCGCCTGATTTTATAATAGCTATTTAATTATTCTTCTGGTAAAAGGTTCAACAATTTTAGTATTGCAACACCAATTTTTTCCCCTTTACCTTCATATGGCCATTCATTTATTGAATAACCCGGATTATCGTTAATTTCAATAATTGAATAATTTTCTTTGTCTAAATCTTCTATAATTATATCAACACCACAAATCTTAGCATCAAATGCACGAGAAGCCTTTTCCGCTACCTTTTTGAAATATGTTGGCATAATTTCAGTCATATCAACACTCTCACCACCAGTTGAACAGTTTGAATTTGTTCTTAAGAAAACTCTTTTTCCTGCTGGTAAAACTGTTTCATAATCATATCCTTGAACTTTTAAATATTCAACAACTGGTTCATCCATTTTAACTGGAGTTCCTGTTAAATAGTGCCAAGGTTCTTTATTTTTAGCTTCAATTAATTCCCTAATTGTATTTTTTCCATTTCCAACTACACTAGCAGCCCTTCTATGAGCAACGCTTAAGCATTTTCCATTTACAACTAAGAAACGATATTCCATTCCTTTTACATATTGTTCAATTAAAACGTTTTCATCAAATTTAAATGCATAATCAACAGCATTTGTAATTTGAGCTTTTGAAGCACTTTTAGCAAATACAGTAATACCTGTACCATAGTTTGTATTTCTAGGTTTTACAACCAATGAATGATTATAAAATTCTTTTAACAATTCCTCTCTATCTTGAGCATTCATACTTCTATTTAATAAAATAGCATTTGGAACATTTAATCCATGCTCTTTCATTATTTGTTTTGAAGTAAACTTGTCATCAGTAATAATAGGGAAAATATAAGTATCTTTATCAGTCTTGTTTCCTTCAATTACAAACTCTTCTCTATCCTTATAGTAAAATTGAACTATACTCTTTAATTCATTTAATACTTCATAATCAACACCATTAGCAATGGCATCTTTTATTAAAACTACTGATTCACTAACTAATTTTTTATAATTTTGAAGGCAATATCTAGCATTATGTCCTTCATTAGTATATTGACTTAAAATTTCTTCTACTCTTTCATCAGTTAATGACTCTTCATCAAATCTATGTAAACCTGATTTAACTTCGGCTTCAATAGATTCTATACCCACTCTAGTCTTTAGATTATATTTTTTCTCGATTTTATATAAATATTTAATTTCTTCTTTTAAGTTCTTTGATTCATCATTTCCTAAGCATCCAAAAATGAATGTTAATAAAAACATCGCATCAGCTTCAGATAAACCACATTTTGATTGATAATTAATTCCTATTGATGAAATTCTCAATTTGTTCTTTCCTGCAATAACTTTACATTTTCCATATAAAGGTTGAATAATCTCTAATTTACGTTCAAACTCTTCCTTGATCTTTTCATTAGCTTCTTCAATATCATCTGGCAAGAAATCTTTTTCTCTTATTTCATCATAGAATTCTTCATCTAATATAATTCCCATTTGAGCTTTTAAATTAATTTTTTCATCTTTTTTCTTAAAAACAGCAAAAGGCCACATATATTGATTTATTTTATATAATTCCTCGATAACAACATTAGTTATCTCATTGAATTTATCATAAGCTATAGCTAAATTTTCCTCCATTGGAGTTTTAATTTTAAATACAACATCTTCATCATCTGCTGTAATTAATTGATTTTTTTCTTTACATCCAAAGGCCTTTGGAAAATTAGTTTCAGCTAATTTATTTTTTGAATTTATTCTTAAAAATTCTCTTTCTAAACTTATATTATATTTTTCTATTTTCATAATAACTCACTTCCTACAAATTTCTTATTTGTTATAAAGATATACTCATAGATTCCACTGGAACCGGTTGAATCTTTGGAACTCTATCATTGCCATCAGCAGTTGTTCCTGGTTCAATAGTCATTTCCAATGCATCTATTGGTTTTAATTCATGATATACTACTAAATTTTTTCCAACTAAATTAATATAGTTTTTCTTTTCAGTAGTATTCTTTCTAATTGTATATGCTAGATTTAAAAATAAATCAGTAGAACTTAAATTAATATATGAAAATACATTTTTACCCGTTCTTTCTATTTTCTCTTTTTCTAAAACTATTTCAAATAAAAATGTTGGCGCTTCTTCCAAATTACCATTTTTATTCATAATTTCATAATATCCTACAAGGTTAACACCCACGTCTAAACCTTCTTCTTGTAACGATTTAACTGTCTTACATAAAGCACTAAAGCTTTTTACATTTCTACAATCAATTTCACATATTAAACGAACTTTTCTCTCTTTGTTTGTTTCATATGCACCTTTGATCGCTGACTTAAATAATTGTTTTCCTATTCCTCTTACATTGTTTCCAAATACATCATAAACATTTTGTTTCGCTAAGATACCAGTGATAGATAAAATGTTCTCATCTTTAGTTGGGAAAAATGGATTATCAGTTATTTTTTTATTACGTTCCATTTTAATTGTAGTAGCTCCAACAATCGCTTCTTCTCCAAACTCATTTTTTTGACAAGCCAAAATAATAGGGTATTTTACCAAGTTCTGACAAATCTGTGAAACATCTGGTATATGCATGAAATCCTTGTTTCCTATAAAGTTCTGGTCGTAAAAATAAGCCAAATTTAAAACACTATCTAAAATTTTGCTTTTAGGTAATGCTTGAAATAAACTAAATTTTATATTTGAATTTTCCTTTATTTCCTCCATTTCCTTTAAATATTTTTTGAATACGGTCTCATCAAGAGACTTCTGCTTTCGCGGTTTCGCTTTTTCTTTTTTACTCATAAAATTCTCCTATAAAATAAAAATGTGCTAACTTTCGTTAACACCTTAATGATACGATTTTTTCGGTTAAAAAGCAATTTGCTAAAAGTATCGTTTTTAACCAATTTTAACCAAATTAGTTCAATTTTAACTGTTTTTCATTTAAGTTATATGTTTATCTTTGAAAAGATTTATTTTTATAATTTTCTTTCACTTTTTTGCTGTAATTACTGAAATATTAGTAATTACAGTGTTTTCTTTTTCTAAAAAAAGCCCTTTTTCAAGAGCTTTTCTACATTTTTTACTATATTTAAATTTCATATGTTTTTCACATTAAATCTCTATTTTTCTACTATTTTCTTAAAAATATCATCTGGTATGGATAATTGGCCTTTTCCAGAGCCAAGTTCAATACCAGGTTTATGCAATCCATGATAATCACTACCACCACTCATTAATAATTTTTGACTTTGACAAAATTCCTTTACTAAATCAATTTGTTCAAGATTAAATATGCTATGATAGCATTCGATACCATCAACATCATAATTATCTATAATTTTCTTTAATTCAGCAATTTTATCACCGATCCAAGCATATTCATATATATGAGCTATAAATGCCAATCCACCTGCTTTATGAATTATATCTATAATTTTCTCTAAAGGTGGATAATCAACTGAATTATCTACATAAAATATTTTATTCTTACAGTGGTAATAATTTCTTTTGAATACTGAAAAACTATTCCACATATCTTCTGGCACTTTATCTTTATTTTCATCATGTTTTTTTAACTCATCATAAAAAACTATACTTGCCCAATCTGTATGCTTATTCCATTTTAAATTCTCTATATCGTCTAAAATTAAGCCACACTCTTCTTTATATTCATAAAATTTCTTTAATTGTTTTTCCTGAATTTGATCTCTAGTAACTTTGCCATAACATTCCTTAAGATATTTCTCCATTTTATTGCAATCAATATTATATCCAAGTATATCTATTACTCTATCTGTGTATCTTGCTTTTAATTCAATACCATGTAATATCTTTCCCGAAAAATATTCAGTAGTATCAAAGTCATTCATTTCCTTATATGCATCACAATTTTCATGGTCTGTTATAGCTATTGCTTTTAGTCCTAATTTTTCAGCTTTAGTTAGTACTTCTTTTACTGAATCTGTTCCATCAGAATATGTTGTATGTATATGTAAATCTATCATCTTTTTTCCTTTCTATTTTTCCGATAATAGATATTATACCATACATGTCAATATCCTTTAGGCACTAAACTCCCATTATGTTATATCCGTTATCAGCATATAGTACATGACCTGTAACGCAACTTGACATATTTGATAATAGAAATGTAGCAACATCACCTACTTGGCTAGTAGTAACATTTTTATGCAAAGGAGCTTTTTCTTCTACAATATTTAATATACTTCCAAAATCTTTTATTCCTTTTGCTGACAATGTTTTTATTGGGCCAGCTGAAATAGCATTAACACGTATTTCACTCTTTCCAAGATTTTCTGCTAAATATCTAACACTTGCTTCTAGTGCAGCTTTTGCTACTCCCATTACATTATATCCATCTAACACCTTTGTAGAACCATGATATGTCAATGTAACTAAACTAGCATTTTCATTTAGCATATCCAATTCTGTTGCTTTTCTAGCAGCTAACACGAAAGAGTAACTGCTTACATCACATGCATGTGAAAATCCTTCTTTACTTGTGTATATAAAATTATTGTGTAAATCTTCTGTGTTTGCATGTGCTATAGCATGAACTATTCCATCGACTTTACCGTTTTCCTCTTTAATTTTTTTGAAGCATTCATCAACTAATTCGTCTTCTGAAGCTCCATCTAAGCAATAGCATTTGCTGCCTTCAAATTCTGAAACAAGTTCTTCTATTTTGTTTCTATTATCTTCTCCCATAAATGTGAATATTAATTTTGCGCCATTTTCATATGCTGATTTAGCTATTCCATAAGCTATGCTCCATTTGTTTCTGATTCCCATTATTAATATTTTTTTGTTTTCTAATAACATATTTTATCCAACCTTTCAATCATTATAATTAATTTAAATATTGCTTTTTATTTATGCTGTATCAATTCTATTATAAATAGAAAAGAAAAAATGCTCGCTCGAGCTAATTATCGCAGAACTTCTGAAAAAATGTTCGGCACCCTTTCACGTCAAGCGCGAACTATTTCCGAACAATTTTTTCTAGAATTTCTAGCTCAATTACTCTTCGATGCGCTTTTTTATTTTCTTATTTATAATAGATTATCAGCATACATATTAAATTCAGCTTTCTTACATCTAAAACTAAATTAATTCCTTGTACTCGCCAATATTCCTAAACTTAGAATATCTATCCTCAACTATCTCCTCATCAGACAATAGCAAAAGATCCTTAACAGATTCACAAATCTCCTTTTTTAAACAACTCGCACTAGCACAAAAAGCCTTCTGCAAATCGCCATCAGGTTCATCAATAATTTTATCAATAACTTTCAAATCATACAAATCCTGTGCCGTAAGCCTCATCTTTTCAGCCGCTTCTTTAGCCCTTGAAGCATCCTTCCATAATATACTAGCATATCCCTCAGGAGAAAGAATTGAATAAATGGCATTTTCAAGCATAAGCACTTTATTTCCAACACCAATAGCCAAAGCACCGCCACTTGATCCCTCTCCAATAACAACAGAAATAATAGGAACTTTAAGTCCAGCCATTGTTAACATTGAATTAGCAATAGCCTCTCCTTGTCCTTTCTCTTCAGCCTCAATACCAGGATAAGCACCTTTTGTATCAATAAAAGTAATAACAGGTCTATGAAATTTTTCTGCTTGTTTCATAAATCTTACTGCTTTTCTATAACTTTCTGGATTAGGCATTCCAAAATTTCTCTCGATATTTTCTTTAGTATTTCTTCCCTTCTGTTCCGCAATTATTGTAAAACTTTGTTCACCAATTTTTCCAAGTCCACATACCATAGCTTTATCATCTTTGCCTAATCTATCTCCATGAAGTTCAATAAAATCATCAAAAATATAATCAATATAATCTAATGATGTCTTTCGATCAGGTGATCTTGCAATTTCAACTCTTTTCCATGCAGTTATATTATTCACTATGAATCCCTCCTTTTATGGAACTGAATTAAATCAAATATAGTTTTTTTCATATTCTGTCTTTCTACAATCTTATCTATAAATCCATGATCTAATAAAAATTCAGCAGTTTGAAAACCTTCTGGCAAAGATTGTCCAATTGTTTGTTGTATTACTCTTTGACCTGCGAACCCAATCATAGCCCCAGGCTCTGCTAAAACTATGTCAGCAATACTAGCAAAAGAAGCAGTAACTCCTCCATACGTTGGATCTGTTAAAACAGAAATGTATAAGATTCCAGCCTTATTCATTTTAGCAACAGCAGATGTAGTTTTTGCCATTTGCATTAATGAAATAATTCCTTCCTGCATTCTTGCTCCACCAGATGTGCAGAAAATTATAAAAGGAACATTTAATTCAATAGCTTTTTCCATAGAATATGTAATTTTTTCGCCTACTACACTTCCCATACTTCCCATTAAAAATCCACTATCCATCACACAAATTACAACATCTTCACCATTAATTTTTCCAATGCCTGCACTAACTGCTTCTGGTATACCTGTTTTAGTTCTAAGTGTCTTTATTTTTTGTTCATATCCTTCCAGGTTTAATGGATTAACTGTATCAATATTTAAATCGAACTTTTTATATGAACCTTCATCAATAATCATTTCAAGTCTTTTATTTATATGCATTCTGAAATATGCTCCACAATTTGGACAAATACTCATATTCTCTCTTACAGTTTCTTTATAAACAATTTCTTTGCATTTATCACACTTAATCCATTTACCGACAGGAATATCAATTTGGGGTTTTACATTTTTTGCAGTTGGTGGTCGTTTTTTTATTTTATCAACAATCATAATAACCTTATTCCTTTCTTCTAATACACAATAAATTTAATTTTTTATAAAATATTAAAAAGCACATAAAAATAATATTCTATAAATCATTATCATTTATTTAAAATTTCTTTTTCTATAAAAGACGTATCAAAATTGCCTCTTATAAAATTTTGATTCTTTATTATCTTAAAAAGAAAATCTATATTTGTATCTATTCCTTCTATAACAGTTTCTTCAAGTGCTCGTTTCATCTTGCTAATAGCCTCATTCCTCGTATCTCCAAATGCAATAATTTTAGCTATCATAGAATCATAATTAGGTGGTATTGAATATCCTTCATATATTGCAGAATCAATTCTGATTCCTTTTCCACCAGGTAAATTTAACCCTGTGATCTTTCCTGGACATGGCATAAAATTTTTACTTGGATTTTCAGCATTAATTCTACATTCAATACAATGTCCTCTAAAATCAATATCCTTCTGTTTTAATTTCATTTCTTCACCTGCAGCAATTTTTATTTGCTGTTTCACAATATCAATACCAGTTCTCATTTCAGTAATTGGATGTTCTACTTGAATTCTTGTATTCATTTCCATAAAATAAAATTTCTTGTCATTATCTACTAAAAATTCTATTGTCCCACAGCTACTATATCCCGCCAATTTAGCTGCTTTAACTGCAACTTCACCCATCTTGTTTCTTAGTTTATCATCTATTGCTGTTGATGGAGTTTCTTCAATAACTTTTTGATTTCTTCTTTGAATAGAGCAATCCCTTTCACCCAAATGAACAACATTTCCATGTTCATCTGCAAGTATTTGAATTTCAACATGTCTAGGATTTTTAATGAACTTTTCTATATATACTTCATCATCGTTAAAGGAAATTTTTGCTTCTTGTTTAACAATATTATAATTTTCTTCTAATTCAGCTGGTGTATTAGCTATACGAATTCCTTTTCCGCCACCTCCAGCAGCAGCTTTTAACATAACTGGATATCCTATTTTATCTGCAACAGACAACGCGTCTTTTAATCCTTTTACACTTCCATCAGAACCTGGTATAACAGGTATTCCTGCATTCTTCATAAATTCTTTAGCGTTAGATTTGTTTCCCATAAATTCAATTACTTTATATGATGGTCCTATAAATTTTATATTTGATTCTTCACACATCTTAGCAAATTGACTATTTTCAGATAAAAAGCCAAATCCAGGATGGATACTATCACTACCAGTAATATTAGCTGCTTCTATAATATTTTTATAGTTCAGATAACTTTTTCCTGCATTTGCTGGACCTATACATACAGCTTCATCTGCTAGGTGTGTATGCATTGCATCTTTATCGATTTCTGAATATACTGCTACTGTTTTTATATTCATTTCTTTGCATGCTCTTATTATTCTAACAGCAATTTCTCCTCTATTAGCAATTAATATTTTGTTCATTTTTATTCTCCTAAAAATAATAATTTTCTAATTTCTTAAACAATTGCAAAGGTTAATTCACCCTTAGCAACAATTTTTCCTTCACATGTTGCAAGTGCTTCTCCAACTCCAATTGGTCCTTTTTGTTTAATAATTTTAACTTCTAATTTTAATGTATCTCCAGGAACAACTTGTTTTTTAAAGCGGATTTTGTCTATTCCTGCAAATAATGCATTTCTTCCTTTGTTTTCTTCTAAGCTTAATATTGCAATAGCTCCTGTTTGTGCCAAGCTTTCAGTTATTAGTACTCCTGGCATTATAGGATTTCCAGGGAAATGTCCTTTGAAGTACCATTCGCTTTCTTTTACATGTTTATATGCTATAGCTGATTCTCCTGGTATATATTGTTCTACCTCATCAATCATTAAAAATGGATCTCTTTGAGGAATAATGTTTTCTATTTCTTCTTTGTTTAACATATCTAATCCTTCCTTTTGATTTTTATTATTTGAAGTTTGACTAGAAAAATAAAATTTATGGTTGCGCAGTGAGAGTGGTAGTAGAAGGTCTTAAGAAAATCAATTAGGGAATCTCACAGCAAACAGCAATGAGGGCGCTGATTGATTTTCGCTAGAGCTTCTAAACCACGAAACAAGGTAAAATAAATTTTATTTTTCTATCAAACTTCATTATATTAAACTATCCTAAATAAAGGTTTAGCATACTCAACAGCCTCACCATCTTTAACAAGAATTTCAGCAACTTCCCCATCAAACTCAGACTCAATCTCATTCATAAGCTTCATAGCCTCAACTATACAAAGAACATCACCCTTTTTAACTCTCTTTCCAACCTCAACATAAGGCTCTGCACTAGGATTAGGCTTTATGTAAAAAGTACCAACCATAGGAGATTTTACAATATTTCCTGCATTTTCATCACTTAATTTTGTTGATTCAGATTCTTCCGTTTTAACCTCTTTATTTTCAACAACCACTGTTTTTATTGCTGCCTCAACATTTTCATTTTTCTTCATACTAATCTTAGTACCATCAGGAAAATCAATATCAATTGAAGATAATTTTGAATTTCCCATATCATCCATTAATTGTTTGATTTTTTCATACTCCATTTTTAGTTCTCCTTAACCTTTCTCAAAATTATACTAGCATTATGCCCGCCAAAACCTAATGAATTTGACATAACAATATTCAAATTCTTTTTCATAAACTCATTTGGAACAACATTCAAATCACATTCTGGATCAGCTTCTTTATAATTAATCGTAGGAGGAACAATTCCTTCTTCTATCGCTTTAGAACATATAACAGCTTCTACTCCGCCAGCAGCTCCAAGTAAATGTCCTGTATTTCCTTTTGTAGAGCTAACTAATACCTTTTTACTATAATCACCTAAAACTTTCTTTATTGCCATTGTTTCGCAAGAATCATTTAAATGTGTTGATGTACCATGTGCATTAATATAATCAATTTCATCTGGATTTATATGTGCGTCCTTAATTGCTCTATTCATTGCATTAATAGCACCTTCGCCATCAGGACAAGGAGATGTAATATGATATGCATCTGATGTTGCACCATATCCAATCACTTCTCCATAAATCTTTGCACCTCTTTTTATAGCATGTTCATATTCTTCTAAAACTAAAATACCAGCACCTTCACCCATTACAAATCCATTTCTCTCTTTATCAAAAGGTATACTCGCTCTATTTTTATCAGTCGCACTAGATAAAGCTTTCATATTTTCAAATCCGCCTATACCAACTTCACAAATAGAAGCCTCTGCACCTCCTGCTAAAATTACATCTTCATATCCATGTTTTATTGTTCTATAAGCCTCACCAATGGCGTGAGTTGAAGACGCACATGCAGTAACAATTGAAATTGATTCACCTTTTAAACCTAATTCAATAGCAATATTTCCAGCAGGCATATTTGCTATTGACATTGGAATAAACATAGGAGAAATTCTATTATGACCTTTTTCAAAATTAACTTCACATTGATTTTGAATTGTAATTAAACCACCTATCCCAGAACTTACAAAAATACCAACTTTGTTGAAATCTGTATTTTCTTTTGAAATTCCAGAATCTGCAAAAGCTTCTTTAGCAGCAATTAAAGCAAACTGTGAAGATCTATCTAATCTTCTTGTCTGTTTTACATCAAAATAATCTTGAGCATTATAATCTTTGACTTCAGCATCCATTTTAGTTTTAAAAGTTTCAGGATTAACTAACTTCATAACATCAATACCACAAACTTTATTTTTTATTCCATTCCATGTTTCTTCAACATTTTTACCGATTGGGTTAATACTTCCTAAGCCAGTAACGACTACCCTTCTACCATCCATTAACATTCACCTCTTACAATTTACTCTCATATATTTGTTAAATTCCACCATCAACAGGAATAACCGTTCCTGTAACATATCTAGAACTATCTCCACAAAGGAAATCTACCACTCCTGCAACATCCTCAGCAGATCCCATTCTTTTCAAAGAAATTTTCTTAGCAATCTCATCTCTAACAGTATCATTTAAAACAGCAGTCATATCTGTTTCAATAAAACCAGGTGCAACAGCATTTACCAATATATTTCTAGAACCAAGCTCTCTTGCTAGACTTTTAGTAAATCCAATAACACCAGCTTTTGATGAAGCATAATTAGTTTGTCCAGCATTTCCATTAACACCAACAACAGAAGAAATATTAACAATTCGACCTTCTCTTGCTTTTATCATATATGGAATAACATTTCTTGTCATATTAAAAGTACCAACTAAGTTAACATCAATTACGCATTTAAAATCATCTGGCTTCATTCTCATAAGTAACATATCTTTTGTAATACCCGCATTATTAACCAGCACATTAATTCCTTCATATTTAGCAATTATTTCTTTAGTCATTCTTTCACAATCTTCAAAAGATGAAATATCTCCTTGAACAGGCAAACATTCAACACCTAGCTTTTCAATCTCTTTTTTTGTTGCAACTAAATCATCATTTTCTTTTCTATAATTCAAAGCAATATTAAAACCACTACTAGCCAATTTTAATGCTATTGCCTTACCAATTCCTCTTGTAGCACCTGTTATTAAAGCAACTTTTGCCATATTAAATTTCCTCCTTTTTTAAATAATCAATTGTAGATTCTAATGATTCGACATTATTTATATTTAAAATTAAAACATCTTTATCAAAATTCATTCTTTTAACAAATCCAGATAATGTCTTTCCAGGTCCAATCTCAACAAAAGTATCAATTCCATCATCATACATGCTTTTTAATACCTTTGTGAATTTCACTGGACTTATTATATGTTTAGCCAATATATCAGGCATATCATTACTTTCTGTATATTCTGTTCCATCAATATTTTTAAAAACTTTAGAACTAGCTTTTTTAAATTTAATCTTTTCAAGATCATTTCTTAAAGCCTCTGATGCCTTTTCCAATTTCTCTGTATGAAAAGGACCAGCAGTATTTAATAATCTTACTTTTTTTGCTCCACTTTCTAATGCAATTTTTTGTAATTCCTCAATTCCATTTTTATCTCCAGAAGCAACAATTTGCCCTACGGTATTAAAGTTTACAGGTCTAACAAATCCTTTTGTAACTTTTGCACATGCTTCCTCAACAGCCTTTTCGTCCAATCCCATTATTGCAGCCATTGACCATTCGCCCTTTGGAAGCATTTCTTGCATATATGTTCCTCTATTTTTTACAATACTTACTCCATCCTCAAAACTTAAAATATTTCCATAAACTAAAGCTGAATATTCACCTAAGCTTAATCCTGCTGAAGCATCTGCTTTAATTCCATGTTGTTCAAGCACTTTTAAAATAGCTAAACTCATTGTTAAAATGCTTATTTGGGTATATTTCGTTTGATTCAAAATCTCTGCAGGCTGATTAAAAGTAATATCAGCCACATCAATCCCAGTCACTTTTTTTACTTGATCATATACATCCTTGGCAACCTCATATTTATCATAAATATCTTTTCCCATACCTGTTGCCTGTGAACCTTGCCCCGGAAATAAAAAACCTATTTTCATACTTCTTTTCCTATCCTTTTAAAATATTCTTTTTCAAATAAATTACAAATCTCTGAAATTACTAATTCATTATCAATTTCAATACCAAATTTCTCTTTTATTGAAGTTGCGATTTCTTTTATATCATCTGAGAAATACAACTGATTTGTATTTATTCCTATACCAATAACTAAATTTTTAACTAAACTTCCAACTAAATTAGTCTCTGTAAGAATTCCACCTATCTTTTTATTATCATACACAATATCATTTGGTTCCTTAATCTGAAGTTCAATGTTATACAAGTTTTTAAATACTTGTAATATAATTCGAGCAATTTCTATTGTAATACCATCTAAATTTTTCACATCAGTATTAGCATTTATAAAAAATGAAAAAGCAATATTATTTTTTTCGTCAGTGTGCCACACTCTTCCATGAGTTCCAATTCCATTTGTTTGAACCCCTGCACAAATTACAGTTCCGTTTTCTATCTGATTGCAATTAATTCTTTTCCAAATTTCTTTTTGAGTTGAATTAATTTCATCATAATATTCAAATTGTTTTCCCAAAATCTCTGTATGTAAATTATCTAACTTCATATTTTTTCAAAACCTTTTTTAAATTTTCATTTCTTTTTATTTTTCCAGTAGTAGTTTTTATCAAAGCTTCTTTTGTTAATATAATTCCTTTAATAGCCTTATATGGAGGCATTGTTTTATTTATTTCTTTAACTTTTTGAAAAATCACATCATGTATTTCTTCAAAATTATTAACCTTATATGCTTTCATAACAGTTTCTTCGTTATATACTAATTCAGCAAAAATTTTTAAATCGTTCGGATCATCAGAAACTGGTCTTCCATATACAAAAGATTCTTCAATCCCCTCAATTCTATTTAATAAGTTCTCCATTTCTTCTGGAAAAATATTTTTTCCATTTTTTAAAACAATAACACTCTTCTTTCTGCCACATATGAAAATATATCCTTCATCATCGATTTTTGCTAAATCACCAGTGTAAAACCAACCATCAACCAATGCATCCTTGGTAGCTTCACTATTTTCATAATACTCAAGCATAATACTAGGTCCTGAAACAATAAGTTCACCCATTCCATCTTTATCAGCATTTACTATTTTAGCTTTTACATGTGGAACTGTTTTGCCAACAGAACCAACTTTGTTATAAACTTTATTTCCAACAGCAACAACTGGTGACGTTTCTGTCAATCCGTATCCTTGAACCAAATTCAATCCAAGTTTTCTATACTTAGCTTCAACAGTTGGATCTAAACTAGCTGCTCCAGAAATTAGTAATCTAACATTACCACCAAGCATTTCATGAATCTCAGCGAAAACCTCCTTTTTTTCTTCCATAGAAGCATTTGAATATTTTTCTTCTAATTCAACAATTTTTTCTTTCATATTTCTATTTTCCATTTGCTTTGAAATAATTTTAAAAATTCTTTCATAAATTGCTGGAACAGAAGCCATTACAGTAACATGATATTCGTTCATATTTTCTACAATATGTCTTATTCCATCTGCAAAAACAGTCTGAGCTCCTTTATAAAGAGAAAATAAAAATCCAACTGTACATTCAAATACATGATGTAAAGGTAAAAAGGATAAAAACACATCATGTTCATTAATGTCTAAAACTGAAGCAATATCCATCAAATTTGAGCATATATTTTTATGAGATAATGCAACAATTTTTGAAGCAGATGTTGTACCTGATGTAAAAAGCATTATACCCATTTTATTAGCATCAATCTTTGCATTTACAAATTCTTTATTACCATCATCAAGCAAATTTTTTCCATACTGAATAAGTTCAACTTCAGAATAAATTCCATCAGTATGAGCTTTTAAATCCATATTTATTAAATGTTTTAATTTTCCGACAGCCTCATGCTTCATTTTTATTAATAAATCTTCATATTTTTGTGTATAAAAAATTGCTTCAACACCTGAACGTTCAATCAAATTTCTTAATTCATTTTCTGGTAATGATTTATCCAGTGGAACAACTATACCTGTTCCAGTTGCAATTGCCAAATAAGCAATTTCCCACTCATATCTATTTTCGCCAATTACCGCAATTCTTTTGCCTTTAAGCCCCATATTAATAAGTGCAGTTCCTAATCCATTTATCATTTTCCTAACTTCTTTATGTGTAAATGTTATATATTTATCATCATCTTTTATTTTGTATGCTATATTTTCTCCATACAACTCTCCTGATTTTTCAAGCATATCTTTCAAATCAGAAATCTCTATATATTCATATAACCCGTTTGCCATATTTTATAAACCCTTTCCTTATTTCTATCCCCAAAAATTCCTATAACTTTTATAACATTATTGAAGAACAAAATCATTAGACTGGCGGGTCAGTACAAAAAATAGCTTTTAACAGTTATATTCTTTGAACTTAGATAACAAAAAAGAAAATATATATTAATTTTTGAACTACCGCGCAGCGACCAAAGGAACAAAGCAAGGCTTTGTGACTGCGATTGAAGCAATCTTTTCAAATGAAAGAGCCGTTGTTCTGAAAGAACAGAGGCTCATCAAGATTGCGACAGCAAGGTATGAAAAAATAATATATATTTTCTTTTTTGTATATTCTATGTTTCCAAATGCAAAAAAATACAATAACTTTAAAAGCTATTGCATTCCTTTACTTTATTTTCTATTAACAGTTTCAAGTATAGCCGAATACTTATCAACCATACAAACAAGCAAAGCCTCTTTAGACTTTGGCAACTTCGTTATAGTAAGAGGCCACATATGAGACTCAATAATCTTCTGCTCGCTCTCAGAAATATCAAACATCTCCTTCGCATTTTTAGCAGCAGTTCGTGGATGTCTAAATCCATGCCATTTATGAGATTTATCCTTCTCGTGCCAATCATACAAGAAAAAATCATGTAAATAAGCACCAACAAGCAAATCATCATAATTGAATTGAATATTGTACCTCTTCTCCAATTTCTTAGCTAGCATAAAACTTCTATATGCCACATTCCTAGAATGTTCCCATACAGACGTTTTTCCATGTTGCTTATAATTTTTAAGCAAATTTTTAATATACCTATATTTAGTCAACTTATAAATATATTTATAAAACTCCATTTTACTATTTAACTTCATCTTAAAATCCTTTGTAATTACATTCTATTTTGCTAATTCAATTATAGAATTAACAACACTTCCATCCTCATTCATGACAACAACAACATGTTTATTATTAAAATAAGCATACTTACAAACAACAGTATCTCCTAATTTAATCTCATGCTTATATGTTATTCTAAAAGAATCATACGGTCTTTCGTTATAAACCTCTTCTGGTAAGACTTCATAAGCCAAATTCAAATAATATGTATTATGCATATGACCATTAATATCAATATCTTTTCTAGAAACAGTATATTTGAACTCATTTGAAAATTCAATGGGAACTTCTGGTTTGGATAAAACTTCTTCTTCAAAAGCATAATGCTCTTCCGGTAAATATGCACCTTTTATTTCATCACCCATTCTAACAATTCTTCTAGTTTCAATATTAATCATAGCCCACTTTGAAGTAGCAATAACACATAACTCACCTTTTGAATTATAAATTTCAAAATCTCTATATGTGTACGCCTTTTGAAAACATCTCCCCCAAGTTTTAACTTCCAACTCATCAGCATATAACGGTCTTTTTAAAACCTTAACTTTCCAATCAAGTAAAATCCAACTAAGCTTTGTTCTTTCAATATCTAATATTCCATACCCAGCTAAATTTGAATGTTCTCCTCCAACATTTTCAAGAATTTCGAGAATTGACTCATTTTTTATTAAACAATCTTTTCCAACATCTTTTAATCCTGTTTTTACTTTATCAACAAATATCATTTCTACCTCATCACTCTGTAAATCTTACAACCAACATCTCCATCATCATCAAGCAAAACTTCATAATTTGAAAAGCCAGTTTTTTCAATAACTTTAGCTAAAATCTCATCAGCACCTTTATATTTTTTTATGCTCAAAATAAATTCATTTTCTTCTGAAAGTTTAGAATCTTTTTCTAAAACATCTAATTGATTTTCATTCAATATCAAACTCTCACTATATGTTGCGAATTCAGGCATGCTTTGAATATGATTAAACACTGTATCTCCAACATATACAAATTTATCTTCCTTGTTTTCTTCAGCAATTTCTAAATATTTAGCATAACCCTTATAAAGAAAAGCTGGTTGGCTAAATATTAATCCATACACTGAAACTACAAACGAAATTCCAACTAAACTATATTTTAACACAATTTTATTTTTAATAACAGTATCAATTAACAATAAAATTGAAATAACAATCAATGGTAATATACACATTATATATCTTATAATATTCGAATCTTGTAATTCTGGTGAAACCTTTACAATAATACAAATATAGCCAACTACAGAAAATATAATTGCACCTGCACACAAAGCATTTTTATCAATTTTCTTTTCAATTAAAGCCTTAATTCCAACTGCCATAATTACCACAAGCAAGCATATGCCAATTGCTAAAATAGGAACTGAAAAAGAATATCCAATTATATTCAAATATTCTACTAGCTTTTCTCCAAACCCTCTAACCATTTCAGCTTTTCCAACACCACGATATGAGAAGAAAATATGATTAATACTTAAAGGAAACAGTAATACACCTATCACAGCCATTTTTAAATATTTCAAAATATATGATATAACTCCCTGTTTTCCTTGTTTTTTTATTACTCCTATAAAGACTAAAACTGCAATCATTCCAGCAATAATGCAAAAATAATATTGAGTCCAAAATCCAAGTAAAACAATCCAAGTAAGTTTGTTCCATAACTTTCTATCTATTTCAAAATTCTTTTTTATAATATCAATATTAGCTGAAATAAACATTAAAACAAAGAAATTAAGCATAGAATACATTCTCTGAAAAATAACTGTTGAAATTGCTCCCATACTGAATCCGTACAAAATTAAAGCAGGAATTATTAAATACTTTTTATCCAATTTTTCAAAAATATTTTTTATAATCCACAAACTTAAAATCATAAAAACAAGATTAATACTAAAAATAATATACTTTGAAAAATGCCCCATAAAAAATATTGAAACTGTATGTACTAAAAAATAAAAAAGTGGCGGATGAATATCACGAGATTGATTATAATAAACCATTCCATAATTTAATGCGTCTTTGGGCTGAATAGTTAAATAATCATTTGCCTCATCCGAACTTCTCCATGTTGGAACAAACTCAGACTTAATATTAGCCAAGGTTTCATCTTTTATGTCTCTATGATCAATTAAATAATACTTCAAATTCTGAATAATATTACCATTCATGATTTTTTCTTTAACGAAAATATTCGTTTCATCTTCCTTGCCATAAGGTCTGTAAACATTGTCATAAGCGTAATTAGATGAACCATAAGAAAACATTTCATCCTCATGAAAACCTTCCTTTTTAGTCATAAAAAATGTCATAACAAGACTAATAATAAAGATCACAATAATATATTTATAATTTACTTTCAAAAAATCTTTCATAATATTCTTCTCCCTAAACTAACAAATAGTCTACCATAAAGTAGACTATTTGTTAAGTTTATTATTTTCATCACTTCTAAATTTATCCATATATATTTCTTCTATGTCCTACATCCAATATCAGTACAATTATTTCATCATCTTTTATTTCACAAATTACTCTATAATCACCAATACGATATCTCCATTGACCAGCTCGATTTTCAATTAATCCTTTTCCATGTAATCTAGGATTTTCACACCCCTCAACATTTTTCTCCAACCATCCAATTATAAGTGATGCAGTATATTTATCTAATTTTTTTAATTGTTTTTTTGCTTTATCTGTAAACACGATTCTATATTTCACTATAAGCCTAGTTCCTCCTTTACTTCATCTAATGTATAAGTTTTAGGATTATTCTTATACTCTTTTATTGCTTTTTTATAACTTTCCAAATCGTATTCATCTTCTATTTTTTCTAATACAGCATTTCTTATTAATTCAGATACTGATATATTATTAAGAGTAGCGTATGCTTTTATTAATTCCGTATCTTCTTCACTTAATCTAACAGAAATTGTCATAAGTATCAACTCCTTCCAAAATAATTGTACTACATTGTAATACATAAGTCAATATTATTATATTATTTTTATCAAAGTTTATACTATATTTTATATAATATCATTCGTATCGTTTCAATAATATAATGTTTATTAAATAAAAAACAGCACTCATAAAAATATATTTATATTTATATTTATATTTATATTTCTACTTTTATTTTCTCAATCATCTTATTCGTAACAATTTCTAACTCCTCAATTTCCATATGGTAATTCATGCCTTCCATTTCAATCAGCTCAATTTCAGGTCTATTTTTTATCAAAATTAAATGTACTGCTGTTATTATTTTAAATCTTTCCATTTATTTTCTCCAATCTTTTAACATTCTTAGAACTTATGTTATATTTTACTCATTGTCAAGCACAAAAAATTGGCCTTGAAATACTCCAAAACCAATTCTAAAATTCGTTATAAAATTTTTTCTCTTTCTTTTTAAATTTATTTTGTTTTCAATACAAATAAATACACCTATTTTAAAGTTGTAGTCTTTTCAAAAATAAAAACTCCATCAAATAATTTTTGTTTTTTCCTCTTCGAATTCTTCTTGAGATATAATATTTTTTTCTCTCAAATTATATAATCTTTCTATTTTCTCATACCTTTCCCATTTTTCATTATTTACTACTTGCATAGAATTATCTGGTAAACAAACAACAATAATTATACCAAATATTCCAAGTAAATATCCTATATAAAAAAAGCTTTTTTTATATCCTTTTGCTTCTCCTATAGCATCTGTAATTATTCCACACGTAATTAAAATAATAAATGCAACAATTACATACACCGCTAATTCATCGATAATCATTTTTTCTCCCTCCATCATTAAATATTCAAACCACTTTAAAGTGTTAACCCTTATAAGTGTAACATCAATAAATTATAAAATCAATACATAAAATAATTTTGGAGTGATTAAATATGTCTTTGATTGCAAAATTTAATAGAAATATGAATGTAACTGGTGCAAATATAAAAAAATATAGATTAAAAAATAATCTATCCTACGAACAATTATCAGCCAAACTCGAATTACTTGGTATAAGCATTCATAAGCAAAGTTTATATGATATTGAAAACAATAAAAGAACAGTAAAAGATTATGAATTATATGGAATTGCACATATTTTAAAAATTGATATTATTGATCTTTTTGCTGGTATGAAATCTAAAATCTAAAAAAGGACTTGTTGCAGTCTTTTTTTCTTTTTATAAAAATATAGATTGGAGAAATAGCTAATATGTGTTATAATCTTTTCAACTTGAGATTCTCAAGTTATTTTGGTAACTTGCAAACAATAATTTGATAAGGAGAGCAAATATGCCAAACAGAAAATATGCGTATGCCGATATGAAAAAGTTTCGGAAAACTACAAATGCTCAGAAAAAAAGATACTATGGCAAAACCGGTTCTTACGGTCCGAACACTTGGACTGTTGAACAAGATAAAATGGTTTTAGAGCATCTTATTTCTGATACTGAGTTGTCAAAAATCATTCAACATTCTGTTAAAGCAATTCAGGTGCGCCGGTGCAAGTTAAAGAAAAAGTAAAGGAAAAGGGGTCATATGACCCCTTTTCCTTTACTTTTTCAAACTATATATTATCCTTCCTTATTGTCTCAATAATATTTTGCTTATTAATCTTCTTCAATGAAAATCTCATAATAACCCAAATTAAAACAACAACAGCAATAATTGAAATGCCAATTGCTTTTAATGGTAACTCGTACGTCATCTCATATCCAATACCAAAAGATTTAAATAATAAATAAGACAAACCAATTCCAATTGGTATACCAATAATCAAAGCCTTACCACCATATAACACGCTCTCAAGTCTAATCATTCTATTAAACTCTTTTTTCGTCATACCAATTGATTTCAAATTAGCAAATTCCTTTTGGCGCAACTCCATATTAGTTGTAATAGTATTAAATATATTTGTAATACCAATCAAAGAAATAACAGCAATAAATCCATACAAGAAAATAGAAATAACCAACCAGATTGCACTTTGTGTTTTAGCCATAGTTTCAATATTTTCCACATATTTTACTCCACTTGACTTCTTGGCAATTTCTTCAAGCTCACTTGGAGCACTAGAATCAACATACAAACTTGCATTCATATCATCTTTTGTTTTATATTTATCAAAAAACTCATCACTAACTATAAACATTCCATTTGAATAATAATCATTTTGAAGTCCCATAGGCACTGAATCAACAATCGCAACAATTTCTAAATCAATACTCTTATCATCTATACTAGCACTAATATGATCACCTTTTTTATAATCATAAATTCTATACATAGAATATACTTTCTTACTATCAATATACGTTTTAGTCGAATCCTTTAAAATAACTTTATCTTTTACATCTTCATACTTTAAACCATTCTTATTTAAAAATCTCATATATTCTTCTTTTCCAACTGCAACAATTGTTATGTAATCCTTTTCATTATCAGGATTTATAACACCAATACTCTCATCAGCACTCTTTTTTTCATTAGTATAATGATTTGTAAGCTCTTTTCCAGAAACATCAAGCACTAATTGTCTAGCAATAGAATATTTTTTTACAGTATCATTTTTTGCAATTTCTAATAACTGATTAATATCACTTTCACTCGCAATTGCCACAAGATTATAATCGTAATTTTTGTAATATACGGATGTAGCACCAAATGCATATTGTACAAATGCACTCATCGCAATAAAAATTGAAACACTAACAATAATTGAAATTACTGTTGTTCTATATTTCTTTCTATTTCTTTTTAAATTCTTATATGAAATATCTCCACCTATACCAAATAATCTTTTTATAATCTTTGGCGTTCTTAATTTCTTAGCTTTAATTTTTATATCATCTGCATTTCTAATAGCTTCAATTGGTGAGATTTTGCTAGCCTTCTTCGCAGACTTTCTAGCAGATAAATAAATAGTAATATTAGCAATAACAATTGAAATTGCTATTGCTAAAAAACTTGTTGTATATATAAATTCTATGCCTAAAAAGTCTTTTAAAATATTTGAAATAACTTTAAGTAAAATAAAAATAGCTACTAAACCACTTAATATTCCAACAGGAATTCCAATAAGTCCTAGGATTAAACCTTCATACAAAACATTCTTTTTAATCTGTCTTGAAGTAGCACCAACAGAGGCAAGCATACCATACTGTCTTGTTTTTTCTGTAATAGAAATTTCAAAACTATTTTTAATACAAAAAACAGAAGTAACAATAATAATAACTATAACAACAGCACTAACTGCATATAATGTATTTGTAGTACTTTCATTAAACTCTAAATTTTCCCATCTTAATAAACCATCATTTTCAGAAAATGAATATTTAGCATTTCCAAAAGCTTCAGCATCTGACTCACTAATCATTCCATTAGATGGATCTGTTATACGTTTCATTACTTGTTCATCAATTCCTATAATTTGAGCAGTTGTAGTAATATGTTTCTTTACGTCTTTATACCTTACATACACATTCAAATTATTTGTGACATATTTGTCACTTAATATTGTTAACACCGTATATCCAGGTGCTCTATAAGGTTCAATATCCAAATTAGGTCTTTCAATTATTCCAACAATCTTGTAAGTTTTCTCACTTTTAGGAACAAATTCTTCATTTTCAACATCTTTCAGAGCCACACCTTGTCCTAAGCTTTCACCATCACTAATCCTCTCTCCTAAATTCAAATCAAGTTCATCACCAATTTTATATTCAACACCACCATTAGATTTTATATGAGATGAAATTACAACTTCATTATCATTCTCTGGCAAACGTCCATCAACTAAACTAATGCCCAATTTTTCAATAGAACCTTTTGAATATGCTTTCAAATACAAATAAGGTTTATCCTCATTCTTTCCGCCATTCAATAAACTATAACCTAAATCTTCATTTAAATATACATCCTCAACATTTCTATTATTTCTTATGTACTTCAAATCATCAGCAGGTACATTATAAAACACATAATGATAATCCCCAGAATGCTGCTTTTCATATTCAATAATCGTACTCCTAAAACTACTAACAAGAGTTGCAACACCAGTAATTAAAGCCGTAGACAAAATAATACCAATTATAGTAACCAAAGTTCTCTTTTTGTTCAGCCTCAAATTCTTTAAAGTCAATCTATTCAACAAATTCATATTACTCACCTACCCTTTTACAATTCTGCCATCTTCGATTTTTATAATCCTATCAGCAGTCTTTGCAATCTCTAAATCATGAGTAATCATAACAATTGTTTGATTATATTTTTTATTAGACAAACGTAGCAACTCTACAATCTCTTCACTAGCTTTCGAATCAAGATTTCCAGTAGGCTCATCAGCAAGCACAATACTTGGATTATTTATAAGACTCCTTCCAATTGAAACCCTTTGTTGTTGACCACCAGATAATTGATTAGGCAAATGCTTTCTTCTATTAGCCAAACCTAAAGTCGCAATCAACTCATTCAACTGTCTTTGATCAGGTCTCTTACCATCCAACTCACAAGGCAAAGTAATATTCTCCTCAACATTTAAAATAGGAATCAAATTATAAAACTGATAAATAATCCCAACCTGTCTTCTTCTAAAAATAGCCAAAGCATCATCATTCAAAGAATATATATCCTTCCCCTCAATAAAAACCTTACCAGAAGTAGGCCTATCAACACCACCAATCAAATGAAGCAATGTAGACTTTCCACTTCCAGAACTACCAACTATTGCAACAAACTCGCCCTTCTCAATTGAAAAAGAAACATCATCCACCGCAATAACCTGATTATCACCTTTTCCATATCTTTTTGTTAAATTTTCAACTCTTAATATTTCCATAACAAAATCCTTTCTTATTTAAATTTACTAAACACATTATATAAATCAAAAGTGACAATCAAATGACTCATTTAGTTTTTTATAAATATTCAATATAAATTTTACTTAGTATAACATGTATATCATTTTTTAATATTCGATAGCATAAAAGTATATACTATTTTTAAGACATCGCGCAGCGATCAAAGGAACAAAGCATAGCTTTGTGACTGCGATTGAAGCAATCTTTTCAAATGAAAGAGCCGAAGGCTCATCAAGATTGCGACAGCAAGATGTTTAAAAAATAATATATACTTTTTATGCGTTGCACAATAATTTTAAATTTTTAATATAATTTTTTTTACTCTATATCTGCATAAAAAAAAATTTTAACAAAGATGCATATGCATATACGCCACTGCTTTTTATCGTCTATTTTGGTTGCCAATAAAGTTGTACTTTCTAACGTCTAAAATATTTAATCGTAAACACCGTCCCAACTCCAACCTTCGAATCCACACTAACAAACCCATCCTGTTTTTCAATAATCGACTTTGAAAGTGCTAAGCCAATACCAAAACTATCCTCTGCAGAATTATTTCTCTTATAAAATCTCTCAAAAACATGAGGTAAATTCTTCTCATCAATGCCCTTTCCTTCATCTCTAATTACAATTTTAGTATATAAATCATTCTCCTCGGCACTAATAAAAATATTTTTTCCTTCAGCTGTGTATTCAACAGCATTTTTCACAATATTCAAAACCGCTTCTTTATTCCAACTATAATCCCCATCAAAGAAAATCTCATCAGAAATATCAACATGAACATCAAGACATTTCAATTCAATAAGTACATCTAAGTCAGCCAAAACATCTGCTATCATCGCATTTACATTAATTTTTTCATTATCAAACTCAACTACACACGCATCCAACTTTGACAACTTAAGCAAAGAAAAAATCAAAAAATTCATTCCCTTAACTTGTCTTAAAATCTCTAAAGTGAATTTTCTTCTAGTATCGCTATCCATATCATCATTTTCTAAGATATTATCAAGCAATATTTGAATTGATGTAATTGGTGTTTTAAGCTGATGAGAAATATCCGAAACCAATTCCAAAATAGCTTCATTTTGCTTTCTCTTACTTTCTGAATCCTCTTTTAACATAACAGTAATCTTATACAAAGAATCTTTTAACCTATTAAGTTCATCTTCAGACTCTTTATCAATTCCAATCTCATACATTTTGTTTGAAACATCTTGAATATACCTATCTAACTCATCTATTTTCTTTTTTCTCTTGCTAGTATAAATGCAAAAAACAACTAATAACAAAGCACCTAATCCAGTTAAAATAGCCAAATTACCAATCACTGTTACTCTTCTTGTATGTTCCATTTTTCTAAAAACATATAGATCATCAGAAATTCCATAATCAGCAAGTACATCATTAGAACCTTCTATATTATCCGCATTAATAAGCTCAACAATCTCTTCTTCACTAACCTCTGGATATTTCTCCTTAACCATTTCAACCATAGTGTATGCATATCGATTTAATGAATTTTTATACTCAACATCTTGATAAATATTAAATCCCAACATACATATCATACATATTAAAATAACAACAACAGAAAATATTAAATATCTTCGTGCTACCAAATTTTTCATACTAAAACCTTCTCTTAAAATTCAATTTATAAACTACTTATTTAAACCATTCTAAATACTATATAAAAAAAGACACACATTACCACTAGTTATCTTTGCTAACTCTGTACCCAACACCTCTCACAGTTTCAATAATCTTGCCACTCTTATCTCCAAGCTTTTCTCTGATTCTTTTTATATACACAGTAAGAGTATTATCATTTACAAAATTACCCGCCAAATCCCATATATCATTTAAAATCTCTTCACGAGTAATCAATTTATTAATATTACTAAATAAATTTAAGCAAATACTATATTCTAGTTTAGTCAAATCAACTTCCACATCATCTTTAAAAACTTTTCTCTGTACAGTATCAATAGAAATTCCTTTACAAGAAATTATGTCTGGTTTTCCATTTCTTCTAAGTACATTTTTTATCCTAGAAATTAATTCTCTATTTCTAAATGGTTTTATAATATAATCCTCCGCACCTAAGTCTAATCCATATACAACATCCTTTTCCTCATCTTTTGCAGTAAGAAATATCATTGGCAACTGTGGTCTATATTCTTTTATGTATTTGCCCACTTCAAATCCACTACCATCTGGCAAACCAACATCAATTAAAGCAATATCAAACATTTCATTTTCTAAAATATTAATTGCATCCTTTTTACACTTTACATATTCAAATTCAAATTTTTCTTCTTTAAATAAATATTCTAACCCTAATATTATAGAGTCATTATCTTCTATTAATAAAATTCTACTCATAAAATCTCCTAATACATAAAAGAGATTCTTGACATAAACTATCAAAAATCTCTTTTGTACTTATTTGTTTTTATTAAACTCTGCAAAAGCCTTTTGATTTTCAGGGCTGTATCCCACCAAAATATCAGCATTTTTATCATGGATTTTTCCAATAACTTCATTTAAAATTTTCTCATTTCTAAACGTAGATGTTAATTGAATTTTCTTCTTATCCTTCGTAATCAAAACAACATACTTGCCAGTAGTAATTCCTCTATATCTCACTTTCTCAATATAAGACCAGTAAATATCGGCATACTCAATAACATTAATTGCACCTGCATAACTAACCAAATATTTATCTGTAATATACAATTTAAGTTTTTGGTAAAATATTGCACTTTCTTTTCCGATTTCTTCTTCAATATCCCTCTTATCATATTTATGCAATGTTTTATTGGTCTTCGAATTATTAATAAAAAATACTATTATAATAATTCCAGCAAATACATCAATTATCATACCTACTGCATTTAAAACACCTATAGTACCATCTTGTGGAGTTTCTGTTTCATCAAGATAACATTTTCCAAAATATTCATTATAATTATCCGTTGTTAGTCCACTATCAAACTCTTCATTAAAAGCATTTATAACTAAATTCTTTAACTCATCAGGTGTACTATATAAATACCCTTTCAACTCATAAGAAAAACTATCGCCCTTATCATCATACTGATTTTTCATATCATTATATGTATCATCAGTCAATCTAACAACATAACAATTAAAATTTGTATCAATTATAAGATAATATTTACTAACAACTTCATCTTCTTCTTTTTCGCCAAATTGATACGGAATATATGGAGTAGTCACAGTAACATATTTTCCTTCACTATCATTATTATCTGCAATTAGATTGTTCCAATTTTCAGGAACTTTTGAATTTACACTTTCTTTAATTTTAAAAGCTCCAAAATAACAACAAACAGAAATAATAACTAAAACAATTCCAATAAACAATTGCTTTTTTAATAATTTAACCATATTATCAATCTTCATTTTTATCCCCACTTTCTTTTGTAACAATAGATTATATCAATCCTATCTAAAAGTCAAACAAATTTGAATATTAAAATATTTTTTGAACATAATAATTTCAGGTGGTGATATAAAATGACAAATAAAGAACTTTTATATATTGAAGATGCATTAGGACACGAAAAATTTATGAAATGTTGTAGTAAAAACACTTCTTCTCAAATACAAGATCCAGCACTTTCTCAGTATATTGGAGAATTAGAACAAAAGCATTGTGAACTTTTTGACAAATTTTTAAATTTATTATAAGGAGTGTTTTAAATGGAAGACAAAGATTTAATGGAAAAAGAATTATTAATAATAAAAGGAGTTTGTGACTTATACTTGCATGGCGCAATAGAATCCTCTACTCAAGAAGTACACTGTGCATTCAAAGAAGCTTTAAATACTTCTTTAGATATTCAAAACAAAATATATAATCTAATGAAAGAAAAAGGATGGTATCAAACTCAAGAAGTTGATCAAATGCAACTAGCATCTGTAAAGCAAAAGTTTCAATCAAATAATTAATAAAAAGGGTATTCTATTATTGAATACCCTTCACTTTATTCATTTTTCTTACTGCATTAATAACATCACCATATACATAAAAACTACCAACTACTAAATTTACCACATTTTCTTCATCATTTTGAGTATTTAATATTGCACTCTCTAAAGGCTGTATTTCTATTCTACCTTCTCCTACATAACCTTTCATACACTCATACAAGTCATTTCCAGATACATATCTTTCTGGATCATTTCCAGATGTAAGAACATATTTGGCTTCATTGTCATTAGCAAGAATTTTCAACATTTTTTTATAATCTTTACTTTTAAGAATAGATACAATATACACTCTTTTCATTTCTGAATAATACATCGGAACCATTTTCTGAAGATTTTCCATTGCAGGTTCATTATGTGCTCCATCATAAACTATAAAAGGCTTATCTGATAACTTTTCCATCCTTGCTTTATGAATAACAGTTTTTAACCCCTCTCGTACACTATCTTCAGAAATTTCATAACCATTATCTCTTAAAATATTTATTGTTTCTATGCACAAACTGGCATTTTTTATTTGAACCGTTCCTTTCAAATTTACAGCCACACCAATCATATTTTTATAATTGAAGTATTGCAAATCACTATCATATCTATAATTTGAAATATCATTTTCTCTTACAATATGAAGCTTATTTTCTTTAATATGACACACCTCTTTAAAAACACCGTTTACATCAGGTGATTGTTCAAAAATAACAGTATTTGAATTTTCTTTTATTATTCCAGCCTTTTGAAAAGCAATTTCAGGTAATGTATTACCTAAAAGATGCATATGATCATAACCAATAGAAGTTATAACTGATACCAAAGGATGAGTTATAATATTAGTACAATCATATAAACCACCCAGTCCAGTCTCTAAAACTACAAAATCTACATTTTTTCTATAAAAATATAGTAGTGCCATTGTTGTTTCTAATTCAAACAAAGTAATTTTTGAATTTTCATTTTCTTCGTACTCATCAATTAAAGGCTTCAATTCCTCAATTATTTCTTGCATTTCTTCATCTGAAATTTCTACACCATTAATACTTATTCTTTCATTATATCTAATTAAATGAGGGGATAAAAACTTACCAACACGATACCCTTGAACTCTTAATATATTAGATATTATCTCTACGCAACTACCTTTTCCATTTGTTCCGGCTATATGAATAAATTTCATTTTTTTCTCAAAGTTATTATATTTATCCATAAAATATTGCATAGCATTCAAAGAAGGATCCTTTGTTCCTTTATAAAATCCTTTTAAATACTCATTTACATCAATCATTTCTTCATTCTCCCAAATACATTATCTATAATATTTTTATCAATTTTTTCAGCAAAAGTCAATGTAATAAAACAACACATAAAATGTGAGTAATATAAATCACTCACATTAATAATAAATCTAATTTTTTAAACTTCTAACAATGTCAGAAATTTTATCTTTAGTCTGTTTATACCCTAATTCATACAATTCTTTTTGCCTTCCTTTAGCTAATAAACCAACTTTAGGCATATATAATTTTAATAAATAATCAGTACCATCCCATTCATAATTAGCAAGTTCAGAACACAAAATTGAAAAAGACTTATTCAGTACTTCATAAATGTTATCACATTTTTTCTTATTCTTATCAACAAATACAATACTTACAACTTTATCAGCACCAGATTTTTTAGATTCTCTCCATGGTAAATTTTCAGCGATTCCGCCATCTACTAGTAAATCATCATTAAATCTACACGGTGAAAAAATTCCTGGATAACTACAGCTAGCCTGTACCGCTGTACCAACACTAATATCATTTACATACTTAATATCCCTACTTCTATTTTCAATTATATTATTTGAAAAAACATACAACTCTTCTGTACACAAATTAACTGCTGGAATGACTAGTGGCATCTTAATTTGATTAATATTAGTAACACCTTTTTTCAAGCAATATTTATCCACTAACTTTTTAATAATCTTGCCACTATTTAGTCCATCAATCCTTAATCCATTTCCTGTCACAAAATCTTTTGCAATTCTTTTTATATTTTCAAAATCAATATACCTAATATCTTTTATATGCTTAATAAAAATAGCATATATTTCATCAGTAGAATAGCCAACTGCATATAATGCTGCAACAATACTACCTGACGATGTTCCAGCAATATAATCAAATTTTATATTTGCCTCTTCTAAAGCTTTTATAGCACCTATATGAGCAAATCCTTTCACTCCTCCACCGAGCCAAACATAATCCTAATTTCATAAAATTCACCCAATATATACTATTAAATTTTAAAGAAAATGTCATACTATTCCGAAAAAAAGAGAACTTATTGAAAAAATCCATAAGTTCTCTTAAGAAGCAGACTCTTTTGTTTTACTTAGTATAAACTGTGCACACAATATATTGTGATCCAAAGCGATCAGTTGAACTATGCTCATCCATATATATGTCAATGTCATACCCATTAATTGCACCTCCACAATCTTCTGCAACATATGTATGACCATTTATTTGAACTTTAGATCCATACGGAACAACATCCGGATCCACCGCTATAGTCCTACCAGCCTCGGCAGTTACGCCTGTACTAGTTTGGGTTCCATACCCTTCACTACAAGAATAACATCCACAATATGCTGTAACATGAAATTCATGTGTCCAACCTTTTTTAACTTCTTCTTGCTTTTTTGCTTCTTGTTCCTTTTCCTCTTTTTTAAGTTTATCTTGTTGCTTTTCCAAACTTAATTGTTGCTCTTTTAAGACTTGGTTAAACATCAAAATATTAGCATTTGAAAAAGAAGAAAAAAGTCCAACTTGACTTAAAGTTTCCTTTGAGGCGCTATCAGTAGCTGTAATCACATCTTTTGCTACGTCAGCTTCCTTTGCATTTACTTGTTTAGGAGTACAAACCGTTCCAAAAATTAAACAAGCTACGCATAAGAATATAGTTACGTTTATTCTATGGTGTCTCAAAATATCAACCTCCATCCTAAAGCGTCTGCTTATATATTATATCACATTTGGAGGCTTCTTTCAATTATGTTAACTTCTTATTCATTTATCAAATCTTTTATAACTTCTCCAGCAATAATCATACCTGCTACACTTGGTACAAAAGAAATACTTCCAGGTACTTGATTTTTAACAGCACAAGTTCTCTTAGCTCCTGGAGGACAAACACAATGATTTTTGCAACTATTCTCTGCACTCTCATATGGTTTTATTGGCTCTTCTTTTGAATAAACAACTTTTAATTTTTTTATACCTCTTGACCTCAATTCTTTTCTCATAACTTTTGCCAAAGGGCAAACACTCGTCTTGTAAATATCAGTTACTTCAAATCTAGTTGGATCAAGTTTATTTCCAGTTCCCATTGCAGACATAATTGGAATATTTAATTTATCTGCCTGCATAACAAGTTCTATTTTACCTGTAACAGTATCTATTGCATCAACAATATAGTCAACACTTTCATCAAGTATTTTTACTTCTGAATCAGGCATAAAGAATTCCTTAAATACATCCACTTTCGCATCTGGATTAATTTCTAAAATTCTATCTTTCATTAAATCAGCTTTATACTTTCCAATAGTCTTTCTTGTAGCATGTATCTGCCTATTTAAATTAGTTAAACACACTTCATCATCATCAACTAAAATAAAGTTTCCTACACCAGCTCTAACAAGCCCTTCAACTACAAAAGAACCTACACCTCCAACTCCAAATACTGCTACCTTTGCATTATGTAATTTTTCCACTCCATCTTTTCCAATTAAAAGTTCTGTTCTTGAAAATTGATTCATTTCAATTATTCCTTTCTATAAAGTTTCCATTTTTTCATTTATTTCATCTTCACAACTTCTCATTGCTAGAATTGTCTTCTCAATAAGTTCATCCAACTCCCAGCCTAACATTTCAGCACCATCTAATATAACTTTTCTAGAACAACCTGCTGCAAATTTTTCAGTTTTAAATTTCTTTTTAACAGATTTTACTTCCAAATCCTTTGTACTTTTTGAAGGTCTCATAATCGCAACAGCACCAATAAGTCCAGTAAGTTCGTCAGTTGCAAACAAAACCTTCTCCATTTCATGTTCTGGTTTTATATCAACACGAATACCATATCCATGGCTTGCTGTTGCACGAATTAATCTATCATCTAAACCTTTTTCTTTCATTATTTCTTGGCTTTTTTGACAATGCTCATCTGGATATTTTTCAAAATCTAAATCATGTAATAAACCAACAATTCCCCAAAATTCTTCTTCATTTTCATAGCCTAATTCTTTAGCAAAATATTTCATTACTCCTTCAACAGTTAATGCATGTCTTAAATGAAAACTCTCTTGATTATATTCTCTTAAAAGATTCCACGCCTCATCTCTATTTATCATATTCATTACTCCTTTTCATTAATATATTTATTATTTTATTCCTCGTAATCTAAGTGCATTTAAAACAACAAACAAACTACTTAATGTCATAGCTAAAGCAGCTAACATAGGATTCATACTTAATCCTATACTTTTAAAAACTCCCATTGCAAATGGAATCATACAAACATTATAGAAAAATGCCCAAAATAGATTCTGTTTAATATTTCTAATAGTCTTTGCACTAATATCAATCAAATCATTAATTCTCTCCAAATTATCATTCATAATAACAACTTGTGCAGAATCCATTGCAATATCAGTACCAGAAGAAACTGAAACACCAATATCAGCTTTCACTAAACTAACACTATCATTAATTCCATCTCCGCACATCATAACAAGACCATCTTTTTTAAACTTATCAATTTGTTCGGCTTTTTGTTTTGGCATGACATTAGCAATTATATTATCAATACCAATAGATTCTGCTATTTTTTTTGCAGTTTTTTCATTATCACCTGTAAGCATAACAACATTAATATTTCTTTTTTTCAATTTTGCAATCACATCTACAACGTTTTCTTTTACAACATCTTTTACTCCAATTAAACCAGCCAATTTTCCATTTAAACCAATAAATAAAATACTATTTCCGTCACCCATTAATTCTTCCGAATCATCTTTTTGTATAGCAATATTGGCTTGTTCCATCAATTTTCTATTTCCAATTAAAACTTCGTATTGATCAACCTTTGCTGATACACCTTGTCCAGAAATAGCCTTAAAATCTGATATTTCTTGTAATTTTATTTTTCTATATTCTACCTCTTCAATAATAGCTCTTGCAATTGGATGTTCCGACTTTTTCTCAACACTCGCACAAATAGATAAAAGTTCATCATCACTAAGCTCACTATAATTATAAATTTTAGAAACACTTAAAGTTCCTTTAGTCAAAGTTCCAGTCTTATCAAACACAATAGTTTTTACTTTATGTGCATTTTCCAAACTCTCACTATTTTTGACTAAAATACCTTTTCGACTGCATATACCTGAAGAAATAACAATTGCTAAAGGTGTAGCAAGACCTAAACTACATGGGCAAGCAACAACTAATACAGTAACAAAAGCATTAATTGCAAAAGCAAAATCTTTTCCTAGAATTAACCATAGTATAAAAGTAACTATTGCAATTGTTATCACAATTGGAACAAAAACACTACTAACCTTATCAGCCATCTTAGAAATAGGAGCTTTTGTATTTGTAGCTTCCACAACCATCTTTACAATTTCAGACACTGTTGATTCTTTACCAATTTTCTCAGCCTTGTACTTTATTGCTCCATCATAATTAATACTTCCAGCAATAACCTTAGAATTTTTTTCAACTTTTACAGGAATACTTTCGCCAGTTATAAATGACTCATTAATATGTGAACTTCCATCAATTACTGTTCCATCAACTGCAATTTTCTCTCCAGGTTTGCAAACAACAATATCACCTTTTTCAATCTCATCTAATGTCACAGTCATTTCTTTACCATTTCTTTCAACAGTTGCAGAATTAGGTGTAATGCTCATTAACTCCTGAAGAGCCTCCTTAGTTTTATCCGTATTTATCCCCTCAACATATTTACCTATTTTAATAAAAAACAGTACCACAGCAGAAGATTCAAAATAAAGTGAATGTACAAACTCCATTCTACCAAGTGTAATATTAATTGTACCATAAACACTATAAATAAAACTTGCTAAAACACCAATAGTAACTAATGTATCCATATTAGGTATTCCATGAATTAAATTTTTAACTCCATTTTTCAAAACATTATATCCTAATCCTAATACAACCATTGTTAAAACTAACAATGAAACTGCGTAATTCAATGGATGAGTCATCATACTCAAAAAAGGAATATCAGGCAACCCAATCATATGAGCCATAGATATATATAAAGTCAAAATTGAAAAGATTGAAATTAACCCTAATTTTATTTTTTCTCCTGACTTTCTTTTCTCTTCACTTTCTAAATTATCAATTCCAAGACTTTCAAACCCAGCTTTGTCAACAAATTTCTCTACATCAGCTAACTTTAATTTATCATCATCATATTCAATACTTGCGTTGTTCATAACCAAATTAACACTAGCAACTTTAATTCCATCCTGTTTATTTAAATATTTTTCTAATCCGCTTGAACAAGCACTACAAGTCATTCCACCAATTTTTAATAAAACTTTCTTCAAAACAGTTTTCTCCTTTTATTCCACTTCAAAACCACTATCAACAATAGCATTTTTTATTTCATCTAATGTAATTATTTCTTTATTAAATTCTATATTAGCCATACCTTTTTCAAAACTTACTTCTGCATTTGATACACCATCTAAATTAGACAAAACCTTTTGTAGTCTTGCACTACATCCTGTACAATGCATTCCCTCAATTCTTAATTCAATATTTTCCATAATAAATACCTTCCTTCTTAATTTTATGATTGATTAATTATCAACCACATTTATAATCTTTCCTTATCTTAATCTTTTTATTAAATCCATAACTTCTTCAATTATATCTAAATTGCCAGATTGAATTTCATAAGTCACACAAGTTGCTATATGACTTTCTAAAATTGAATTTTCTAAACTTTCTAAAGCCTTATTTATTGCAGATAATTGAGTTAAAACATCATCACAATATCTGTCATTTTCAATCATCTGTTTTACACCTCTTACTTGACCTTCAATAATATTAAGTCTTTTAGTAAGCCTCTTTTTTTCTTCATCTGTTCTATGTGTGGATTTTTGACACATTTGACATTTCTCACATTTACCACATGGCATATTCTTATCACCTCAGTCAAGATTATATACCCCCATAGGGTATGTGTCAAGATAAAAAAGAAGCAGTATCATATTGACATTGCTTCTTTCTTATTTTCAATTTTATTCAAATCAAAATATTATATTTTATTCTTCTTCATCATCTGAAGATGAATTTGAAGTTTTGTTTGACGTTTTGTTTGTTGTATTATTTGATGTATCATTAGTAGTATTTTTTGATGTATTAGTTACATTTTCTTCTTTTTCCTTTAAATTTTCATATAAAGAATCTACAGTATCTTCATCAGAAATTAATACTAATTTATCACCGCAGAAAATAGCTGCTAATTTAACAGTTTCACCATCACTTTCAACTGTAAATCTTACATCACTCCACATATCTATTCCAATTTCAGACATTTTAGTTGCTTTTCCAACTTTCTTTAATGTTAATTCAGTATCTTCACTAACAAAACTAGAATATACTTCTTTTACATCATCAGCATAATCTTCATAATCTTTTGCTTTAGTTTTCTTGTATTCATCCTCAAATTCTGATGGTTCATCAATTTTATCAGCTACATACATTGATTTTATATCAACATATTCATCTACGAAATCATTCATATCATCTTCAGAAGCACATGCTGCTAAAAATTTCTCTAGAATTGCTTCATAATCAACATCCTCTTCTTTTTCTTCATCATTTTTTTCTTCTACTTTAGCTGTATTTGTTTTTTCATCTTTATCATCATCTTTTTTATCAAAAGGTTTTAAGATTAAAACTCCAGCAACAGCAGCTGCAACCAATATTAATATAATAACAATTGCAATTACGATTTTTTTGTTTTTCATTTTAAAAACTCCTCCTATAAATTTTAATTTATAATAATATTATTATTATCAATCCTTTAATTCAAATATAATCGACATTCTTTTCATCATTTTTTATATTAGCAACTTCATTTTCTCCCCCTTACAACATAATAATACTATCACTAATAATTTTTAATGTAAAGAAAATATTACATATAAAAAATCAATTAGATTTTAATTAAACCTAATTGATTTTTTTCTAAGCCTCTTTTTCAGCTAATTCTCCACGTTCACTTTTAATTGATTCGAACTTTTTAACAATCCCATATACCACATAAAATGGTAAAAACATTTGCCCCAAAATCATAAGTGGCGTAAACCATCTACCAGTTGCATCATATATAAATTCAATTGGTGTATTTGGGAAATTTTTTGATATAAACATCAAATTACTATTAAATTCCGCATTAACAATTAAAGCCAACAAACAAATAATACCAACAAGACTAGCAAAATAAATTATGTCTTTTTTCTCTAATTCAATATAATGAGTTTTATTTATTAGTAAAGTCAAATACACCATAGTTCCATGGAAAAAGAAACTATGAATACTTATAAAATGAAATGCTGGATATGTTGGCAAAGAAGTCGTTGGAAATAAAATAAATACCAATCCACCAACTATTGAGCCTGTTGCTAAAAACACATCGCCAGCTCGTCTAAAATGTCCTCTTGTAAAAGAACTCAAAAAACCAGCATATAATAGTAGACTACAATAATATAAAGGCATCCACTCTTTAACATTAGTAATTTTTACATCTTGCAATGTGTATAATATTTTAAAAATTTCTAAAGCCCATAAAATAATAGTTAAATTTTTTATAATTTTATAGACTTCCTCTTTACTCTTATGAACTGTTTTTTTTAGTGCAATCCCAACACATAAAAAAGTTGCAACAATTAAAGCAAAATGCTCTGGTGTAAACAATCCACAAGCCTTATATTCACCGGGTTTTGCGAAAAACATAATACTCCCCATTCTTCTATAAATTTTATCCCCCACAATGTTATTATTATACCACAAATATATTTTTTTGCTACATATTTGACCAGCAATATCAAAAAATGTCGAAAAAAATATCATGCAAAACGCTTTAATCATCTAAACAATTTTTCCACCACCAACAACAATGTCATCCAAATAAAACACAGCTGACTGTCCAGGCGTAATTCTGGCAACAGGATTCTCAAAAACTACCTTTATAGTATCCTCATCAACCATCTCAATTGTAGCCATCTCTTCTTTGCTAGAATATCTTGTTTTAACAGAAACCTTCATAGAGTCCTCAATCTTGTCAACAAGCAACAAATTAATATTTTTAACAATCATTTCCGTCTTATAAATATACTCTTTTTCTCCAACAATAACCTCATTCTTAGCCCTATTAAAACCAACTACAAACAAAGGCTCCTTATACGAAATTCCAAGTCCTTTTCTTTGACCAATAGTATAATTATAAAGTCCATTATGTTTTCCTAAAACGGTACCATTCACATGAACAATATTGCCTTTCTTAGGCTTCAAATTAGAATTTTCCTCAAGGAATCTTTTATAGTTTCCATCAGGAATAAAACATATATCTTCGCTATCAGGCTTATTGGCCGTTTTCAAATTATTCTCTTTAGCAATTTTTCTGATCTCATCTTTACTTTCAAAATCAGCCAAAGGAAACACAACATGTTCTACTAAATTCTTTGGAATATTCCACAAAACATAGCTCTGATCTTTCTTTCCAGCCTTAGACTTCTTAAGAACCCATCTATCATACTTCTCACTATACTCTGTTTTAGCATAATGACCTGTCGCAATATACTCACAACCAAGTTCCTTAGCTTTCTCATACATAAGTCCAAACTTCATAAACTTATTACACTCTATACAAGGATTTGGGGTCAAACAATTAGAATAACAATTTATAAAATCATCAATTACATACTTTTTAAATTCATCTTTAAAATTATAAATAAAATGAGGAACACCAATCTGATTACAAACATTTTTTGCATCAATATATGTATTCGTATTACAACAACTACTTCCAGCAAACAGCTCCATAGTCGTTCCAATTACTTCATACCCTTGTTCTTTTAAAAGAAGTGCAGATACAGAACTATCAACACCTCCACTCATTCCAAGTAGAACTCTCTTTTCTTCCATTTAAAAATCCCTTCTTACGACAACTTTAAAACTTCTCAACTAAACATCTTAATGACAACAAGATGAAGAAATTTTTCCGTCAGTTTCGCCCTTCTCAATCATATCCTCTAGCGTATGCCAAGCAAGCAAAGCACACTTAACCCTAGCAGGCATATTAGAAACATTCTTAAAAGCAATAGCCTCTTCCAATTTTTCAAGTTCAGCATCATCAGTAATTTCTCTTTTAATCATTTCAATAAAAGTTTTAATTATCTCTTTTGCCTCATCAATAGTTTTTCCTCTCAATGTATCAATCATAACAGATGTAGAAGCTTGAGAAATCGCACACCCATGACCAGAAAAAGCCATATCAGAAATCACATTTCCATCTAGATTCATTTCCAAAGTAATCTCATCACCGCAATTAGGATTATGACCAACTTCAGAAAAATCAGCACCATCAAGCTTTTTCTTATTATAAGAATTCATACTATGTTCCATTATAATATCATTATACAATTCATCTAAATTATCCAATTTAATATCCTACCTATTAATATATTTTTCAAACATCTTATATGCCTTCTCAATTCCAGCAACTAATCTATCAATATCGTCTTTTGTATTATACACATAAAAACTTGCTCTACAAGTTGAATCAATTCCTAAGTATCTCATAAGTGGTTGTGCACAATGATTTCCAGATCTAACACACACATTCTCAGAATCCAAAATACTTGCAACATCATGAGGATGAACTCCCTTTATATTAAAAGAAATAACAGCAGAATGATTTTCAGCATTAGGCGTCATATACAAATCTAAATAATCAAGCTTAAGTAATTTTTCACGAGCATAATCAACAATTTCTCTATCATGTTCTTGAATCTTATCATATCCAATACTATTAATATAATCAATAGCAGCACCTAAACCAACAACGCCCTCAACATTTTGAGTTCCAGCTTCAAACTTATTTGGAAGTGGCGCAAATGTTGTACTTTGTTCATGAACATACTCAATCATATCTCCACCCATTAAAAATGGATTCATTTTATTTAGTAACTCTCTCTTACCATATAAAACACCAATTCCAAGAGGAGCAAACATTTTGTGTCCAGAAAATACAAGAAAATCAGCATCCAAATCTTGAACATCAATCTTCATATGAGGAATACTTTGAGAAGCATCAACAATTACAATAGCACCTTTTTTATGAGCATACTTTATTATTTCTTTAACATTATTTATAGTTCCCAAAACATTTGAAACATGAGTAATTCCAACGATTTTAGTATTATCAGTAATCTTGCTTTCAATCTCTTCTTTTGAAAGTTCAAACTCGTCATTAATATACATATACTTCAATTCACTACCAGTTTTTTGAGTAACAAATTGCCAAGGGACCAAATTAGAATGATGTTCCATAATAGAAATAACAACATCATCACCTTTTTTCAAATTGTCTAAACCATAAGAATAAGCAAGCAAATTCAAACTCTCACTCGCATTCTTTGAAAAAATAATTTCTTCAGCATGTCTTGCATTTATAAACTTTGCAATCTTAGCCCTTGTATCTTCATACATAGCAGTAGCTTCAATACTCAAAGTATACGCACCTCTATGAGGATTCGCATTAAACTTATCATAAAAATTATCTATTGCATCAATAACCATTTGAGGTTTTTGAGCAGTCGCACCACTATCTAAATATGCAATATCTCTATTCTTAAAAATCGGAAAATCATCTCTAAAATCCATTAATCCAATCTCCTATCTATTTCTTCCAAAATTTCTGTTCTTAATTCTTCATCTGTTATTCTTTCTAATATCTTATTAAATCTAGATTTTACAATCAGCTTTATTGCATCATTATATCCAATCCCTCTAGACATAATATAGAAAAGTTCTTCTGCATCAACTTTTCCAGAAGCTGTACTATGGTTACCTTCAACATCATCCTCAGTACATAAAAGCATTGGCAACGCAATTGATTTTGAATCATCTGTCAAAAGCATGCAATACTCATTCTCATCACCAACAGCTTTTTTACAGCCTTTCTTAAAATCTATTGTACCTTTAAAATTCTTTTTACTATGATTCTTCAAAGCTCCTTGTACATCAATATTAATATCAGTTTTTTCTCCTCTAAGCTCTGCAATATAATTAATATCTTTAACTTGCTCATCTGTTCCTAAATAAATAGTCTTCAAATCATTTTTTGAACCTTGTCCTAGCATATTAGAATAATAATTAGAAACACTCGTCTTTGCGCCAATATCAATAATTGTATAATTAACATCCGCACCATCTTCAAAAGCATTCTCAATAGCTTCAAAATTCAAAGAAACATTATTCAATAAATTAATAACAGCGACATTCACTTTTGAACCATTTTTAGCATTTAACTTCAAAATACCATTATGAAAACACTGTTTTTCAGTATTAGAAACATATCTAATAACAACATTCAAATTACTATTAGCCTCAATCTCTAAATAATTAGACAATACCAAATTGTCATCATCAAAGCAAAAATCGATTTGAACATCGTCCTTTTTATCAGCAACAATTTTCAAAGAACTATTATAATTTTTCTCAATGTTCTCTTCAAAAACCCTGCTCATGCCATAAACCATCTTCACATCAGGCTTAACCTCTGAAACCTCGCAGCTACTCTGTTTAATCTCAACATTCTCAAACTTATTTGAATTTTCAGGCAAATCAATATTTTCTAACACTATATTATTAATTCTAAAATTTCTAGATGTCCTAATAGGTGTTTCATTTACAACAACTTTTTCCATTATCCAATACTTCCCTCCAATTCTAAGTTTATCAAATTATTCATCTCAACCGCATACTCAACAGGTAACTCTTTTGAAATAGGATAAGCAAAACCTCTAACAATCATGGCCTTCGCATCTTCCTCAGAAAGTCCTCTACTCATTAAATAAAAAATCTCTTTATCACTTATCTTACCAATCTTAGCCTCATGAGAAAACTCAACTTCGTCAGTTCTAATATCATTAACTGGAATAGTATCTGATCTTGAAATATCATCAAGCATTAAAGACTCACAACTTACACTACATTTTGAATTCTTTGCATTCTCATCAATTCTAACCAAAGCTCTATACGTACAAGAACCTCCAGCTTTAGAAATTGATTTAGAATTTACAACTGAAGATGTATTTGGAGCATTATGAACAACCTTAAAACCAGTATCTAAGTTTTGACCTTTACCAGCAAAAGTAATACCAGTATATTCAGTCTTTGCATTCTCTCCGTTCAAAATACTCATTGGATACAACATTGAAACCTTAGATCCAAAAGAACCTGTAACCCAATCAATCTGAGCATTTTTCCCAACTAAAGCCTTCTTTGTATTCAAATTCATCATATTCTTTGACCAGTTCTCAATTGTTGAATAACGTAAATATGCATCATCCTTAACATATAACTCAACACAACCAGCATGTAAATTTACCTTATTGTATTTAGGAGCTGAACAACCTTCAATAAAATGTAAACTTGCCCCCTCATCAACTATTATCAAAGTATGTTCAAACTGACCAGACTCAGGTGAATTCAATCTAAAATAAGATTGCAAAGGAATATCAACCTTAACGCCCTTTGGAACATACACAAACGAACCACCAGACCATACAGCAGCATGTAAAGCAACAAACTTATGATCACTAATAGGAACACACTTCATAAAATGTTCCTTAACAATCTCAGGATAATCCCTAACCGCACTCTCCATATCAGTATAAACAACACCTTGCTTAATTAATTCATCCTTTATGCTGTGATAAACAACTTCTGAATCATATTGAGCACCAACACCTGAAAGGGACTTCTTCTCAGCATCAGGAATACCCAACTTATCAAAAGTGTTTTTTATATCTTCCGGAACATCATCCCAATTAGTATTCAATCCAGATTTAGGTCTAACATAAGTTGCAATCTCGTCCATTTTCAAATCAGACAAATCCGGTCCCCAAGTAGGAAGTTCCAATTTATTATACATTTCCAAAGCATCTAATCTAATCTTAAGCATCCAATCCGGCTCATTCTTCATCTTAGAAATCTCAGTAACGATTTCTCTGTTCAACCCCTTCTGCATCTTAAAATCATAATCATCCACATTTTTTATATCATATATATTTCTATTTATATCTTCTACTCTAGTCTTTTCTGACATAAAAATTAGTCCTCTTTTCTCTTATATTCTTCATATCCATTCTCTTCAATAGTCTTAGCCAAATCTGCATTTCCAGTCTTAACAATCTTACCATCAACTAAAACATGAACAAAATCAACGTCTAAGTATTGTAAAATACGAGTATTATGAGTGATTATAACAACCGCATTCTCATCAGATTTATACATTTCAATTCCCTTTGAAACAGTTCTAATCGCATCAACATCAAGACCAGAATCAGTTTCATCAAGAATAGCAAGTTTTGGCTCTAATACAAGCATTTGAAGAATTTCATTTTTCTTTTTTTCTCCACCAGAAAAACCAAGATTCAAATTTCTTTCAACCAATTTAGGGTTCATATTCAATTCTTCAGCATATTGCATAACCTGTTTCTTAAATTCAAAAATTCTAACAGGTTTCTCTGTAATTTTTCCCTTAGCATATTTTAAAAAGTTCATATTAGAAATCCCTGGAATCTCCTCAGGAGATTGGAAAGACATAAACACACCCTTTTTAGCAATCTTATCAGTAGTCAAATCATTAATATTTTCACCTTCAAATTCAACCACACCTGATATTTTTGTATACTCTGGATTATTTAAAATAACATTAGCAAGAGTAGATTTTCCAGCGCCATTAGGTCCCATAATAACATGAATTTCACCCTTATTAACCTGTAAATCAAGTCCCTTTAAAATTTGTTTTTCTCCTGCATTTACATACAAATCTTTAATGTCTAATAATGTCTTCATTAAAATAACTCCTTTAATTAATCTATAAATTTTCTCATTTTCATACTAACGCAGTAGGAATTATATCATCTATTTCCTACCAAGTCAATAGGAATACTATTTTCTTATCAAATCCGCCAAAGTCTTACTATCAACATAATCATTAATAGCCTTATCAAGACCTTCCCAAAAAGAAAAAGTAATACACTTATCCTTTCTATCACAAGCACCATCTTCTTCTAAACAAACAATAGGTGCTAAATCTCCCTCTGACGCTCTAAGAATATCACCGACCTTATACTCTTCAGGTTTCCTATTCAATTTATAACCGCCATTATTTCCCCTAGCAGTCTGCAAATAACCTGCCTTATTAAGCATAGACACAATTTGTTCAGAATACTTCATAGACATTCCATTTCTCTCAGCAATTTCTTTAAGAGAAATAAAATTTCCATTATCATTCATCGCTAAATCTATCATTATACGAAGAGCATATCTTCCTTTACTTGATACTTTCATATTATTTCCTCCAACATTATCTATTATACTACCATTTTAGTAGGAATTGCAAGAAAAAGTTGAAAAATAAGCAAAAATAGACATATCTTTCGATATGCCTATTTTAAATAATCCATTCCCCCATATAAAACCTTATAAATTATTACTTCTTCACATTTTATATTTACCTTATATAACACAATATAATTATCTATAATCAATCTCCTATATACATCATCTTTAGGTTTTATATGTACTTTCATATATCTACTTGGAGATATTTCTAAGCTAAATATCTCTGCTTCTATTTTTCTCATTAATCTATCTGCTACTTTAATTTCTTTCAAACTTCCATATATATATTCATATATATTCTCTAAATCTTTTTTGGCCATTTCTGTTAAGATAATGTCAAATTTTTTAATATCCATATTTTTTTCTTAGTTCTTCAAATACAGTTCTTGCTTTATATGTCTTTCCATTTTTATATTGTTCTTCGCTTTTTTCTAACATTTCAGAAACTTCATTAATTTCAAGTTCTTTAACCATTATTTCTCTTTGCATAATAAATCCCACCTTTCCAATCACATATTTATTATATCAAATATTATCAAGAAAAAATAACAAATTTTCTCTACTACTAATCCTTTTTTATATTTCATTTTTATTAATTGGTAACGGAACCTCAAAGCCTCCCTCAAGTTTTGCCTCAATCCAACCTTTCATTGCATCTTTAAGGTTTTCATAAGCCTCTTTCTCAGTATTACCTGTACTCTGGCACCCATCAAATTCCAAAACCCTTGCATAATAATAAAAACCACTCTCATCATTAATCGGCTGAATAATATAATTATATGGCAAATCTAAATATTTTTTTACTTCTTTCATCAGAAAATTCCCCCTTTATATTTATTATTTCTTACTATTTTAAAAGAAATATTTTATCTATATTGAGAACGCTCTCCTCCTTTCAAAAAATACATAGCCCATTAATATAATACCACATCAAAATCAGAATACAATGTTTTTCTAAAATTTACCTGCATTAATTAGATACCACACATCAAAAAAGGTCTCATTAAAAAGACCTTTTTTTCACAATCACCCCTCTAGTGACTCCCACTCTTCCATCAAACCATTATTCTTCTCCTCAAGTGCCTCAATCTGTCCCTGAACCTCAGTCAATTTCTCGTAATTTGTATAAACCTCTTCCTTCTGAAGCTCCAACTTCAAATCTGTAATCTGCTTATCATTCGCATCAATCTCTTTCTCAATCTTCTTAATCCTAGCGTCCTTTCTAGCCTGTTCCTTCTGCTGCAAATACAAATTATTAGAACTCTTCTCCTTCTTAACAGCCTGAACCTTCTCCGTCTGTTCCTCAATTCTTTCCTCTTCGTATTTCTCATAAGAACCATCAAAAAACTTAACACCCTGCTTAGAAAACACAAGCAAAGAATCAGTAACTTTATTTATAAAAAATCTATCATGTGAAACAACCAAAATTGTTCCCTTATATTCCTCAAGTAACCTCTCCAAACTCTCTTTACCAACAATATCCATATGGTTTGTAGGTTCATCCAATATAAGTAAATTAGGTCCCTTCTTCAAAATCTTCGCAAGTTCTAGTCGAACCTTTTCGCCACCAGAAAGCATACTAATCTTCTTAAAAACATCTTCACCATAAAACATAAATGCTGCCAAAGAATTTCTAATCTCTGTTGTAGTCAAACTTGGGAACTCAGTAGCAAAATCATCAAAAACCGTCTTCTCAGAATCAAGCAAAGCCATCTGCTGATCAAAATAACCAACTTGAACATTATGTCCAAATTCAAACTCACCACCAAGCTTTTCAATCGTTCCAACAATAGTTTTAAGTAATGTTGACTTACCAATTCCGTTCTCACCAATCACGCCAAGTTTTTGACCTCTATATAAATCAAATGAAATCTTCTGAATCGGGCTATCATATCCAATCTCTAAATCTTTGACATGTAAAACATCTCTTCCACTTTCTTTTTCTAACGCAAAATTTGTTTTAAACGTAGTCAAATCATACTTACTAGGCTCTTTTACTTTAACCATATGCTCAATCTGTTTCAACTTAGCCTGAGCCATTTTAGCCTTAGAAGCTTTATATCTAAATCTCTCAACAACTCTCATCAACCTCTTTATCTCAGCTTGTTGATACTCATAATCCTTCAATTGTTTCTCATAATTGACTTTTTTCTGTCTTTCAAAATCAGCATAATTTCCAGTATACTTCGTAATTGCTCCATATTCAATCTCATAAACCTTATTAACAATCTTATCTAAAAACATTCTATCATGTGAAACTATCACAACAGCTCTCGGATAATTTCTCAAATACCCTTCTAACCACTCAATTGTAGAAACATCTAAATGATTTGTAGGCTCATCCAAAAGTAAAATATCCGGCTTACTTAAAAGCAACTTCATAAACGCAATCTTGGTTCTCTGACCACCAGAAAACTCAGAAATCTTTTTTAGTTTATCATCAGCAGAAAATCCAAATTTATTAATAACTGTCTCATACTCTTTTTTGTATGTATAACCATCTAAAAATTCATACCTATCCATAGCTTTAGAATACTCAACCGCAATCTCCTCAGACTTATCTATTTGCATTTTCTCCACTAATTTCTGAATCTTATTTTCCAAATCAATTATTGGCTTATACACCTTCAAAATCTCATCAAGCATTGTAATAGAATCGTCTTCAAACTCAATCTGCTTTAAATAGCCAATTACAGGTGTACCTTCCTTATAAATACTAAACTTCTCATCACCAATTCCTTCAGAAAACATATCATTATTAATAATAGCTTTTAAAAGAGTAGACTTACCTGCACCATTTCTACCAACAATTGCAATCTTGTCTTTACCTTTTATTTCAAAATTCACTTCTTCTAAAATTGTTTCAGCACCGAATTCAACAGCGCCATTTATAATTGTATAATTCATTTTTTCCTCTATCTAATTTTAATTTACTCATATAATACTAACATAGAAAAAAGCTGTGTGCAACATTTCACACACAGCCTTAAGCTCGAATTCTCATTATTTTCCCATTTTCTTGACTTTGATTCCCTCTTTTGTTCCATCAGTAACCACAACAATCGAACCATCCGTATCCGTTCTGTAAATAGAAACATTTTTCTTCTCTAATTTCTTAATTACAAAAGAATTAGGATGAGCATAAGCATTATCTTCGCCACAACTAATTAATGCATACATTGGATTAACAGCCTCTAAAAAATCCATACTTGTAGATGTTTTACTTCCATGATGGCCAACATTTAAAATATCAGCCGAAATATCCATCTCTGCTTCAAGCAAATAATTTTCCACTTCATTCTGGCTATCACCAGTAAATAATGCAGAAACATCACCATAAGTTACTTTCATAACCAAAGATTTGTCATTAACAATATTTGCATGAGTTTCTTGAGACAAAATTTCAACATTTGCATCTCCAAATTTAAAAGATTTAAGAACACCATTTTTTTCATATGGAGATTCTATAGAAATTTTTTTTTGCATGAAGTACGCTATTAGTAACCCTAGAAATTTGCATATCAGTATACCAAAAAGCTTCCTGAAAGGTAGAAATATACTTCCAATTCATGCACATTATTTTTTTTACATCTATAGAACTAATAACTTTATGTGCTCCTCCCATATGGTCAACATGATAATGCGTAAAAACCAACATATCTAACCGATTGATGCCATTACTTTTAAGATACTTAGTAACTGTTTTTCCATCAAACATATTTCCAGTATCAATCAACATTGCATGTTCGCCTTGAACAAGCAAAATAGACTCCGCTTGTCCAACATCAATTACATGAATTTCAAGATTTGAATCTAAATGTTCATATGCTTTGACTGTAGCTCCGTTAAAGAATGAAACATACCTAAAGATAAAAAGAAAAATGAGACAAAATATTATAATGAGAATTCTAATTTTCCTTTTAGATTTCCGCATAATAGAAACCTCCAATCTATGTGATATATTTTTATTATAACATACACGTCAAATCTGCATGAGCACTTTCTCTTTAACACACATTTCAAAGCATTCATAGTAAAATACAAAACAAAAGTAAACATTAATAACATTTGCACTTATTGTAACATCTTTGTTCATGCAGAAAATTTTCTTACCACATATAACTATCCCCAGTATAACTGAGGGTTTATCATTAAAGTAAAAAACGGTTACAAAAACATTTGTAACCGTCTTATATACTATCTCACATAACTATTAATATCCAGGTTTTTCAAGTAATCTAAACATATTTCTTTTATATTCTTCAACACCAGGTTGATTAAATGGATTAACTCCTAAAATCAATCCAGACATAGCACATGCTTTTTCATAGAAATAAATTAAATGACCTAAGTTCTCCTCATCTAGCTTATCAATAGTAACTTTTAAATTAGGAACATTTCCACTAACATGAGCTTCAATAGTACCTTCCATAGCTTTTTTATTTATATAATCTAATCCTTTACCAGCTAAATAATTTAAACCATCAACATTTTCTGAATCCTCTTTTACAACAATATCAGATTTTGACTCTTCAACAGCAAGAACAGTTTCAAATAAATGTCTTTCGCCATCTTGAATGTATTGGCCCATTGAATGTAAATCAGTTGTTAAATCAACACCAGCTGGGAAAATTCCTTTACCATCTTTACCTTCACTTTCACCATATAATTGTTTCCACCATTCAGTGAAGTAATGTAATTGTGGTTCATAATTTGCAAGAACTTCAATCTTCTTTCCAGAATTATAAAGAAGATTTCTAACAACCGCATATTTGTAACAATCATTAAACTTAATACTTGGATCCATATATTTTTCTCTTGCATCTTTAGCACCTTGCATCAATTTATCAATGTCAACACCAGCAGTTGCAATAGGTAATAATCCAACAGCTGTTAAAACAGAAAATCTTCCACCAACATTATCAGGAATTACAAATGTTTCATAATTTTCTTCATCAGCTAATCCTTTAAGAGCACCTTTTTTCTTATCTGTTGTTACATAAATTCTCTTTTTAGCCTCTTCAACTCCATACTTAGTTTCTATTGCCTCTCTTAAAACTCTAAAAGCAATAGCAGGTTCAGTTGTTGTTCCAGATTTTGAAATAACATTAATTGAAATATCTCTTTCACCAATTAAATTTAATAAATCATTTAAATAATTTGGACTTAAATTATTTCCTGCATATACTATCATTGGTGTTTTTCTCTTTTTAGCAGGAAGCATATTGTAAAAACAATTTGTAATAGCTTCTATAACAGCTCTAGCTCCAAGATAAGAACCACCAATTCCTATAACTATTAATACATCTGAATCAGATTGAATTTTATTTGCTGCTTTCTTTATTCTTTCAAATTCTTTTTTATCATAATTTTCTGGCAAGTTAACCCATCCTAAAAATTGTGTCTCATCATCAGGATTTGCGTGCAATATCTCATGATTTTTAAGAACCGTCTCTTCCATCTCATATATCATTCTTTCATTAATACTTGAATTTTTAAAATCAAATTTTACCATTGTATCTCCTCCTTTAACTGCTTTTATTATAATTATAAAAATATTATTAATCAAGGCATTTTGCAACTTAGTATAAATTATTTATTCAATAGCATTAATTACTTCAGCTAAATATTTCATACTTGTCAAACATTCCTCCATAGTATTCCCTGTAGCACCAACTTCTATAATACAAGATCCCTTCGCCAGATGTTCGTTATATCTGTATTTACTAAGCAAAATAGGCTTAAATAATCCAGGATACATTTCATTTGCCTTCTCTTGAATTTTCACTGCAATTTTTAGATTATTAATCCAATTTGGATGACTCAATCCACCTTCACTACTTCCCATAACAAACATAAGTTGTGCAGCTTTTTCTTCACCAATCATAACACTTGGCCCATAACTGCTATCAGCAATAGCGTCTCTATGCAAATCAATAACAAGATCCGCAGATGTCGATGCTAATATATTTTGAACAGTCTGCAAAGATCTTGTATATGCACCATTATACTCAGGATAGTCATGAAACGTTGTATCATGCACAACATTTATATTCTTCTTGTTAAGTCTACTTGTAAGTTCATTTCCAACGCCAACAACATTAGCATTCGTATCAAGTGTTCTAAAATTTCCACTAGCAACATATGGATACGCCTCTGACGAAGTATAACTTTCACTAGTATGCGTATGAAAAATAACAATATTACTCTTATCAAAGGTAATATCTGGTGTTAGCATCTCTGGTGTTAACTCAAAAGAAGTCTGATTTCTAATTTGAACTGTAGAATATGTAACATTATAAATATCTTTTTTATTATGTTCCGAAACCACTTGTGTTATAGCAGAAGTGGGGACTTCATTATCAACCTTTCCAACAGTTTGAATTTCACCTTGAGTATCTAATATTTCATCTTCATTGAAAACATTTACAGACCTATCAGGAATAAAATCTAATTCTTTAGAAATCAAATTTTGTTCATCAACAGTTTCTTTAACTACTCCATCATTTAAATTTTCATCTAAACACTCAATAAAAGTTTTTCCCTCAAACTCTTTTTTTCTGTTTTCAATAAATTCTTGTAAATTGATTCGTTTTACAGCACTAAAAAATCTAGTAAAAAGTATAAAACACAAAATTAGTATTCCTACTTTTACTAGATTTTTTACTATATCACCTATTCTAATAACTCTAAAATTAACCATTTTAACCTCATATATCTACTTTATATAATATATGAGTAAAATTTTAAAATAGAACTTTAATTATATTTTCTGCATCTAATTCGATTTCAACTTCTTCACCATTTTGCATGTTTTTAATTCTAGCCTTTTTAGCTTCAACCTCATCATCACCTAAAGTTAAGACAAATTTAGCATTATTCTTATCTGCATATTTGAATTGAGCTTTTAAGCTTCTCTCACAAATATCTTTCTCAACAAACACTCCAGCATTTCTCAATTCTAAAACAAGTTTAGTAGCAAAATCATTTGCTTTTTCACCAATATTTGCAATATATAAATCCATACTTTTCTCTTTAACAAGATCTTTATTATATCTATCAAAAACTTCAAGTAATCTTTCTACACCCATTGCAAACCCAACAGCTGGAGTATCTTGTCCGCCTACTTCTTTCACTAGCCCATCATATCTTCCACCGCCAAGAACTGTTAAACCATCATCTTCTGAAACAAATTCAAAAACAGTTCTAGTATAATAATCTAATCCTCTTACAATTCCAGCATCAATTTCATAATCAACACCTAGTTTTGTAAGCATTGTTTTTACATTCTCAAAATGTTCTCTGCAATCATCACATAAATAATCTAATATTATAGGAGCACCTTGATTCATTTCTTTACATCTTTTTTCCTTACAATCCAAGATTCTCATAGGATTTTTCTCATATCTTGTTTTACATGTATCACAATATTTATCTAAATTAGGTCTTATAAATTCTCTCAAAGCATCCTGATATTTTTTTCTACATTCAGGACAACCAATACTATTCAAATTCAATTTAACATTTGGAATATTTAATTCTTCGAATATTCTAACACCCAACATAATAGCTTCAACATCAGCTAAATAACTTGACGTTCCAAGTATTTCTGTACCAATTTGTCTAAACTCTCTTAAACGTCCCTTTTGAACATTCTCATAACGGTACATAGCCATCTCATACCATAATTTAATAGGCGTTGGCATACTTGCCATACCATTTTCTATATAACTTCTTACAACACCAGCAGTTCCTTCTGGTCTCAAAGTAATACTTCTACCACCCTTATCTTCAAAAGTATACATTTCCTTTTGAACAACATCAGTAGTTTCTCCAACACCTCTTGAAAACAATTCTGTATGTTCAAAAACAGGAACTCTTATTTCTTTCATACCAGTATTTTCAAATATTTTCTTTACTTTTTCTTCAATATATTGCCATTTAAAAACTTCATCTGGCAATATATCTTTAGTTCCTTTTGGTTTTTGTATCATTTTTATTCACTCCTTAATAATCTTTTTTTCTAAGTTCTAAATATATAGGTTTTTCTTCTTTTATCATTGTGGATTTTCCATGTCCAGGATAAATAATTGTATTATCCGGCAAAACTAAAATTTTTCTAGTAATTGAATCCATAATATCTTCCATGCTTCCAGTAGGTAAATCCGTTCTTCCCCAACATCCTGAGAAAATAGTATCACCCGTAAAAATCATTTCCTCAGAAGGACAATATAAACAAAGTCCTCCTTTAGTATGTCCTGGTGTTGCAATTACTTTAAATTCTATATTTCCAACATGAATCAAATCCCCATCGTCTACCCTTGAATCAGGCTCAAGTTCTGGATTATGAGTCTCTGTATAATAAGTTAAACTGATAGACGAATCATATAAACCTGTACTATCATCTCTACTTATTAAAATTTTTCCACCTTTAGCATCTCTAAGTGCATCAACAGCTCCAATATGATCAGCATGACAATGTGTTAAAAATATATATTTTAATTTTGCATCTAAAATATCTAGCATCTCTATAATTTTTTCTGGCTCAGCACCAGGATCTATAACCATAGTTTCTTTAGTTTCTTCATCAACTATTATATAGCAATTAGTCACAAGATTCATATGACCAATATGTAACTTTAAAGTTTTTAAAATCATTTTTACACTTCCTCATTCGTAAATTTTATATCACTCTCAAACTATTCCGTTCGAAATAGAATTATTATTTTGCCAGGTACGTGAAGTATTATATTTCAAGTCGTACGCTGATACATTGCAAGAATTAAAACTGAAATGTATCAACGCAAACAATGATTATCTTTCGGGCCATTACTTATTACGCTTAACGTCATAGACACTATCCACTCTCTTAAGCGTTCTAATAACTTTCTTCAATTCTTCCAAATTCTCAAGTTCGATAGTTAAATCAATAATAGCAATTCTCTCCTTAGTAGTCTTTGTATTAACACCAAGAATATTAAATTTTGCACCAGTAACTTCCTTAATAACATCGGCAAGCAAACCTTGTCTATCATTAGCATAAACAGCAATTTCAACACTATAATGAGTTTTAGCTTCTTCAGCCCAATAAACATCAATCATTCTACCTTCATCTGAAAGTAAATCCTTAACATTAACACAATCAGCTCTATGTACAGAAACACCTCTACCTTTAGTTATATAACCAACAATTTGATCTCCAGGAAGAGGATTACAACATTTAGAAAGTTTTACTAAACAATTATCAATGCCTTCAACAATAACACCCGTTCTTGATGGTTTTGTTAAAGTCTTTTTATTAGCAAGTTCAGTAATTGTTTTTTCCAAATCCTCTTCTTTATGTTCTTTTCTATATTCTTCTAATAATCTAGCAATAATTTTAGTAGCTGAAATAGCACCAAAACCAATACTTGCATACATATCATCAATTGAATTATATTTATATCTATCCAAAGCAATTTGAACCCATTCAGGTTTGAACAAATCACTATGTTTCATTCCTAATTTTTTGATATCTTTTTCTAAAATATCTTTACCTTTTTCAATGTTCTCGTCCCTTTGTGCTTTTTTAAACCACTGCTGAATTCTTGTTTTAGCACCACTACTCTTTACAAACTTAAGCCAATCTCTACTTGGCCCCTTAGCAGAATCTGACGTGATAATTTCAACAATATCACCATTTTCCAATTTCGTAATAATTGGCATCATTTTGCTATTTATTTTAGCACCAATCATTCTATGCCCAACTTGTTCGTGAATTGCATAAGCCAAATCAATAGGAGTGCTTCCACGAGGTAAAACTTTAATATCACCCTTTGGAGTAAATACGTGAACCTCATCCTCAAATAATTCTTTTTTCAATGTGTTTAAAAATTCATCTGGATTTTCAGTATTTCTTTGCCACTCTAAAGTTTCACGAAGCCATGCTAATTTATCATCTTTAACAACAACAGCTTTCTTTTTACCTTTATAACTTTGTTCTTTATAAGCCCAGTGAGCAGCAATACCAAATTCAGCTACCCTGTGCATATCCCAAGTCCTGATTTGAACCTCAAAAGGTGTTCCTTTTGGTCCAATTAAAGTTGTATGTATTGATTGATACATATTCTTTTTTGGAACTGAAATATAATCTTTAAATCTACCAGGCATTGGATTATATAAATCATGCACTATACCAAGAGCAGCATAACAATCTCTTACAGAATTAACTAAAATTCTAAGAGCAAACAAATCATAGACCTGATCTAAAGTTGAATTATCTCTTTGCATTTTTCTATAAATACTATAAATATGTTTTGCTCTACCTGTAACTTCTGCTTGTATTTTTGCATTTTTCAACTCAACTCTAATTTCATCCATTATTTTTTCTATGAACGCAAGTCTTTCATCTCTTTTCTTATCAAGTCCTTTAACGATTTCATGATATTCATCTGGATATAAATATTTAAAAGATAAATCCTCAAGTTCCCACTTTAAAGAATAAATACCTAAACGGTTAGCCAATGGAGCATATAAATCCATTGTTTCTCTTGCATTTGCTATTTGTCTTTCTCTACTTAAATATTTTAATGTTCTCATATTATGAAGTCTATCAGCTAATTTTATTAAAATAACTCTGATATCTTTTCCCATTGCTAAGAACATTTTTCTATAGTCTTCAACTTGTTGTTCTTCTTTGGTTGTATATTGTAATTTACCTAATTTAGTAACGCCATCAACCATTTCAGCAACAGGTGCTCCAAATTCTCTAATCAAATCTTCATTAGTTGTATCAGTATCTTCAACTACATCATGTAAAAGGGCAGCACAAATAGTATCAGTATCTAATTCCAAACCAGCCAATGTATAAGCAACTTGAACTGGATGAATAATATATGGTTCACCTGATTTTCTCTTCTGATCTCCGATGCTTTGCTTTGGCATAATTATAAGCACGTGTAATCTTTTTTGTATCTACTTTTCTATTTTTTTCTTTAGCCATTTTTATTACATCATCTATTGTTCTTTCAATCGTATCATCTTTCATATTTTTCATTCCCTTCCTTACACAAATACATTTAAGAAAACTTACTAATTATAAAGATTTCATAATGTCTTTAATATTTATTTGTACCATTTCTTTTCCATTAAATGAATTTAATTCAAGAGTTCCTGCAACATCAATTTTATCTCCAATCATATATTCTTTAGAAAGAGCTCCCATATTAAATCCAATAGCATTAACAACAGAATTTCCATCTTTTAATGTTAATTTCAAATGCTTTCCATCTGATAATGCTCTTATAGAATCTATTTTTAAATTTCTATAAACAAATACCGGTCTTCTATTTGCTTCTCCAAAAGGTTCCAATAAATCAAGTTGTTTAACAACATTATAATCAACATCCTTTAAATCAATTTGCTTATCTATTTCAATTATTGGAACAATATCACTTATATCTTTTTCAGCAACATATTCTTGAAAAGCTTTTTTAAATGCTTCAAAGTTTTTTCTTTTCAAGCTTAATCCAACAGCCATCTCATGTCCACCATATTTATCTAAATACTTAGACAATTTAACTAGTGCTTCATGAAGATCAAAACCAGGTATACTTCTTCCAGAACCTTTGCCTTCTTCACCTTCAAAACATATCAAAATTGATGGCTTAAAATACATTTCTGTAATTTTTGAAGAAACAATTCCAATAACACCATGATGCCAATCATCCCCTCCAAGTACAATAGAATTAACATCTTGACTTTCTCCTTGAATCATTGCAATCGCTTCATCATAAATATTTTTTTCTATTTCTTGTCTTTCTCTATTATATTTATTCAACTTTTCCGTTATGCTAGAAGCTTCAACAAGATTTTCAGTTAAAAATAACTTCAAAGCTTCTTCTTCATAGCCCATTCTGCCACAAGCATTAATTCTAGGTGCTATTCCAAAAGAAATAGTATTAGAATTAACTTGCTTATATCCAGAAGCATTTAAAAGAGCCTTAAGTCCTGGATTACGTGTAACCTCAACTAATTTCAAACCAAGTTTAGCAATAACTCTATTTTCATCTACTAAAGGTACTATATCTGAAATAGTTCCAACACACACAATATCTAAATATTTCAAATATTCCTTTTCATCCATTCCTAATTTCATACCAAGTGCTTGTGTTAGTTTAAATACTACACCACACCCAGCTAAACTTTTAAATGGATATGTGTTACTATCTTTTCTCTTTAAATCAACTACCGCAACAGCAGGTGGCAATACATCCATAGGTTCATGATGATCTGTAACTATAGTTTCTATTCCAAAACTATTTGCATATTCAATCTCTTCTATTCCAGAGATACCACAGTCTACAGTAATTATTAAAGTATATCCTTTTTCTCTAATTTTATCAATAGCATTCTTATTTAAGCCATAACCTTCATTTAAACGATTAGGTATGTAATAATCAACCTCAAGTCCACATGTTTTCAAAAACTTTTTCAAAACTGTAATACTTGTAATTCCGTCAACATCATAATCTCCATATATAATAACCTTTTCTTGGTTTTTGATTGCTTTAATAATTCTCTCTATTGCAATATCCATATCAGGCATTAAATAAGGGTCATGAAAATCATTTCTCGTTGGTTCTAGGAAAACTCTTATTTCTTCATCATCAACTATTCCTCTATTTACTAATACTGTTGCTAATAATTCTGATACATTAAATTTCTCTGCAATTCCTTTTATTTTTTCTACATCTAATTCTCTATATTCCCATTTTTTTCGCATCTTTCTCTCCTAAAATAAACATTTCCACATTATTATACCTTATTTTGTTATTTTTTTAAATAGTTTTAAAAAAACTCAGTAAATTAATTTACTGAGTTTTTTACTTTCTAGATAACCAAGAAAAATCACCTAAAATGAGCTTATAATATTTTTCTTAATGCCCTATAAAATTACATACTTTTAGATATATTCATTACTCACAAAATCAAGTAACTTAATCTATTGAATCTTCATCATTCATTTCTTTAGCTTTGGCTTGATCTATTATAATTTGCACCATTTTTTCCAACATTACTTTCTCTTCATGAGTTAATCTTTTATCAACTCTTAGATGATTTCTTGCAACCTTCTTGTATGATCCACTTAACAAAAGCATCATATTGTCTTTATCCTTTAGCTCATTTGTATACACTACATAGCTTTTTCCTGTTAACCCTGAATCAAAAGTACAAAATACCAAATATTCTCCAGTAACATTTTCTTCATCTGTAATTACCATTTTATTATTCATATTTTCTTCCTTATCCTCCTAGGTTTTATAATTTTTTAATACGATATTACCACTTATTTAACTTCAATCATTTTTAACTCTCTTTATACTGTTTTGTAAATAAATAGTAATTTCTGTCAAACAAATTATAACACATACTCTTATAATCGCAAATGTTTTTAGCACATTTTGTAAAAAAAATCATATTTTATTATTATAAAAGGAGGAATTTTAATGTTTAGAAATTGTAATTGTTCATATAACAATCTTTCAAACAATACAGATACCAATAGTTTCACGTCAAATACTATGTACGAAGAATCTTGTAACATGATTCAAAATTATAATTATGGAAATATGGAAAATGACACAACATGTTCATGTGGTTTTACAAACACATCAGCATTCCCTCAAAATTGGATGTATGGACATTGTTATGTTCCTCACCAAAGAATGAATCAAGTATACACACCAGAAATCGGATTAAAAATGGGCACAATTTTCCCAGAACTCGTTAGTCCATATTGTCCAAATCAATCATTAGAAACTATAAATTATTTAAAAAATTCAAATACAATTGGAGGTGGCTGTAATTCATGATGGACGGAAATTGCCAACAAACAAGATCAGAAATGTTAGATGAAATACGAGCTGTAAACTTTACCGTTATTGAACTTGGGCTATATTTAGACATAAATCCAGATGACAAAAGAGCTTTGTGTCTTCATAATGAAAATGCCAACAAGTTAAGAATGTTAACAGATAATTATCAAAAAATGTATGGACCTCTATCAATAGAATGTCCTTGTAATAAATGGCGCTGGCTAGAACAGCCATGGCCTTGGGAAAAAGGAGGTAGTTACTAATGTGGTTATATCAAAAGAAATTAGAATATCCTGTAAGAATAAAAAACACTAATCCACGATTAGCCAAATTTATTATTTCACAATATGGTGGACCAGACGGCGAAATTGGCGCAGCTCTTAGATATATTTCTCAAAGAATAAGTATGCCAGATGAAAAATCAAAAGCCATTTTAAATGATATCGGCACCGAAGAACTAGCTCACTTAGAAATGGTAAGTAGTATGGTTCACCAATTAACTGACGGCGTTTGTCCCGAAGAATTAGAAAAAGCAGGACTAGGTGCTTACTTTACTGATCATGGTTGGGGAACATATCCTCAAGCTGCTAGTGGAACACCTTTTAGTGCTGCCACACTTCAAGTAACAAGTGATCCAGTAACCGACTTAACTGAAGACCTTGCTGCAGAACAAAAAGCTAGAGCAACATACGAAAAATTGATTGATCTTTGTGCAGACGATCCTGACGTCGTAGATCCATTACGTTTCTTAAGAGAGCGTGAAGTAGTCCACTTCCAAAGATTTGGTGAAGCATTAAATGGTGTTCAAGAAAAATTAGCCCAAAAGAAATTTTATATGAATAATTATAACTAAAAATAAAAGTAGACTCTTTTAGTCTACTTTTATTTCACCTATCAAACATATCACCATTTTGACTTTAACCCCAAAAAGAAATTTGTTCATTCCTATTTACAATCCAACTCTTTTGATTAGCTTCTGTAACTATATCATCATTATTTAATCTTCCAACTAAAAAAGGTGAATTATCATCATGTTTTTTCATATTCTCTACAACCAATTTCTTATTTTCATTTGCATAGCAATACTTACACATATGTCCACAAGTATTATATGCACCTATATCATTTCCCATTAAACAATTACATTGCTGTCTCAAGCTCTTTCTCTTAGGCGGTTTTAGGCTTACACCTAATGATTTCTCAACTAAACTTTGACTTCTGCAACCTTCACAATTAAGTCCATATTGGGCCAAATAACTATTTTCGCAACAGCTATATATCACCATATTATTCTTTTTCCCTATTTTATAAAAAGCCTTAGCGATTCTAATTTGCTCATCTTTAGTAGGCTGTCTTAAATCAGGCGCATTTCTTTTTACTTTTTCATACAAATCTAAAAAACTAATTGTACAATTATGTGTATATCCATTTAACTGTTTTGCCATTTTTTCAAAACACTCTATATGCTTATCAACATCAAAATCTTCGTTCATAAAAATTGGATCATATCTCCAACCAACACAATTCTCACCAACATGTTCTGACAACTTTTTAAAACTTTCTATTACCTCTTCTTTATCCGGTACTACAGGTTCTATATCCTTACCATATGGTGTAATCGTTACAAACCAGTATTGTCTAAACTTATCTAATTCATCTAAATATTTCAACATTGGTTTTGGATTTTTCGTACAAAAATCCATACCGTCTACCACACTTGGATCTAATCTATATTTTATAACCTGTTCAGGATAATAAGGATTTCGTACTAAAACATAGCCCTCATGAATTCTATTCATCAGCCACTTTGAATAAAAAGCTGGTATATCAGTTCTGCAACCAGTATTTATAATCATTTCAAATCTCCTATTATTTTACTTACATTCTCATTAAAAGAAACTAACTTATCATTTATATCTAATATTGCAGAAGGATACTCTTTATTAATTCTAACTAAATATGTATCTTCATTTTCTTCTACCATTCTCTCAAAAGGAAACCTAATAATACCAGGAGTATTAAATCCAACTCCTATTTCTAACAACACCATTTTTTTATCTTTAGCATTATTAATAAACTCCTCATATTTTTTTGCTTGAACATGCCAATTCTTATCTTGCACAAAATTAGCATCTTTTCTTAAATTCATATCCATATTTCCGCCACAAACTGGACATTTCATAACCAAGTCAGACAGAATCTTACAATCTTTTGTATTTTGTATCCATTTCTCTACTAATTCTTTATTATAATACAATTTATCATGGCATGCATTTTCACATTGTAAAAAGCAGTAATCTCCCTGAATCTCAAACACTCTTTCAGCATCAAACCCACTATTATAAAATTGTCCATCAACATTCGTAGATAACACAAAATAATCCTTTGAACAAACTAATTCATAAAGCTCTTGATATAACTGTAAAGGCTTATCATTATATCTATTCAATTTAATCATCTTCGCAAAAAAAGCCCACTTTTCCTCCTGAGTCTTAAAATCATAAAAAGATGCAGAATACAAATTATCGAAATAATATTTATCAATAAATTCTCTATAGTTTTTTTCAAAGCTCTCTCCACTATATTCCATACCAGCAGCTGTAGATAAACCTGCACCAGCGCCAATTAAAACATAATCCGCTTCTTTTAATAAATCTCTTACTTTTAAAATTCTATCTTTATATTCCATATACATCACCTAATTTTTCTAAGTAAATATCATAATCCTCATCTGAAAATACATCAAAAATAATCATTTCAAAAAAATCTTCATTTTGTTTTAAAAATTTTTTTACCGCTTTCACAGCAATTTCACTTGCTAAATCTTTTGGGAATCTAAACTCACCTGTTGAAATACAACAAAAAGCTATATTTTTTATTCCAGCATCTTTAGCTATCTTTAATGAATTAATATAACACTTCTCTAATTCTGCTTTTTCCTTTTTTGTCACAACATTATGAATAATAGGTCCTACTGTATGAATAACAAATCTTGCTGGTAAATTATATCCTTTTGTTAAAAACACTTCTCCAGTTTTTAATATACCGATATTCTTCATCTTTTCGTTACATGCAATTCTTAACTGAACTCCAGCAGTAGAATGAATAATATTATCAATACACTTATGGCAAGGGATAAAACATCCTAACCCTTGAGAATTAGCAGCATTAACAATACAATCAATTTTAAGCAAAGTAATATCACCTTTCCATAAACTAATCTTCGTGCTACCATCAACAATACTACTAGATATACCTTTTAAATCAACAATATCTCTTTTCTTAATTTCTTCTTGTAAATATTCATTCTCAACTTCCAAATACTTCTCTGATATTGGCATAGCATCTCTAACATTACATAATGAACGATATAACTTTTGTTTTTCTTTCAAATCTTTAGGAATCTCTTCAATATCAATATTTTTGTTTTCTTCTAACAAATATTTTATTAAATAATCCAAATTATCCATTTACTACCTCTTAATTTTCTATAAGATATATTTTAAAACCTACCTTACATATTGTAAAGTAGGCACTTTTTTGTTCCATAGTTACCTTAAAGTAACTTTTAGCATATATATCAAAATAGCAAAATTATATTTAATTATTTATTTGGAAAGAAAAATCCAGCTGTCATATCCAAATAATTTAAACCACTATACTCAGGATATCTATCCTTAACCTTCTTCTCAAACACCTCAGCATTTTCACTTTCCTTTGCCAATTCTTTTAAATTTTCAAGATAATCAATCTTAGTATCAACATCTTTCAAAGTCTCTGGTACATAATGACTTGATAAAACCAATCTGTATCCCTTATTTTTATATTCTTTCAATTGATTTATAATTGCATTTGCATGTTCTTCTCCTGCAACTATTGAATGACAATCATGTCCTAGCATATGAGTATATACACATCCTATTTGAGGAAATTCAATTTCTACGTTCTCATCATGATAAGTTAAATTTAATTCAAAGCCTCCTATATTAACATGTTCATCTTTTAATACATCAGTAATCTCGTGCAATTCTTTAGCAAACGCTCCATTAAAAGATTTTTCAAATCCAGTTACTAAATTATGAATTGTTCCTGCTTTCATTGATCTTATAGTACCTTCTGAAGCATATCCTTTAACATCTTTTAAAATAGTAGCTCCATTTGGATGATCAGAAAATACTTTTCCAACTATATTCTCATTTAATCCTATAACATATTTTTCAAACTCTTCCAAATTATCATAAAATGCAGGGAATTCTACTAATAAAACATTTTCAGCATTTTCTAAAATGTAACTTTCATCATTCATAAAATCATTTGTTTGATAGCAATGTAATTTTATGTCTCCAAAATCATAAATCTCAATAATTCCTTTTCCTAAATTTATTTTTTTATTCTCCATTTTTATTCACTCCTTATTATATTTATTGAATTAGTAGCTACTCTATTTTCAATTTCTAAAACCATTTTAATTTTACCTAAAGCACTTGTAAAGTAGGCACTTTTTTGTTTCATAGTTACCTTAAAGTAACTCTTATGTATTTTCAATAGTTCCGCTTTATAAAATTTTATTGTATACTTATATTGCTATTACATTCCAAAAGAAAGTATCGCTGATTTTACAGTATTTTGTTTACATTTCGAAATTAATTTGTTATACTTTTTATAGATAAAAAGAATGGAGTTGAATTATAATGAAAACTGAATTGCCAGCTTGTCCAGTTGAAATTACAATGGGACTTATAGGAGATAAATGGAAAATATTAATTATTCGTGACTTATTAACTGGTAAAAAAAGATTTGGTGAACTTAGAAAATCCCTTACTGGAATAAGTCAAAAGGTTCTAACCAATAATTTAAGAGATATGGAAAAATCAGGTTTGGTTCATCGCGAAGTTTTTGCAGAAGTTCCTCCAAGAGTAGAATATTCTCTTACAGATACTGGTTGGAGTTTACAACCAATTTTAGATTCAATGGTTAAATGGGGAAATAACTATCGTAACACACAAAAATAGCAGACTATTAATCTGCTATTTTTTAATCACTTATTCTATTTATAATAACGCAATACAGAAATCATAAATACCTATTTTATATCTTTATTTATCTACCTTATTTTTTACTGCGCTATAATCACCATCATCAGAATCATCTGCTTTTAATATAAATGCTGATGGTATAGGTCTTGTTCCACTTCCACCTGACAAATTAGTTGGATTATTAACAGTCTTTCCTTTTACAGTCATAGATGTAGATGTTCCTCCATCCAAATTTGAAGCATTTATCGCACCATATCTTTCAAATATTTCAATCATATCTTTAATTGTAGCACCTTTTCCTAATGTTCTATTTCCATCAAGCACTAAGAATAGAACTATTCCATCTGCTCTTTGTCCAATAGCAGTTCTTGGAGCTTTTCCCCAACCACCATTTCCATATATCTGCGATTTTTCACCATTTAATATTAAATATGGTCCAAAAGAAACACAATCACGTATTCCTCTTTGTTTAGCTTGAGTTGAAGTAATCTTACCCAACAACAATTTATTTTCATTATTGAATCCTATCAATCCGAATGTACCACCGGAATTACTTAATAACTTTCCTTTGCTCATAGTAATTCCTAGTGGAGTAGCTCCACTTCCTTTATTATTCTCATCAATAAAACCTCCACCATTTATAGCAACCAAAGCATTATTCTTCTTTGAAATATCTGTTAAATATTCTCCGCTTCTTCCTATATAAGATGATGTAGCAACTTCAATTCTAGACGGATCATATATAACTGCCATATACCCTTCATAATCATTTCCGCCATCTATTTTTATTATTTTATAATCATTATTATTTTCATCTTTTTCTAAAATTTGTCTTTCGTACTCATTGGCATAAACAACTTCTTCTTTTTTGTCATAATCAACAATTTCAATTGTGTTTTCATCAGTAACGCCACTAACTTCTACAACCTTATTTTTATTTAAACACTCTTGAATAGTTTTATCATCATAAAACCATGTAGCTAAATATTGGTGTCTCATTGAAGACATTGCCGTTGTTATTAACCAATCTCTAAATCCACTCCATGGGCCATATAATAAAAACAGTAATGATATAATTCCTATCAATGCCAATATTAATACAATAAGTAAAATTTTTGCAAATGTACCCTTCCTTTTTGCACGCTTCACCTTCTTTGATTTTTTAACATTTGTATCTTTTTTTCCCATTTCTTTTTCCTTTTCTTTGTAAAAATTAAACTATCAAAATTATATTCTTAATAACTCTAGGAGTCAATATTCGACAAAAGTTTCTATAAGCTTTGTTTTCATATACACATAAAAAATACTTCTTTTCTGTATTATTTTTATCAGAAAAAAAGTATTTCATTAATTTATTATTTTTCTTCATCTACCATATTAGTAGTATTTTCTTCTTGTTCAGATGTTTTTTCCGCATAATGCAGATATCCTAGGTATGCAAAAAAAGCAATTACTAAAATTAATGTAAGTACACAAATCTTTTCAACAATAGATGTTTTAACTATTTTTTTTTTCATTTGATTCTCCTATTTTAAATAATTCTGAGGATTTACTCTATTATTATACCCTCCAGGACTAACTCTAATTTCAAAATGCAAATGTGGACCTGATGAATTTCCAGTAGAACCAACTTTCATAATTTGTTGCCCTTGTGAAACATATTGTCCTTCTGATACACATATTGAACCAGCTTGTCCATGTGCATATAAACTATACAATCCATTATTATGTTTTATAATAACGTATGTTCCATAACTACTCTTTAAGTTTTCTGTTAAAATAACTGTACCTTCTTTTGCAGCATATACTGGTTGACCAGCAATACCTCCACTACCAAAATCAACAGCACCATGATATTTCTTTGACTTCTCATAATACATTCCTGTAGTTATAGTTCTATACCTTGATGGTACTGGATAAATAAACCCTCCAGGATTTGAATCAGAACTTGTACTTGTTCCAGAAGTATTACCTCTATTTGAAACATTTGGTCTACTTGCTGCAGCTTCAGCTTTTTTTATTGCTGCTTGAATACGAGTATCTTCTGATCTCATTTCATCAATTTTCTTTTGAACCTCTTGATCTTCTGCTGATAACTTAGCAACAGCTTGCTCTTTTTCCTTTTTAGCTACATCCAATTCTGCTTTTTTGTCAACTTGTGTCTGTTTAGCAATTTCTAAAGTTGCTTTATTTTCTTCTAATTGTTTCTTAGATTCTTCTATTTGTTCTTTTGTTTCTTTTATTGTATTTATTAATTTAGTATCATTTTCTGAAATTTGTTCTACTAAATAATAATTAGATAAAAATGATGTTAAGCTATCTGAACTTAGTAACACATCTAAATATGTAGTATCTCCTGCTTTATATGAAGCTACTAATCGTGTTTCCAACAATTCTTCTTTTTCTTTCAATTCATTTTCTGTTCTTGTAAGTTCTTGTTGAGTTAAATCTATATTTTTTGAAATATCATCTATTTGTGATGTTAGATCATTTATCTCTGTTTGATAATCCGAAATCTTAGAATCTAATTCATCAACTTGTCTCTGAATCTCTGACATTTGACTTCTAATTTTTTCTTGTTGTTCTTTTGCTTCATTTAGTTCTTTTTGATTTTGCTGTTGTTGCTGCCTTAACTCTGAAGTAGTTGAAGCGAAAACATTTAAAAAACTTCCTAACATAATAAAAATCACAATAACTGCGACTAATAATATCTTTTTTCTTCCTATGTGTTTCATACAAACCCCTTAAATCCACAAATTTTCAAATTCATACTACACATAATAACAAAAAAAGTCAAGAAAACCTCTGTTCTCTAAGTAAAACGTAAAAAGCCTGGGATTTCAAATTAAATCCCAGGTTTTTATATTTTTTAATTTTCTTTTTCTTTTAATTTTCTCTCTTTACAAATATCAACTATTTGAGTTATAGCAAATAAGCTTATGCTAATAAAATGTATCCTTTTTCTTTAGCAAATTTCAATTTTGTTCTTATATAATTTTGAATTTTATTATCAATCATTTTTATAGAGTGCTACTATTATTTTCTTATTGAAAATAATTAATATCTAAAATATAATATGTACATATAAAGGAGAAAAAAATGAATTTAGAAATAATCAGAGAATTTGTAAAAGAAAAACACAAAAATCAAAAAAGAAAACATGGAACACCATACTATACTCACCCATTTGCAGTTGCTGAAAAATTAAAGCAAAAAGGTTTTGACGAAAATTATCAAGCAGTTGGATTAATGCATGATCTATTAGAAGATACTGATGCCAGCGAATCAGAAATTCTTCAAATATCATCTCCAGAATTATTAAAAGCAACTATCCTATTAACAAAAATGTCCGGATATGATAAGTCAGAATATATTGAAAGAATATCAAAAAATGATATCGCAAAAAATGTAAAATTAGCTGACAGAATTCATAATTTAGAAGAATCAATATATGTTGATAAATCATTTAGAACACGATATTTAAAAGAAACCTATGAATGGTATATTCCACTTTCAAAAAATACAGTATTTGAAAACGATCTAAAAAATATAGTAAAAAAAATAGAAGATAGTATTTAATCTTCTATTTTTTATTAAAATAATCTTCATAATAATCTGTTTGACTCAAAATTTCTTTTCTTTCTTCTTCAGTTATATAATTATATTTAACCATTTTATTTAAAACTTGTACTTGTCTTTCAGAAGCCAATTTAAAATTAACGGTTGGAGCATAAACAGATGGAGCATTCGGAACTCCAGCTAGCATAGTTGCCTCATAATCATTTAGTTCAGAAGGCAATTTCCCGAAATACCCTAAACTTGCTTCTTTTATATTATAATAACCATTTCCAAAATAACTTGTATTAATATAAAGTTCCAAAATTTCATTCTTACTCAAATTCTTTTCATATTTAATAGCCATAAAACCTTCAGCAACTTTTCGAGTCATCTTTTTACTTTGTGTAAAATATGTATTTTTAGCTAATTGCTGAGTTATCGTACTACCACCTTCAAGTAATTCAGAATATTTTATATTTCTTGCTATTGCACGCATAATCGCCCATAAATCAATACCTCCATGTTGATAAAATCTATGATCCTCAACTGCTACAACAGCATCTTTATATGTTTGTGTAACATCATCAATTTTAGTATAATTAGCCTCTGATCTAATTTCATTAATTTTATCATCAAAACTTGTTTCTTTAAGTGCATTTTTATACATAGAATAACCTGCTACACCAAACACTCCAACAATAGCAATACAAATTAATATAATTAATATTATGAATCTAAAAATAATTTTTTTCATATATCTTCTATATAACGTCCTTAATTCTTATTTAAAGTTTCATTAAAAGCTAAATTAATATCACCTCTGATTTTCTCCATTTGTCCTATAAATACTAGCATATCGATTTTAACTTCAGAAGCTCTTGTAATAGAAAGTTTTTCAATATTGTCGATTCTTGCTTTTAATGGTTCCAAAACAAACTCTTTAAAACTCTTTTCTCCAGAAAATTTAATTTTGAAAAAATTAAAAAATTTATCTAAATACTTCTCTTTTTTTACAGAGATCAACATACTTGAAATATCAAAAATCTTATTCATGTCAGTATATGTATCTTCCATACATTTTTCCAATCTTGCACTACATTCATTAATAACAACATCATAATTCAATTTCTTTTGAGCTGTTGCAAATACTTTTTTATTTGATTTTTCTTCCAAAACAATATTATTATCAGTTTTTGCCTTTGTTGCAGCTCTTTTACTAACAACAAAATTAGCAATTGCTATTTTTTGATTAGTTTGAGCAAAAACATTTTCATTTTGAATATATTGATAATATACATTATATTGTTGATATAATTTGTCAATACTTTCTTCATATTTTGCATACAATTTCTCATATTCTTTTGCATATTTTTGTGAACTTCTTTTATAAAAAGCTATCTGTTCATCAAAATATTTTTTTAATTCTTTCAACTTTTTTTCTTTTATTTCTTCAACTTTTCTAGTATAAATCGTTGCCCATAATAATAATTTGTTTGCCTCTATTTCAGACAAATCACCCATAAGTGTAACTAGATCTTGTGTTGTCTTAAGTACTCCCATAATCTTCTCCTATTTTTCTAATATATCTTTTCCTTTTTTAGATACATTCTCTATTCCTTTTGAAACAGCTGCAACTGGTTCAGCAACTAACCCTATTGCACCATTCAAAACACCTTCTGTCATTCTTAAGGTAGACCTTAAAGCATCTACCGGCGAATAATAACTTCTTCCCATCACACAATTTTGAATCAAATAATTCATTGCTGTAATTCCAAGTGATGGCCCTAAAAAAGCAACATTTGCAGCTATACTACCTACACCTGTAACAAACCTTCTTACATCATAATTATGTGCCACACCATTTGCCACTGTTCCAGTAGCTTTAGCTCCTAATTCTGTAACAGTTAAGGCTCCTCTTCCAAGCATTTTTACACCTTTTAACGTATATTTACCACCTGTTTTAGCCATATTCTTTAATTGTTTCTTTGTCATTACATTAACCCCTCTTATTCATTTATCATTTGATTAATTATTCCATCTAAATCTATCTTCATGGTTTGTTCCTTTTGTTCAACATCTTTTGCCATTTTTTCAAGATTTTCTATTAATTCTTTATCTAGGCTAACTATTTTGCCCTCAATAAATTTTTCACCAATTTTATTCATACATAACCTCTTATAACACTAAATTTGATTTAACTGTTTGTGTAGTTTTCTCTTCAACCTTACCACTAGCAGCATTAATAGTTGTAACTTCTTTAATTAAATTAGCTGATGTATTTTTATTTTCTTCAGCATAATTAACATCTAAATAATATAATACATATTCACATTGCTGACCATTCTTTTCCATAAAAGATTGAACCAAAACTTTTCCCGCATTTGAATAGTTAGTTATATAATTCTTTAAATCCAATATTATCTTAACATTTTTCACATCATCTACATTAAAAGTATCTGTTTCTGAATTATAATAAAACTTTTTAAAAACAAGTACATTTTGAGTATACCTCTTTGCCACATTTTGATTTATATAATCATATGTAACGCCAACCATATAATACAAATCTGTTTCATCTACAATTTCTGTTGCTTTAACAAATTGATTGTCAGTACTATATGCTGATGAAGCCACAACACAAGCATAATCCTCATCACCAGCACTTCCTAAAGCCTTATCGATTTTTAAATCATTATTTTTTTCTAAATTATATATATTAGACGCTTCAGAAGCACTCATATTTTCTATTTCTTCTTTGGTATATTCTTTATCCGCAAAAGTATTAAATTCATATATTTTTCCTTTTTCTTCTTCTGGAGCAGTTGTTTCTTCTTCAACGACCTCAATATTATCTTCGCTTTTACTTTCTTTTATTTTTTTTCCGACATTAGTCATGTTTTTTATATCAAAATACAATAAAATAGCCACTATAATTAAAACTACTGCAAAATACAATAATGAATTTGCTTTACTATTTTTTGTTTTTCTTCTTTTTTGTTTTTTTTTCACCTAATTCTCCTCCATATATAAAAAGTATATCATTAAAATTTTTCAATAACAACAATATAAACATTTCATTTTAATTACATTTATCACACTAATATTCTAAATTTTTAAATAATACACATATATAAAACCTCCTTGCTAAACTTTTTAGTCTAACAAGGAGGTTTTTCTCCAAAAATCAATTATCCTATATATTAATAAGTAGTATTCTTTACATTATTCGTTGTGTTATTTAACACTTCATTTTTAGTATTTGTAGCATTTGTTGTGCTATTTGTGGTGTTTGTATTTACTGTATTAGTTGTATTAGATTTTGTAGTAGTTTTACTTTTATTCTTTTTTAAACTCTCAATGTTTATAGGGAAGTTATTAGAAGTTGCTCCTGCCACTAAATAAACTTCAGCTACTATGCAAACCTCTCCACTATCATTTAAATATATTTTTGATTTTGATACTTTAAAATTACTCTCCGCTATTGATTTATTTAAAGCTTCAGTATAATAATATCCAGCTTGTTGTTCTACTTCTGAAGAATATAATATATTCTCATAATAGTCCTTAACAGCATCAACACATTTCTCAGTAAAATGCTTTTCTTCCATTTTAGCTGAATCTAAAATTTCTTGATTTTCTACAGTTTCACCTGTATAAACATCTACGTTATATACATAGTAATTTTCAACATGATAATTTTTTGTACAAAAAACTAGAGATAGAATATTATCATTTAAATACCAATTATATTCTGTTCCTGCAAGTGCCATTTCTGGAAATTCAGTTTCTTTTTCTAAATCCTTTATTTCATCTTCAACTAAGCTAGCAATCTCTTTATTAATCTTTTCTACATTTTCATAATCCAAATTTATTTCTGGAATTTTATATTCTTTTCCAAAAATTTTTTTGTCATAATAATCAAATACTAAATCTTCTTTTTCAACTTTTTTCTTTATCGTATTTTTTTCTTCTGAATCACTTACTAAAGTATTTTCTTCTGATTTTTTGTTATCAATTCCAAACCAACCTTCTATTGTTTCAAAAATTGGTGTTAAATATCCATTTACAGGTTCAGGCAAAAGATCAATCTTATATAATCCATAACATCCTGCTAATATAATAATTACTAATATTAAAAGAGTAAAAATCACTTTTAATCCTGTATGTTTTTTCTTCTTTTTAGATTTCTTGTCTTTAGGCTCTTGTACCTCTTTCTTGCCTTCTTTTTTTGTTTCACTTTTATTTGTATTTTCTACCTCTTTAGGTTCTTCAACTTTTTTATTAGCAGTTGATTCTTCTATTTTTTCTGCATTTTCAGTTTCTTTTTTCTCTTCCACTTTTTTTGCTTCTTCTAACTTTCTTTGTTCCTCTGCCTTTTTTGCTTCCTCTTCAGCTCTTTTTAATTCTTCTGCTTTCTTTGCTTCTTCTGCAGCTTTCAATTTAGCTTGTTCTTCAAGAGCTTCAGCAATATTAGCTCCACATTTTGTACAAAACTTTGAACCATCTGCTATATCTAAATTACATTTAGGACATTTCATAATGTTTTCCTCCTTACAAATTTATATTTACATTATATCAAAAAAAAGGATTTTGTAAATTAGTATTACAAAATCCTTTTTTATTTATATTTTTAAAATCTTATTAGTATAAATTTTATCTATTTTTTCATCTGGATAATGTTCATCCAAAAACACATCAAATTCACTTCTAGGTTCAATATTAAGCACACGCTCCTTCTGTCTATAACAAGCAGACCAAGACAAAAAAACATCAATTAAAATAAATGTCAAAGTAACTCCAGTAACTACTATTGTTCTTTTAGTGAATGGTCTAGTCATAATTCTATTAAACCATGGATGAACAATATCATAAAAGATAACTCCTGCCAACCCCCAATAAAATGCATGTAAAATACTAGTTCTACCATTAAAATTAATTTTAACCCAATGATAATCCCATGAAATAGTGCCGAATAAAACCTCTTGCACATATGAACAAATATATTCTACAACAGCCCCTAAAAACATTGAATAAAAAAATGACTTTAATGGACTTTCCATTTTGGGAATAATTATCTCATAAATCACAGCACCAATTCCATAAACAGGTATTAACGGTCCATATAACAATCCCTGCCTTAAAACAAAATGGCCTTTTTGAAACAAAACCAATATATTTTCATATGCAAATCCAACTAAACTTCCAATTATGAAAATCCAAAATAATCTACATAAATACTTTAAATCTCGTTCCTTCTTCTCTTTCTTCTCCATATTAATCCTCTTCATAATTACTATATTTAAAGTAGTCAAATTATATCATTATTATAAAATTTACACAAACTAAATTTTCAAATTTAGCAAACAGCCTTAAACTTTTTATCTTATCTATCCTATAATTCTTCCATATACTCTATTTAATAAGTCACGTCTCTTCTTCCAATCAGGAATAAAAATAGAAACAAATTCATAAAATTTTTCATCGTGATGAATATATTTAAAATGTGCTAATTCATGGACAACCACATACTCAACACACTCCCTTGGTGCTTTAACTAAATTTATAGCAAACTCAACTTGATTTCTCTTAGGAATACAGCATCCCCACCTAGCTTTAAAATTTTTAGCATTAATTTTTGGAAATGGCACATTATATTTTTTCATTTTTTCATAATAAAATTCAATATATTCTGTACATAAGCTCAAGCACTGACTTTTAAGCCATTTTTCATATATCTTTCTTTTATACTCTCTATCATCGATAAGCCTTTCCTTAATGCTAATTTCTATATTTGACTCATTTATCATCACTTTATTTTTCTTATCAGGAATAACAACTAAATTATATTTCTTACCAAGAAAGTATAAATCATCACCATTATTGAAATTTATTGATTCTTTCATTTCAGCAATTTTCTCTAATTGCTTTTTTTGACTCATTATCCAATTTATTTTACTTCTAATAAAATTGTCAACTTTATCTATTTCTATATTATTAGGAACAGTAATATGCAATACACCATCTTCTGAAAATTTCATATACATGTTTTTAATCTTTTTTCTCTTAATATTAAAATAAATTGTAACTCCATTTATTTCGATTCTACTACTCTCTAACATACAATTACATCTCATTCTCTATTTTTACTATAACATCAATTATTTTCTCATACTTTTCAGCTAGCTCAGTATAATCGCCATTTTCATCCATATGAGACATCATAATATTATAAACCAAATCTTCTAATTTTTCCAAATCAGACAAAGTATAATCTCTATCTAAATCTACATTATTTTCTTCCATTAACCTGATTTGTTCATCAGTTAAAAAAGCTCTTAATGTTACATCATCACATTCAACATCATTTTCTTCTTCCAATTGAATTAATTTATCATGTATCCAATTATATGTTTCTGCAATTTCAGTAAATTCGCCGTCATTATCTAAATTAGCCATTACCGCATCCATAACAATATCTTCCATATCATTAATTTCATATTCTGAATACTCTCTATCTCTAATTTCTATTCCTATGTTTTCTAATAACTCAATTTCCTCGTCCGTAAATTTTCCTACAATTCTCATAAATTCCTCCATTTTAGTTAACTGAATGATTAACATAGTTATTATAGTTATTTTGTATACTGAAATCAATATATTTTTTCATTAAATATACAATTTTATTATTTTGTGGCACTCAATATATTTAATTCTCAAAATATTATAAATTTTTTTCCATAAAAAGAACCCTAATTATCAAATTAGGATTCTTTTTATTTTCATTTATATCTTTACTAATATTCAATTATTTGTTTGAATCTAACGCATTTTTGAACATACTTGAATCATCACCATATCCTTTTGAAAGAATATCAATTATTTTTCCTTTATAAAACACAAATCTTACTGATTGATCAGATATTGAACCATATGATGATTTTAGTGACATTGTAGCTGAAACAGTGTATATTTTTTTATTTTTTGAATTTTGTTTTGGTTTGCCAATTTTGCTAACTGAAACACTTATATCAGAATCTTCTGACTCTTTAGCATATGCCTTTAAAGCCTTTTCCATATCGTCAACCTCATCAGCATCTTTTTTCATCTTTTTATATTCTTTCTTTAAATCTTTATAATCAAGGTCAGCTTCTTGGAAAGCAGCTGCTCCTCTTAAATCAACATATTTTTCTATAGCATCTTTCATTTTACTTTCAGATGATAAAGCCTTTGTAAAAGTTTTGATTTTTTCTTCATATTTTTTTGGTTTTGCACTAAATATTGTTGATAATACAGCGATTACAATTATTACAACAACTAACGCAACAGCAACCTTTATAAGGTTCTTCTTGTTATTTTTTACTATGTCAAGTAATCCTAATAACTTCTCTTTCATTTTTTTCCTCCTATATTATTTTATTTTTAAAATATTAATAACAAATTAATCATTTAAATTTATTACAGAATCGCCATTTTCATCGCAAATATAAATAACAATTTCTCCATAGAAAACCATTCTATATTTTATTGTTTCACTACCTGATTTGAAACTTACAGTCACCCTTGTAATTTGCTCATCATCACCAGATTCTTTTGGATCACTGATTGATTTTATACTATAATCATTATCTTCAGATACCAACTCTAAAAATTTTTCTTCAATCTTTTCAACTTTACTATCATCATCATCAAGTCCTTCATATTCATCCATAAATTCTGCATCATCACCATTAACTGTAAATGCTGCAGCATATGCCTTTACATCAACATGCTCATCAACAAATTGTTTCATATCATCTTCGTCTTTTAATCCATTCATGAAACTTTTTGCTGCATCTAAATAAAATTCATCACCATCAAATTCAAAATCAGTATCATCATCTGATGTAGAATTTGATGTATCATTACTTGTATTATCTGACGTATTTTCATTTGTATTATCTGTTGCATTAGTTACATTAGTAGTAGAATTATTTCCAGTTGAATTACTTAACTTAATTGTTGACACCTTTCCAGAATTATTTGTACTTTTTCCTATAAGTATAAAAATTATTATAGCAATCACAATTATAACTAGTCCAATTACAATAGGAAATATTATTTTTTTATTCTTTAAAAAATCTTTCATTCTAAATCCCTTTCCATTACAAAATTAATACTTATACTATTATATTTTCTTTTGTAAAAAAAGTAAATATCTATACCGATTTTTTTATTTTTTTACTACACTTTTTTATCAAAAAAGCTAGTATTTTAAGCTATTTTGTGCTATAATAAAAGAGTAGTGAGTCTTAAAAATTTAAGTCTTCCCTATACCAATATAAAAGGAGAAAAATAATGTTTAACATGTCAAAAGAAGAAAAATTTAATTTTGATATTGAAAATTTAAAACAAGATTTTGCCATTGAAAACATGAATGTTACAGACTCAGATATAGAAATATTAAAAAGATATTCAAATGATGAAATCTCTCAAAGTGAAATGATAAATAATATAATTCAAAAAACACTTTGAAAGGAGTTTAAATTTAAATGGAAAATTTATATAGTGCACGAAATTCAATTTATTGCTATCCTGGTACTAGCACATTAATCAACAAACTAGATATCCATGATAGCAATAAATTATTTAATTTAGAAAGACAAATTGTTCTAGCAAAATCATTTATACTTAGACAAAATGTTAAAAATTACGGATTTGATAAACAACATTTTTTAGGTATTCACAAATTTTTATTTGAAGACTTATATCCATTTGCCGGAAAAACAAGAACAGAAAATATTTCAAAAGGAGAATTCACATTTGCAAACTGGGAATTCATTGACGAACAATTAGACTATCTATTAAATAAATTAAAATCTGAAAATTACTTAGAAGATCTTTCAAAAGAAGATTTATCAAAACGTCTTGCTTTCTATCTTTCAGAATTAAATGTTCTTCACCCATTCCGTGAAGGAAATGGAAGAACCATACGAGAATTCATTAGAGAACTAGCATATAAAAACGGATATGTGCTTGACCTAACTAAAAATTCTGCAAAAGAAATATTTGACGCAAGCGTAAAATCAGTATACAACACATCAGAATTAGAAAAAATTTTACTTAATTGCTTAATAAAAATAAAATAGTAATCCATTTTCAACATAGTAAAATAAGATTATTAATATAATAAAAGCGGGTTCTTAATGAGCTATACTTAAAAAGTAGAGTTCAAAAGAATCCGCTTTTGCTTATAATATTAATTAATATTCAATACTAGTAAAATCAGGTATTATAACAAATAATTTTCCTTTATAGAAATATGCATCTGCACTCATTTTAGTACCTTCTGCTTCTAACTTAATTGAACAAACTTTCAAACCTTTAATTTCAATTTCAGTTCCATATAAATCTAATTTGTCTGTTTTCTTAATTTTTCCAACATCACTCATTTTTATGTCTTCTTCAGCAAAAGTTTTGTAAAAATCATAAGCTGATTCTTTAGTTTCATCACTTGTATAATCAGCTTTCTTAGCTTTCTTATATTCTTCTTCAAATTTTTCAGCAAATTCATCCTCATCTTCTACATCTTTAAGTTCGCTTACTGCATAAATAGCTCTTAAATTAACATTTTTATCTACGAACTTTTCCATGCTTTCTTCGCTTTCCATTGCTTTTTCAAATTTCTTTAATGTATTCTTATAAGAACCACCAAGTACATTAGCCATTACAATTGCAAGAATAATAATAACAACTAATATTGCTGCAACTATTGCTACAACTTTACTATTAGCTTTAATTTTTTCAAGTAAATTTTTCATATATTTCCCCTCCAATTATTTTTTTATATTATATTAATAATTTCAATATTAGTCAAATAAAAAATTAATAAATAAAAAGGCTATTCATTATTAGAAAAATCCAACAATAAAAAGCCTCTTTTTTATTATCATTAAAATTATTTAATTATTAATTCATTGCCATCAAAATCAACAACGACTTCAGATTTAGGAACAATAACCTGCTCTAATATCTTTCTAGCGATTAATGTTTCCAATTTCTTTTGAACAAATCTCTTCAAAGGTCTAGCACCATAAACCGCATCATAACCATTATCAATTAAATATGTTCTCGCCTTATCTGTCAATTCAATTTTAATTTGTCTATCTGCTAATCTCTTATTCAAATCAACAATCAATAAATCCAAAATCTTATCAATCTCATTCTTTTTCAATGGTTTATACAAGATAATTTCACTCAAACGATTTAAAAACTCTGGTCTAAATGAATGTTTTAATAAATCTTGAACCTTCTGATTAGCATCTTCTTTGATATTTCCGTCTTTATCAATACCTTCAAGTATAAACTCTGAACCTAAGTTAGATGTTAAAATAATAATAGTATTTTTAAAATCAACCGTTCTTCCTTGAGAATCAGTTATTCTACCATCATCCAAAACTTGAAGTAAAACATTAAATACATCTGGATGAGCCTTTTCAATCTCATCAAATAATACAACACTATATGGTTTTCTTCTAACAGCCTCAGTTAATTGTCCACCTTCCTCATAACCAACATATCCTGGAGGCGCACCAATTAATCTAGATACAGAATATTTTTCCATATATTCAGACATATCAATCCTAATCATATTATGCTCATCATCAAACAAAGCTTCAGCCAAAGCTTTTGCAAGCTCAGTTTTACCAACACCAGTTGGTCCTAAAAACATAAATGAACCAATAGGTCTATTGGGATCTTGTATACCAGCTCTTGAACGAATAATACTATCAACAACCTTCTCAACAGCATCATCTTGTCCAATTACTCTCTTATGAAGAATATTACCTAAATTCAAAATCTTATCTCTTTCACTCTCCATAAGTTTAGCAACAGGAATACCAGTCCACTTAGCAATAATTCTAGTAATCTCTTCATCTGTAACTTTTGTACGAAGCAAACTTGACTCTTTTGACTTAGCAGCAATCTCTTCCTCTTTTTTCAACTCTTCTTGAATTTGAGGTAATTTACCATATTTAAGTTCAGCAGCCTTATTCAAATCATAATTTCTTTCAGCTCTTTCAATATCAGCATTAACCTTCTCTAAATCCTCACGAAGTTTCTGAACCTTTGAAATAGCATCCTTTTCATTATCCCATTTAACTTTCATTTCTTTAAATTTATTTTGTAAATCAGCAATTTCTTTTTGAATTTCTTGTAATCTCTTTTGAGATAATTCATCTTTTTCCTTTTTCAAAGCTGTCTCTTCAATTTGATATTGAGTAATCTTGTGAGAAACTTCATCAAGCTCAATAGGCATTGACTCCATTTCAGTTTTAATCATAGCACAAGCCTCATCAATCAAATCTATAGCCTTATCTGGTAAAAATCTATCAGAAATATATCTATGAGAAAGTGTTGCAGCCGCGATAATAGCATTATCACTTATTTCAACACCATGATATACTTCATATCTCTCTTTTAAACCTCTCAAAATAGAAATAGTATCTTCAACAGTTGGCTCATCAACTAATACATGTTGGAAACGTCTTTCCAAAGCTGGATCCTTTTCTATATATTGTCTGTACTCATTCAAAGTAGTAGCACCAATACAATGTAATTCACCTCTTGCAAGCATTGGTTTTAAAAGGTTTCCTGCATCCATTGCCCCCTCAGTTTTACCAGCACCAACTATAGTATGAAGCTCATCTATAAATAAGATTATTCTACCATCACTCTTTTTAACCTCTTGTAAAACTGCTTTTAATCTCTCTTCAAATTCACCTCTATACTTAGCACCAGCAACAAGTGAACCCATATCTAATGAGAATATAGTACAATTTTTCAATCCATCAGGTACATCACCTCTTACAATTCTTAAAGCAAGTCCTTCAGCAATAGCTGTTTTACCAACACCAGGCTCACCAATCAAACAAGGATTATTTTTAGTTTTACGACAAAGAATTCTTATAACATTTCTAATTTCATCATCCCTACCAATAACAGGATCAAGTTTTTGCTCTCTTGCCATTTCAACTAAATCAGTACCGTATTTTTTTAATACATCATAAGTTTCTTCTGGATTATCTGAAGTAACTCTTGTGTTACCTCTAACATCTGATAAAACCTTCATAAACTCATTCTTATTAATATTGAACGTTTTAAACAATTCCTTAATTTTTTGATTACCTTTGTTAAATAAAGATAACATCAAATGTTCAACAGATACATACTCATCTTTCATCTTTTCAGCTGTCTTTTCGGCATCAGTAAGCATTTCATCTACATCTGGTGCAACATATAAAGAATCCATTTTTCTTGCGCCAACTACCTTTGGCAACTTATTGATTTCATCTTTAACAACATTTTCAAAATTTTCATTTACTTTCATTCTCTTAAAAAGCTGTTTTATTAAACTATCATCAATAATTAAAAGAGCATCCAATATATGAAGTTGTTCAATTTGTTGGTTTTGATGTTCAATTGCAATTGACTGAGCTTTTTGAATAACTTCAATTGATTTTTGTGTTAATTTTTGAGTATTCATAATAATCACCTACCTTAAAATATTATATTTATTTTTAATAACATACAATTCTACTCTATATGAGCAGTAAATTTTTTAGCAAGAACCACAAAATAAATATAATATTTTATGATTCTTATAATAAAAATCAGCACACCATATCGCCGGTGTGCCAATAATCATAAACACATATTAGTCAATTTGAATACGTCTCTTTTGTTCTTCTTGTGGTTCTTCTCTTTCAGGAACAACTACAGTTAAAATTCCGTTTTTAAATGATGCCTTAACATCCTCTTCTTTAACATCATCACCTACATAAAAGCTTCTAGAACATTCTCCAGAATATCTTTCTTTGTAGATATATTTTCCGTCTTTTTCCTCATCATCAACATTTTTATTCATTGTAGCAGATACTGTTAAATATCCACCATCCAATTCAATGTTAATATTTTCTTTTTCAAATCCTGGTACATCTATTGTAAAAATATAATTGCCATCTTTCTCCTTGATATCTGTTTTCATCATTTTAGCTTCTTTCTTTGAAAATATTGGTTCATCAAAAACCTCATCAAAAAAGTTTCTTCTACTTGGTATCATCATCATAACACATTCCTCCTTAAAATATTTTATGTGTTGACACCTTTATTCAAGGCTATGCACATTCTTTATGTAATCATTATTTCTTATTACATAAAGTATTATACATCGTGTTTTTAGCAATGTCAATAGGAGAGTGCTAATTTTATTAATTTTTTTATTTTTTACCAGCCACCTCCGGCCACCGGCCTCCGCCGCCTCCACCAGAGAAGCCTCCACCACTACTGCTACCTCCTGAACCTCCATCACTTGAACTACTATTGCTAGAAAGAGGTGCAGTAGATGCTGCAGACATTCCAGATGAAAACGCTGAAGAAAAATTAGATGTAAACGATGAGCAATCAAAATTTCCATTATAATATAATTCTCTTGTACACCAACTTGGTGCATAATCAATTTTAGCTAATATCTTCTCAAATTTCTTAGCCCATTTGTTTTCTAGTCCTAATGCATATGCATAAGCAAAGTATTTGTCAAACATTTCTGGAGACTTCTCAATAAAACTTTCATCTTCAGTAGTTTTTATAAACATTTTAAAGCCTTCAATATCTTCTTTAATTTTCAAAGCTTTTTCAGAATAACAACGAATATGTTTAGCAAATATCCAATTTTGTATCACAGCCCAAGCAATTACAAAAATATCCATAAAGTTCTTTGAATATTGCCTAAAAATTTCTCTTACTACTTGATATTCCCCAAAAGCAAAAGGAATGCACATGATTATAATAAAAATAGCTGTGAATAAATCTCTACCAGGATCAAATACAAAGTTTTTTATACATGCAGCAAGTATTCCAAAAGAAATAACAAATGTAAACACCAATTCAAACCCTTTCAAATTATATGAAGTGGCCAATGGATTAATTAATTTACCTATCTTCAATCCAAAAATAAATATGAATAAAGTACATATTACAGAGATAATAACATATTTCCAGTTCTTAAAAAATGAACTATTTTTGTATTTGCCTTCCAAATCTTTAAATATATCTCTTTTCAAATTTTCTACTAATTCATAAAAATATTCTGAATACATCAAATATTCTCTACCCGCCAATGAATTATAAACAAATTTCTCAGTATCTGATAACTCATCTTCAAACTCATTAGTAGTCTTCTTGCCTGTTTTTTCAATAACCATAATTTTTTTCTTACCAGTAGTTTTAGTAAAAAACACATATCCTTTTGTAGCTAAACTTAATATTATGGACTCTAACACTCTCTTTTTACTTCCCATAGTATCTAAATATCTAACTTGAGATACATCCATTCCCTCTGGAGGATAATACTTAGGAATTATTACTTTAGAATTTATTTTATTTCCATGTTTTCTCCAAGCAAAAAATTGCCAAACACCAAGTCCAACAAATCCCAAAATTACCATTAAATAAACAATCTTATCATAAGCAAACCATGCTAATTTCTTACTCAAATTAGGTTCAGCAATAGTTCCTTTGTTTACTCTAACAACAATTGTAAATGCATTTTCTTGCTCAATCGTTTTATTCATATTAAAATAAACAACTGAATTAGTCTTATCAACATACCATTCAACATCCTCAGACTCATTAGGATCTCCATATTTTCCAACATATGCTTTTATATCATTATTTAAAATTTCAGTTCCTTCTGGAAAATATATTTTAGCAGAACACTTTTCAATATCAAAAAGCCATCCAGAACCAATTAAATTCCAATACAATTCATTATATTCTCTTTCAAAAAACAATTGGTTCTCAGTTGTATAATCAATTTCATACTCCTGCACTCCTCTTGGAACATAAGTATGTTCTGAACCAATTCTTACTCGGATTCCTCTATCAACACTTTCAGTAGAATATTCAACATCATTTCCATTCAATAAAACTTTATCTACATCAAATGTAACATTTTTATTTCTATACTTAGTTGGAAAATCCCTGTAAATCCCATGATTAATATTATATCCTTTCGCATTTACAGTAATCTTTTCCTTAACATACATAGAAGCATCTTTATTTACATAGATTTCAATATCGTAATTTAAAATATCCTCTTTATGATTTTCATAATACTCATCATCATTATCACTATAATAATTATCATTATCAGATTCATAAATATCATAGTCAGTATATTCCTCCAATTCATTACTATAAATGTCATCAAAACTACTATTATAATCATTCACATCTTTATTATATACAGCATTGGACTTAGTTCCAAAGTCCAATACCAATATCATCATTAAAAGAAAAACAAAGCCAATTCTTTTTTTCATACTCTTCCCCTTAAACTATTTTACCAGCCACCTCCGGCCACCGGCCTCCGCCGCCTCCGCCAGAGAAGCCTCCGCCACCACTGCTACTTGATGAAGATGGCGCAGTTGATGCAGATGATACTCCAGATGATATTGATGATGAAAAACTAGAAGTAAATGAAGAACAATCAAACATACCACTAACAAATAAATAATCAGAACACCAACTTGGCGTATAATTAGCTTGCTTTAAGACGTCTTCAAATTTACTAGCCCAAGCATTTTCAAGTCCAAGAACATATGCATATGCAAAATATTTATCAAACATTTCCGGTGTTTTATCAACAAAATCATCATCTTTTACCGTCTTAATAAACATTTCAAAGCCTTCAATCTCTTCTTTAATTCTCATACCGTCTTCAGAATACTTTGGTATTAGTTTCACAAACAAATAATTTTGTATGCATACTTCAACAAGTACAAATCCTTGAAATGCATATTCAGCATATCTTGAAAAAACATCAGCAGCCATTGCTATTCCAAAGAATAAAAATGGTCCTCCCCATAAAATTGCAAAAATAACATTAAAAAACCTACTACTTTTATTTTTAAACAAAGCCTTGCATACTGCAAAAACTAAACCAAAAATAACCGCAGTCAGCACAACCATAAAAAAGTTTTGCATATTTATTTCTGTAGCAAATGGGTTAACTATTTCTCCACTAATTCCTCCAATAACAAATAATATTACTGTGAAAACAATAGAAACTATAACATTCTTCCAATTTTTAAAGAATAATTTATCTTTATACTTTTCTGCTAAATTTTCTGCTAGTCTCAATTGCATTTTATTTACTTTCTTATAAAACTCTTCTGAATATTTTAGAATTTCCTTATGTCCAAGTGACTCATACACCATTTTCTCATTTTCAGATAATGTATCTTTTTTTTCATACACATCTTTTTTAAGAACTTTTTCAATAATAAGAGTTTTACTTTTTTCACTACTTTTAGTAAATTTTAAAAATCCTTTTGTTGCTAAACTTATCAGTGTGGCCTCTAATATACGAGTAGTTTTTCCCATTGTATCTATGTATCTTACATCACCAACATCCAAGCCTTCTGGTGGATAATACTTAGGAATAATAATGTTTTTTTCTGGATCTTTACCATTATGTTTCCACATAAAGAACTGCCAAATTCCAAGTCCAATCATTCCTACAAAAAGAACAACATACATTACATTATCTTCTAAAAACCACTCTAACTTTTGTTCAAAAGTAGGTTCATCAATTGTTCCCTTCTCTACTCGAACAACAACTGTAAATGCGTTATTGGCTGGGACCATCTCATATAAATCAAAATAAACGACTGCATTTGTACGATCAACATAACAATATACATCATCTGATTCTTTAGAATTTCCATATTCGCCAACATATGCTTTTATCTCATCTTCTAAAATATCAGTTTTCTTTGGAAAATATATCTTAGCTGAACATTGCTCAATATCAAAATTCCAACCAGATCCAATTAAATTCCAATATAACTCATTATAATCATCTTCAAAAAACATCTGTCTTTCAGTAGTATAATCAATAACATATGTATGTTGTCCTTGAGTAACATACTCATCACTAGAACCTATTTTAATACGAACACCCCTGTCAACATTTTCTGTTGTGAAATTAACACTCTTACCATCCATGGTTACTTTATTAATTTCAAAAGTAACAAGCTTATTTTTATATTGCGTAGGAAAATCTCTATAAATTCCATGTTGAATTTCTTCTCCCATTGCATTTACTGTAATCGTTTCTTTAACGTCCATTGTTGCATCTTCATTTACGCGCATCTCAATATCATAATCAAGAATTTCTTCTCTATCATAATAATCATAATAGTCATAACTATCATCATATGAAGCATTAACTTTAACATTAATAGACATTATTAAAATTACTGCTAAAAAAATTATAAAACTTATTTTTTTCTTCATACTTTTCCCCTTAAAATATTTTTTACCAGCCACCTCCGGCCACCGGCCGCCTCTTCCACCGCCAGAGAACCCTCCGCCTCTTGAAGAGCCACCTCCTATTGAATGGCCACCGCCTGAAGATCTTCCACCTGAGTATCTATCATAATACAACCTACCAGATCCATAGCCAGTTGTTGCCGCTGAAAACAATTTTGAAAATCCTGCTGAAAAAGATTTACAATCAAATCTATCATGATAAATTTTTGTTGAACACCACACTGGTGTATATCCCGTTTGCTTTAAAATATCTTCAAATTTACCAGCCCATTTGTTTTCCTCATCCAAAACATACGCATACGCAAAATATTTATCAAACATCTCTGGGGTTTTATCTTTAAAATTTCCATCATTTGTAGTATTAATAAACATTTTAAAGCCTTCTATATCTTCCTTGATTCTCATACCTTCTTCAGTATATTTTGGCATCAATTTAATAAACAAATAATTCTGTATAGCAATTCCAGCTAATACAAGAGCCTGAAATAAAGAATTCACATATAGCTTTAAAACTACTATTTCAAAAATTAATAATATAGTGGGTATTCCCCAAATAAACAAAAAAATACAAGTTAGCACTTTATTATTTTTCTTTTTATTAATCCTTCTATATACAATACAAAACATAACAAATATAAAAACCGTAAAAAACAAAGTTAAAATATTTTGATAATTAAATAAATATTCATATGGATTGCTAAATGATCCCACATTCCTTCCTATAAAAATCAAAATTATAGAAATAATTAATGATATGAAGCACTTTGGGAAATTTTTTAAAAATAATTTATTTTCATATTTTTCTTTTAAGCTCTTTTTAATAGCCGATTTAATCTTCAAAATTTTTTCATCCAACATCCTTGAATATTTTAATGCTTCACCGTTTTCAAACGAATCATATACAAATTTTTCAATCTCTGATAACTGATTTCCAGCTTCACTAATATTTTTTTCTTCCACCTTATTAATAATTATATATTCATACTCCTCAACACCCTTAGTAAATTTCAAAAAACCTTTTGTTGCCAAACTTAATAGTGTAGCCTCAAGAATGCGATCAGTACCTCCCATCGTATCCATATACTTAACACCACCAACATCAAATCCTTCAGGTGGACAGTATTTAAGATTTATTACATTTTTTTTGGGATCTTTACCATACTTTTTCCAAACAAAAAATTGCCAAATTCCAAGTCCTATCATTCCAACCAGTATAAAAACATACATTGCATTATCTTGAATAAACCATTTAATTTTCATACCTATATTTGGTTCAACTATTGCACCTTTCTTAACTTTAATATCAACTGTAAATGAATCTTGATAAAAAAATTTATCAGACGTATTTAAATAAACACATGACTTTTCATTATTAATATCCCATTGCGAATCATTTGACTCTTTCAAATTACCATACTTTTTAACATTTGCCTTTACATCATCTTCTAAAATTTCTGTACCATCTGGAAAATAAATTCTTGCAGAAGCTTGATCAATTATAAAATTCCAATCAAATCCGGGCAAATTCCAACACAATTCATCATAATTATCTCCAAAAAGAATCTGTCTATCTGTTGTATAATTTACTGAATATGTATGTATTCCTGGTGAAATTCTATCGTCACTAGACCCAATTTTTACCCTTGCAATTTCATCAACTCTATTTACAGTATAATTTATATTCTCGCCATCTAAAGTAATATTATTAATTTTAAACCCTACATTTTTACTATTATGTTGAATTGGAAATTCTCCACAAATTTCATCTTTTATTCCATATTTTACTGCATAAACAGTAAACTTTTCAATAACATCAATCGAAGCATCTTTATTTACATGAACTTCCATGTCATAGTCTATAAAATTCGTACCATGCTCATTATAATAATTATAATAGTAAGTACTATCTTTTTGATAATCGCTGTTTTCATTAAGTTCATCATAAGTAGCATTAACTTCAGTAATACAAATCACTAACAAAAAAGCTACTAAAAGAAAACTATACCATATTTTCTTCCTCATATTTTTCCCCTTTTATCTTGACCCTTTTCTTCTGTCCTCAAAATTAATTTGAACATTTTCTCTAGTCAATAAATCAACTTCAAAAAAGGCTCTTTTCTTATAACCTAATATTGAAGCCAAAATGTTATTAGGAAATTGTTGAATTAAAGCATTAAAATTTCTAGTAGTACCATTATAATATCTTCTAGCCATTTCAATATCTTCTTCAATTTTAACAAGAGCAGCTTGTAATTGAGCAAAGTTATCACTGGCTTTCAATTCTGGATAATTTTCAACAGAAACAATAACATCTTTGAAAATTGCTGAAAGTTTATCTTCTTCTTTCTGTCTATCTGAAACTGTCATTCTTCCAGATAATCTTTCTCTCATAGCTGTAATATCTTCTAAAGTCGTTTTTTCATGAGCAGTATATCCTTTAACAATCGCTTCAAGATTTGGTACCAAATCAAATCTTTTCTTTAAGGCAGTATCAATATTGCTAAACGCTTCATAATTCAAATTACTTGCTTTTATAATTTTATTGAAAATATAAATCATATAACCAACTAAAGCAATCAATAAAATAATTACGATTACTGTTCCAATCATTTACCTTTTCCCCCTTTTATACTTCAAATTCTTTTATTTCTTCCAAATTAACACTTTCTTCTAATATAGAACTTGCAATTTGAGCAAAATTTTCATCTTTATCAGTTAAGTACATTTCATAACCGCCACCATTTACTGGATCACATTCTAATTCATAACCACCAATTTTTCTTTTTAAATAAATAGCTAATTCTCTACCTATATCAATAATTTCAACATTTTTAGGCAATTCTTTTTCCATTAATTCTTTAAACAATGGATAATGTGTGCATCCCAAAATTAATTTATCCACACTTTTAAATAATTTCATGTATTCTTTAACTGTATATTCAGCAACTTTATTACTTATCCATCCTTCTTCAGCCATCGTTGCTAATAAAGGTGCTGGATGACAAACAATCTCAGCTGTAGGCATATATTCAGAAATTTTCTTTTCCCACATACCACTTCTAACAGTTCCTTTTGTAGCAATAACACCTATTGTATTATTTCTTTCATCTATTCTATCTTTTAAGTTAATAACCGTTGGCTCTATTATTCCTATGATTGGTAAATCATATTCTTTTTGCAGTGTTTCTAAAGCTTGGCTAGTTGCCGTTCCACATGCAATTACTATCATTTTTACATTTTTACTAATTAAAAATTCCACATTTTGTCTTGCAATTTCTATAATTGCTTCTGCAGACTTTTGCCCATAAGGAAATCTCTTTGTATCTCCTAAATATATATATTTTTCGCTTGGCAATTCTTTTCTAAGTTCTTTTAGAACATTCAACCCTCCCAAGCCTGAGTCAAATACCCCAATTGGTTGATTATTCATAACTTCCTCCTAATTTTAAAATCAATGACATTATATATATAAAATATAAATAAAACAAGAAAATGCAATAACATTTTTCTTTAACTAGCTATAAAACGTAAAAAATTCAATATCAATATTTTTTCACATCTTACTGTCGCAATCTTGATGAGCCCCGTTCGTTCCGAACTCGGGCTCTTTTATTTGTAAAGATTGCTTCAATCGCATTCGCTTCGCTCATTTGGTCGCTGCGCGATGATTCAAAAATATTATATTGAATTTTTTACTGTTATAAATTTGTAATTTATATTACATATTAACTTTTAAATATTATGCAAACTATTCCTCTTCCTCATCAAACTGAGAATTATATAAAGTAGCATAAAAACCATCTTTAGCAAGAAGTTCATCATGAGTTCCTTGCTCAACAATATCACCATTATTAATAACCAAAATCATGTCGGCATTCTTAATAGTAGACAATCTATGAGCAATAATAAAACTTGTTCTACCCTTCATCAAATTATCCATAGCAGATTGAATTTGAATCTCAGTTCTCGTATCAATTGAACTTGTAGCCTCATCCAAAATTAAAATCTTAGGATCAGCCAAAATAACACGAGCAATAGTCAACAACTGTTTTTGACCTGCAGATATATTATTTGTCTCCTCATTAAGAACCATGTTATAAGAATTAGGTAAAGTTTTAATAAAGTGATGTACATGAGCCGCCTTTGCTGCTTCAATAACCTCATCATCTGTTGCATCAGGCTTACTATATTTAATATTATCTTTTATAGTTCCACTAAACAACCAAGTATCTTGAAGAACCATACCAAAATGTTTTCTCAAATCACCTTTATTAAAATCTTTTATATCATAACCATCTATTGTAATTTTTCCGCCATTCAAATCGTAGAATCTCATTAACAATTTAACAAGAGTTGTTTTTCCAGCACCTGTTGGACCAACAATAGCAATTTTTTGCCCATCTTTTACTTCAGCATTAAAATCATTAATAACTACCTTATCTTCATTATATCCAAATTTAACATGTTCAAATTTAATATTACCTTTTAAACTTTCTACATCAGTTGGATTTGTTGTAACATCTTTTTCTTCTTCTTCATCTAAGAAACCTAAAACTCTCTCAACAGCAGCAATCATAGTTTGAATTTGAGTCATTATTTGAGCAATCTCACCAATAGGTCTAGTAAATTGCTTGTTGTATTGAATAAATGATTGAATATCTCCAACTTGTATTTTACCTTGGATAGTAAAATATCCTCCTATAATCGCAACAGCAACATATCCTAAATTTCCAATAAAATTCATAACAGGGTACATAAAACCACCCATAAATTGTGATTTCCAACCAACTGTATATAGTTTTTCATTTTTTTCTTTAAATTCTTTTAAAACTTCATCTTCTCTATTAAAAGCCTTTACTATAGATTGTCCACCATAAATTTCTTCAACTTGACCATTAACCTTACCTAAAATTTCTTGTTGAGCAGTAAAGTATTTTTGTGATTTACCAACAATCTTTTTAACAATAAAAGCTGAAATTGGTAATATAAGTAATGAAATCAATGTCATTTGAACATTAATTGAAAGCATCATTATAAGAATACCAACAACCGTGCAAACAGCCGTAATAATCTCAGTAATACTTTGATTAAAGTTTTGTCCAAATGTATCTATATCATTTGTAAGGATTGATAAAACATCACCTTTACTTTGTTTATCAAAAAAGTTCATTGGCAATCTATGAATTTTCTTTGATAAGTCATCTCTCATTCTATATGTCAACTTTTGAGAAACATCAGTCATAACCAAACTTTGAATTAAAGAACATATAGCACTAATAATGTATAAACCAACAAGTATCATAATTATATTAAATATATAATCAAAATCTATGCCACCAACTCCAGAAATCTTTTTCACAATACCACTATAAATTTCTGTAGTAGCCTTTCCCAAAATCTTAGGTCCAACTATTGTAAATACAGTACCAGCTATCGCGAAAATGAAAACAATAATTAACTTCCATTTATATTCGCTTAAGTATTTACCCATTAATTTTTTTGTTGTTCCTTTAAAGTCTTTAGCTCTTTCAACAGATTTAGCTCCACCAGGTCCTCCTGGGCCTCCATGACCAACTCTAGGTCCTTTTTGAAATTTTCTTTCACGCTTTTCGTCCATTATTTGTTCTCACTTCCTTTCTACTTTCTTTTTAATTCTTCTTCAGATAATTGAGATAAAGCAATTTGTCTATATGTCTCACAATTTTCCATCAACTCTTCATGAGTTCCTTTTCCAACTATCTTACCATCTTCTAGTGTAATTATTTGATCAGCATTTAACACTGTATTAATTCTTTGTGCAACTATAATAACCGTCTTATCTTTTGTAACTTTTGCTAGTTCTTCTCTTAGAACACAATCAGTTTTATAATCCAATGCTGAAAAACTATCATCAAAAATATAAATTTCAGGATCAGAAGCAATAGCTCTTGCTATTGATAATCTCTGTTTCTGTCCACCAGATACGTTAGTTCCACCTTGAGAAATATGAGTTTGATATTTTTCAGGTTTTGATTCAATAAACTCAGTAGCTTGAGCAATTTCAGCAGCCTTAATCATTCTTTCATCACTCATATTTTCATCTGCAAATTTTATATTAGACTCAATTGTTCCAGAGAATAATACACCTTTTTGAGGAACATATCCTATAATATCTCTCAAATCTTTTTGAGAAACATCTTTAATATTAACTCCATCAACACAAAGCTCTCCACCAGTTACATCGTAAAATCTTGGAATTAAATTGACTATTGTAGACTTACCACTACCAGTACTTCCTATAATAGCCGTTGTCTTTCCAGGTTCAGCCGTAAAATTAATATCAGTCAATATTTCCATATCAGCATCAGGATATCTGAAAGAAACATTTTTGAATTCCACTAAACCTTTTTTATCAGATTCAAATTTCTTTGTTTCATCTTTATCCTTTATACTTAAATCTTGATCTAAAATTTCATTAATTCTGTTAGCAGAAACTGCAGCTCTTGGAAGCATTATAGAAATCATTGAAACCATCAAGAAAGCCATAACAATTTGCATTGTATATTGAATAATAGCCATCATATCTCCAACTTGCATTACACCTGAATCAATATTTTTACTACCAAACCACACAATCATAAGTGAAATTCCATTCATTAAAAACATCAACAAAGGCATCATAAAAGACATTACTCTGTTAACAAAAATATTAACTTTAGTTAAATCAAGATTTGCTTTATCAAATCTTTCTTCTTCTGATTTCTCTTTATTAAAAGCTCTAATAACAGGTAATCCTGTTAAAATCTCTCTTGCAACAAGATTAATTTTATCAATTAAAACTTGCAACTTTTTAAACTTAGGCATTGCAACAATAAATAAAATTAAAACTACTGTTAAAATACATAAAATAGCAAAACCTATAATCCAAATCATTGAAGTACTACTCTTTGTAATAACTCTGATCAATCCACCAATACCCATAATAGGAGCAAATACAACTGTTCTAAATAACATTTGAATCATTCCTTGGATCTGCTGAATATCGTTAGTACTTCTTGTTATAAGAGATGCTGTTGAAAATTCTCTAAATTCTTTATTAGAATATTTTAAAACTTTTTCAAAAACTTCTTCTCTTAAGTATTTACCAAGTTTACAAGCCATTCCTGATGAGAAATACATTACAGTTACACCAGTAATCATTATTAAGAAAGCTACACCTAACATCTGGAAACCAGCTTTCCAAATATAGCTTGATTGAATTTTATCTGTATCCATTCCAATAGCTGTATATTCAGCTTTAACTGCTGTAATTGCTGACTGACTTAACATACCTCCAACAGTATCTTCAATTTGTTTTCCAAAATTATCTATCATCTGCTTACTTTGTTCTTCTGGCATTGCCTTAATAATATCTATTAAACTTGCATTTTGAAATGCAGATTGAACCTCAACCGGTAAAACAGAAATAACATATTGTCTCATACTTTCTGACTTAGTTTCATCTTGTATTACATACATCATAACAAGAGGTTTAGCCATAACATCCTCAAGTTTTTCTTTATCCTCTTTAGAAATCTTTTTCAAAATATAAATATTTTCTTTTTCTAAAGCTGGATACTCTTTTACATACTTATTATAATCACTTTCTGACAAATCATCTTTAGATAATAATGTATACTTATCTAATATAAAATCATCTTCATCAGTTGCTAGTAAAATATTTTGTAATTGTTCTTCTCTAATTGCCTCTGGTGCACAAGATTCAACACCACCCTGTTGGATTCCAACATTAACTATTTTTGATGTATAATCTGGCAATGCAAGTTCGCCCATAGCTTGAACTACAAGTAGAATCATTACAATCAAAACAGATTTCCATGCTTTTCTTAGTTTTAATAAAACCTTAAACATACTATAATTCCTTTCTTATAATTTTTATTTTATAATACCATATCTTAAATAATCTAAATCTCTTTTAAAAGACTTTTTAGCATCTTGAGCCGAAACACCATTTTGGTAATCAATAATGTTTTTAATCATCATACTTATAATAACATGAAAAACACTAGCTAATTCTTCCTCATCCTTCATCTTAAATTTAGATTTATCAATATGCTTTAATAAAACATTCTGATTCATTTTTTCAGGCAGCCTTTTCATATTGTTCATACATCCATATTTTTCTTGCATTCTTTTTATGTGTTCCATTACTTTTCGTTCTTTTTCTATCACGCACATTTTATCATCTGAAACTATTCTATTAAACATATCTTCAAATGCAAGCAAAATATCGCCATTAAAATCATCCATTTTTTTGCAAAATTTTTCTTCTGTAGCCTTAAGATATTTCTTAATAATAAAATCAATTAAATCTTCTTTTGATTCAAAATATTGATAGAAACTTCCTCTAGGAATTCCAGCAGAAATAACAATGTTTTTTACTAAAACATTCCCATCTTTTGCTCTAAAAAATTCTTTTTTGGCAGCCTCCAATACCTTCTCCTGCTTTTCTTTTGGCAAATTATAAAAAGTATTTGTTGGCATCTTTCTCCCTCCTAAAAAAATATACATCCATATTATAAGTGACACCATGTCACTTGTCAACATTCGAATTTTACAATAGAAATATTAAATTAATATTAAATTCTACAAATATTTATTTTTTAAAACAAAAAGAGAGCAATTAACTTTGCTCTCTTTAATATTTTATTTGGCATATTCTATTGCTCTAGTCTCACGAATTACATTAACTTTAATTTGTCCCGGATATTCCATTTCTGCTTCTACCTTTTTAGCAACATCTCTTGCTAAAACAACCATATCGTTATCAGAAATTTTATCTGGTTTAACCATTAATCTAATTTCTCTACCAGCTTGTATAGCAAAAGATTTATCAACACCATCAAAAGAATCAGCAATTTTTTCTAATTCCTGTAATCTCTTAATATATGTCTCTAAAGTTTCTCTTCTAGCACCAGGTCTTGATGCAGAAATAGCATCAGCAGCTTGTACTAAAACAGCTTCCAAACTCTTAGGTTCAACATCACCATGATGAGCTTCAACAGCATTAATAACTAAATCATTTTCTTTATAACGTTTTAATATATCAACACCAATCTCAACATGAGTACCTTCCATATCGTGATCCAAGGCTTTTCCAATATCATGTAACAATCCTGCTCTTCTAGCTAGTTTTGGATTTAATCCTAATTCCTCAGCCATAATTCTTGCAAGATTTGATACTTCAATAGAATGATTTAATACATTTTGACCATAACTTGTTCTGTATTTTAATTTTCCAAGAAGTTTAACAACATCTGGGTGTAAGCCATTTACACCAGTCTCTAAAACTGCTCTTTCTCCTTCTTCTTTAATGATTGCCTCAACTTCTTCTTTAGCCTTTTCAACCATTTCTTCAATCTTAGCAGGATGAATTCTTCCGTCTTCTAATAATTTCTCCAAAGCAATTCTAGCTACTTCTCTTCTTAGAGGATCAAATCCTGATATAATAACAGCTTCAGGTGTATCATCAATAATTAAATCAATACCTGTCAACGTTTCAAGAGTTTTAATATTTCTTCCTTCTCTACCTATAATTCTACCTTTCATTTCATCATTTGGTAATGAAACAACAGATACTGTAGTTTCAGAAGTATGATCAGCTGCACATTTTTGAATAGCATAGCAAACCATTTCTTTAGCCATCTTTGAAGAATCTTCTTTATACTTGTTCTCTAAATCTCTAATCATTTGAGCTTTCTCTGGAACAATTTCATTTTCCAAAGAATCTAGTAATTGTTTCTTAGCTTCATCAACAGTCAATCCTGAAATACGTTGTAATTCAGCAAGTTCTTCTGCTTTTGCATCCTCCAACTCTTTTCTAATTTCATCACTTTCAACCATTTTTCTATCTAAGTCTTTTTCTTTATCTTCTAAAGATTGCACTCTTCTATCAAGATTCTCTTCTTTTTGAATCAATCTCTTTTCTTGTTGTCCTACTTCTGCTCTCCTCTCTTTAATCTCCTGATCTAAATCATTTCTAAGCTTAAGCATTTCCTCCTTAGCTTTAAAAATCTCTTCCCTTTTAGTATTTTCCGCTTCTATTTTTACATTTTCAAGTAATCTTTTAGCTTCATTTTCAGCACTTTGAATTTTAGATTCAGCAATTCTTTTTCTTATAGTAATTCCTAAAGGTATGAATATTGCTGCTGAGATTAAAAGAGTAATTATAACAATAAGTACTTCACTCATTCATAATCAACCTCTTTTCTTATTAAATTTTCAATGTTCATTAAATATATAAATTTTACAACATAAATAAATTTTATATTTTAATAATTACCATATATATTTTATATGGATTACATAAATTTGTCAAGTAAACAAACACAATAGAATTATAAAAAAATATTCCATTTGTTACCATAAGCAACAACAAACCACAATCACTTAATTTGACTGTGGTTTACTATTTTTATAAAAACTCTGGAATTCTATCAACACTATCCCTAAAAGGATTTTCATTTGCAAAAACAAATTTTGATTTCATTTCTTCTTTAAATCTTTTTACTGCTTCAGCATCCTTAGTTAAAATAATACTACAATATTTCTCACCATATTCATTTAATGTATTAATAGCTTCATCAACTAGCATATCATCATATACTTCCGCTTCTATTCCATTTTCAAAACAATAGTTAAAAATCTCTCTTGACAATTCATAAAAATCATCATCTTCACAATAGATATCAATTATTCCAAATGGAACATACTCAATATCAATACCATTTATATGCTTACAAATTGTATATATGTTCTTATCCCCAACACAATACATTTTATCAATAAATTCCAAACTTGCTTCAACATCTTCTACATTCTCATAATTATTTAAAGTAACTACATCATATATTCTATACTCTTTTAATATCTCTATAAATAATGTAACAATCAATTTATTAACACCATAGCACATATTATCAATAAGTAAATTCATTAATTGACAATTAAGCAAACCTTGTAAACAAAGTTCAATAGTAACTGATGGATCACCATAATAAGCAACCAATAAATTTCTAGTTTCTTTTATAACAACTTCTTTTTCTCTATACTCATCAATCACTTTTACCAATTTTTCTGGATATACAACTTTTTTACTATACTTATAATCAAGTTCATTTAGTTTTTCAATTTCTTTTTTATTCTCATTAATTTCACTTTTTAAATCTCTACAAATCTTTTTAAATACATCATTAGATATTCTCAAATCTTTGCTTTTCGACAATACTTCCATTATTTTCTTTTAACCTCTTAGCTTTCTAGAATTCACAATCTTCTTAATTTCTAAATCAATTCTATCAATTTCATCTTTTGTTCTTCTTGTATCTTCTTTATATCCACATGCTTCAGAAAGTTTTTCGCCCCAACCTTTAGTATGCCAAAAACTTTCAAGCCTTCCTTGTAATTTTGGATAATTAGCAATAGCTGCTACAGGTATATCGCCATCAATTATCAAATCATCCTTTATATCTTCAAACTCCTCAATAGGCATACTTAACATTTTAGTTGCTCTTGCATAATCTGGTCTATCTTTCTTAAACATCTTTTCAAGAATAATTGTACCATTTCCCACATTAGGCAATTTAAAAATCATCATACCTTGATCTAACATTTCATAAGAATACTCTGGATCAAGTAACTTTATTAATGTCCACCTATTAAGTGGATCAGAAACATATTCTCTTCTTGAAGATACATCTTTTCCTTCCTTCACATCACTTACTCTACGTCTTCCAGAAGTACCACCAACCTTAACATTCTTATAAGTAAGTCTCATTGCCTCCAAACCTTCTTCTTTAGCGACTTCTCTTAATTCCTTTTGCTCTTCTGTTAAAGTCTCATCTTCATCAGCAAATGTTGTATAAAAAATTCCCCATTTTGTATTTTTAGATATTCTAGGATCTTTTAAAATATCTAATACGCAATCATAATTTCCATCAGTACAAATTTCTTTAACATCAGCTGGTTTCAACTTTCCATCCCTCATCATCTTCATAATCAAAGGATTTCCAGCCCATTCTTCAATAGATTTCAATGATATTAAATGTTCTTCATACCATTTAACCAAATCCGAATCCTCAAACTCACCATCTGATGCTTCAATAATTCTCTCACCTTCAAGATATCTGCTATCTTTATCTTTTCTACTTAAGAAAACCATTCTATAAAGTGCCGCATATCTACCATATTCATCTTCACCATTTTTATATAATGACATTAATTTTTCAGGTGAAACAACATCTTCTAACTTCTTCTTTTCTTCATCATTCATTTCTGAAAAAGCATCTAGTTCCATTTTTCCAGCTAAATAATATTCTACCATTTCTTCATCAGATACAATACCATTTTTTCTTAAAGAACCTAATAACTCCTCATCAATTACATCGCATTGATCTATAAAATCAGTTACAATCCCCTTATCTAGTAAATTATCATCAATTAAAGTTCTAACATCTGCAGAATTTACCAATCCGTTTTTTATCAAACTCATTACACTATATCTACTTGCCAATTTGTTTCTAACTAAATAATCAAAAACACCTTCAGTATTTCCAAGTTCCATAATATCTTCTGAAGATAGTGTAATAATCTTTTGGAAAATTTCTGGATTCATACTCAAAATACTTTTTGGATCAGATGACAACTCATCCAAGATTTTCTCTTCTTCGTTAGTAGATACATAATGTCCATCTGAACAAATTCTAGCACAAGCCTTTCTCAATTCTCTAAAAGAATAATTTTGCTTAGAACCACCATTATTTGAAATTATTCCACTTACAGAAGTTGAACGAGCTCTTATTGATTCTTCTAAAATTTTCATAAGCTCTGCAAAATCCTTGTTTTGCTCAGGACTTAATTTTGCTGTCTCTAAATACTCATTAGCTCTATATGCTGCAATTAAAAATAAAGGATCCAACTCAAAACAATCCGGATATTTTTCAAGCATACTTGGAAGCCTTTGATAAAACACTCCTAAGTCCATATTCTCAAGTTCTTTTCTCTTATTATTTACTAAACCTTCTAATTTTGTGCCTGAATTTTCCTTTAACAATTCCATTCTCTCTTGGATTGATAAATCATACAATTCAGCAACCGCATCTATTAAACCAAGTTTAACAATAATATCATTTAAACTATCATTCTTACCATAAAATCTCTTCATTTCTGTTGTACTATGTAAAGTAAACAAACTATGCAAATTTATTTTCTCACTTAATTCTTCAATTCTTTGCTCATTTTTACTTTTCTTATCTGTTTTATCTTTGCCAATCAATTCAGCAGCAGTTACTCTCTTAATCTCATCATTAACCATAGTAACCCTGTTATTAGGTTCAAAATAAGCATAATCAGAATGTTCCAAAGCTTGTTTACAATTATCCATTATAGTTGGAAATCTCCCAGTCTTTGAAAGCAAACCTTCTTCAAGCAAAGTCTTTAATGTAAAAAATGCATACGCCTCTCTATCAACATATTTAAAATTATCTTTTACAAATTTCTCTACACGCCATTTTCTTTCATCATCATTACCGCTTAATCGCATCAACTGAGTAAATTCATCATAAATACCTTGGTCATGAATAATATCTCTCATATACTTCACATTTAATATTATCCCAAACTCCTTATGAAATTCATCATAGCTCATTTTATTAATATTTTTCATAAATCTCCTCCAAACATTAACATTATAGCATATTATGTTAACACAATCAATATGTAAACACATTAAACGCCGAATTTGTAAGCCTTTCACACATATTCTATATAGCAATCATTCCTAACATATAATTATCACTTCAGCATACCTGTAAGTTTATCATTAAAGTAAAAAAAATACTTAGAGCACAACGCCCTAAGTATCTTAAAATATATCAATTATAACTACGCTCTTGGATGAGCTTTATGATAAACATTCTTCAAACTCTCATCTTGAAACTTCATATAAATTTGAGTAGAAGAAATATCTGAATGACCAAGCATCATTTGAATAGACTTCAAATCAGCACCATTTTGTAATAAATGTGTTGCAAAAGAATGTCTCAAAACATGAGGAGTAATATCCTTTGTGATATGAGCCTGCTCTTTATAATATTTTATAATCTTCCAAAATCCTTGTCTTGTCAATCTCTTACCATTAACATTAACAAACAAAGCTTTCTCATTTTCATTTTTAATCATAACAGGTCTTGCATCTTTTACATACTCATCTAAAGCCTTCAAAGAAAGATTTCCTAAAGGAATATTTCTTTTCTTAACTCCATTAGCACATGTAACAAATGCTTTTTCAAAATTAACATCCTCTAAATTCAAAGAAATAATTTCAGTAACCCTCATACCAGTTGCATAAGCAAATTCAAGCATTGCCTTATCTCTTATTCCCTTTAAATCAACATTTTTTGGTTGTTCTAACAAAAGTTCAACTTCATCTGAAGATAATATGCTAGGAGCTTTCTTCTCAATTTTAGGAGATTGCATTCCCTCTGTTGGATCTTTTCTAACCTTTTTTGAACGCAACAAAAATTGATAAAAAGATCTAATAGAAGCAAGATTTCTAGAAATTGTAGAAGTTTTCTTTCCTATCTTTTTTAAATATTCAATATACTCTTTTATCTCTTGTTGATCTAATTTTGAATACATTAATCTTTCGTCATCCAAGTATTCTTGAAATTGAATGATATCTCTTCTGTATGATTGCAAAGTATTTGCAGACAATTTTTTATCATTCTCTAAAAATTCTAAGAAAAGTTTAATTTGTTTTTCCATTTATTGTCCCCCATCCAAAATATTATCTTCTTTCAATCTATATTAAATATAAGATTATTTCATAACGTTAAAAAATAACTTATGTAAATTGTATAAATAATTTACATAACTTATTTATGTATTATGTTATATCAAAAGTATGCTGAAAAGTAAATACCTTTATAGATATTTTTTAAATAAATACAAAAAATTTGTCGAAACATAGGCTTCAAAAAGTGACGACATTATGACAATCGATGATGCTATCAAAACAAATATTAAATATTTAAAAATTTCAAACCTTATATTCATCTTTTTATTTGCAAAAAAACTCTTTACAAAATTAACACCAGCCACCAATACTACAAATATTGAAACCATATACATTATATTATGTATCAACATAGAATTACAAATGAAAATAATGGCTGTTTTGGTATTCTGTGTAGCAAAAATAGCCGAAATTGTATACCCGATAGAAAACGCTTTCTTAGCAATAATCCAATATACAAACGGAATTCCAATAACAGTAGAAGCTAAAAAAACTATAAATACAAAATCCTTAAAATTTCTTTTTAACGAATTACTAAACACATCATTTTTATTATCATAATCATTACTTTTCACAATACTAATTTTCGAATTAATAAAATTTCTAATCTCTTCTTGTTCAAGACTATTAGAATTATTTATTACAAAAATAGAAACAACAACTCCAATTGTAAAAACGCAAAACAATTTCAAATATTCAATTATATTATTAGAAAAATAATATTTTATATATTGTCTCATTCGCTCCTCCTTTTCCAACTCTATTCAAGTAAGAAACATTTTATGTCATAATATTTTTCCAATTTAAATTATAAAATCATTCTAAATATTAACAAAAAATAAACCTTCTATGCTATCTAACATAGAAGATTTATTTAGAATTTCCTTATTTATTTTTAGTTATCTTAGCTAATCTCTCTGCATTTTCTTTTTGCTTATCTAAAGGTAACCATGCAAATTCAGAACACACCTCTTCACCAAACATTGTAATATTATCTTTTTTATCTTCCATAAACAACACTCTCCTTCAAGAATATTGTTTCAAAATTATCAATAAATATGCAAAACACCCCTTCCATAGAAGGGGTGCTCCAATGAGAGTATCTTATGCCATCGGTAAACAGAAATATCTGCTATTTCTTGTTACAACTTCGCAAATTACACCATTATGCCAAACAACATTAGAAACCTTAGTCGTTCTTCTAGGTTCTCTGTCAAGAAAACCATTCTTCAACTTCAGCTCCATGCAAGAAAATACATCTCCCACACGAGGACGCTCAATCAGCATTGCATAATGAATGTTATTCGAGCTGGATAAAACTTTCACAAAATATGTGGATCCTACCGTCTCCACTTTGTAAAAGCCCTCATCCAGAATCTCTACAGACTTCACAACAGAAGTACTAACTGTAAAAATTCCTACTCCAACTCCTGCTTCATATTGAATCCGACCACAATACATCATTTTTCCGACCTGCGGAACCTCCGTTGCAAATGCCATGTAGCCTTTTCGTTCTTTGTTTTCTCTCATTTTCTAAACCTCCAAATTCTTTTTAAACTACGCCGTTAATAGTATCTGTAAACACGAGGTCTACTATAAATAGCCCAAAGCCATTCATACCTATATTATACTACGATTTACATAAAATCTCAAATATACTTTATTTCATATACTCAAAAAAACTGCTTGGTATACCATATCTAGCAAGATAGCCATTTTTATAATTTAAATCACTTGTAACATCTTTTATTACCCATTCTGGTGTTTTGAAATTATTTGCTTCTTCCTGATTTTCAAATTCTATTTCCAAATATGCTAATCCCTCTAATTCTCCTGAAAATATATCAATTGCTAGTAAATAACCATCATCCAAAAACTGATATCTAGTTTTGTAAATAGTGTTCCCTTCTTGTTTTTTCATTAAGTTATTATATTCTTCTTGCGTAATAGAATCTTCCATTTCATCCCTTATCATTCCATCTGAAGTCATATTAGTCTTCACTGCAAAAGTATATTCTTCTCCATCATTTATTTTACGCACTCTTATTTCTGGTGAAAAACAGATATATGTCTGTTCTATTTTTGCAATTTCAGAGTTAGATAAGTCATATGGTATCTTATCTTTATTTATAAGCCATTTTTTCTCTATCTCTACGTCATCTGCCATTATAGAATTAACTTTATTTGCATAATTTATATCATATATAATTCCTTTAATTGATATAACTAAAATCACACTAAATATAACTATTATAAGTATTGTTATAACTAGCAAAATAAACCTTTTATTTCTCATACATTTTCACCCTCTTCAAGCATTTTTTATATGAAATTTATTCCATACTTTAAAATCAAACATACTACAATAACCATAACTAACCATATTATTACTCTTTTTAGCTTTTCACTTTTTGACTTCTTTGACTTAGCCCAATAAATTATGGTAGATATAATATATGTAAATAATATTACAAAAATAATTAATCTCATTATAGCTACTAACAATAAGTATTTACTAGATAACGGAGCCCTAATAGCATACGTTTCTGAAGAAATTAAAAATAACATTATAGCAATCGTTACTATAAATACTACTACTTTTTTTACTTTCATTTAATATGTCACCTCACAGTCAATATATCATATATTCATCTTTCTGAAAAGCAATATGTGTATATATTCTTATAAATTTCTATAATATCCTTTATGTTGTCTTTAACGCAAAAACGTTGCCTTACTAACAGTTCTATATAAGAACTAGATTGATAAGGCAACTACATAAATAAAAAAGCTCACATCTGTACTTTGACGAGTAGATGTGAGTTTACACATTTTCTTGGCAAAACCACGTTTGTGGAATTGTCATTTCCTATACTTATTAGACACAAATTTTAAATAAAATTCAATTATTTTCTAAATAAATTTTTAATTTTTCTCCAAATTTTTTTATACCATTTTATATTAGAAACATCTACCATCGCAGTCTCTGGATTATTTTCTTCAGAACTACAATTATTTGCTTTATATTTATTATCAAAAATAATATTAGGATTATACTTTTCTCTTTTACATTCTTCAAGTAATTGCATATCATATTTTTCTTTTTTTAATATTTTTTCTCTTTGCTCACTTGTAGCCCAATAATCTCTAAATAAAATAGCTATAATAGTTTGTGCAATATCAGATACATTTTGTTCTTTTAAAGTAATTTCTGGATTATATTCAAAATCGTAATCATAATTAGCATATTTTGAAAACATTTCAATTTTTTTGGTAGGAATTTTATTCAAATCTTCTTTTGAAACATATTTCAATATATCCAATACTTCTTTGTATGCATTTGCATATTCAACTTTTACCATCTAAAGTATTTCCTCTCTTCTATTTTGTAGGAATTTCATTAACATTTTCTAAACTTTGCTCATCTTTCGAAATTTGATATTCAACATCTTTTTTTGCTTGAGAATCTTTTATTTTATCAAAAACTTCTTCTGCTAATGTTCTAGTTGTTTTTTTATATCTATGTATTTCATAATATTTTTCTAATCCTTCAATAAATTCAGGAAGCTCTGGATATTTTTCAATATTTGCCAAATCCATAACTTGTCGTTCAGGAATAGTTCTTTTTTTACTACCAATTTCAATAGTTTCTTCAGGTTTTGTAACTAAAAGACCACTTAATTTATATTTTTTTACTAATTGTATATATTCTTGAAATTTAAACAACAAATTACAATCACGGCATCTTGAAGTATCTAGATAAATCTTATCATTTGAATTAACTTGGCTTAACATTGATTCCAAAAAATCTAAACCATTTGATTGAGTTTTTCCATCATGTGAAAATAATCTAAGCATATCTTTAGTTATTCTAACTCCTTGAGTTTTTCCATTCTCATCAATAATTCTGGTATGAGTATTATGGGGAGCTTTCATTTGATTAACCCACACTAAGCGTTCATCATTATAATCAATTTCTTCCATAATTGGGTTATCTTCTTCATTTAGTAAAGATCCTCTTAGCCTATCAATAATTGGTAATGTTTTTTCTCTAACTACTAATGACAATCTATCTCTTTCATCAACTAATCTAAGGATTTCCTCTTTATTTCCTTCTGAATCTTGGCGAACCAAATCTTTAATTTTATCATCCAATTCTTCAAATTTTTCAACTATATTTATTCCAGAATCATTTAGGTCCTTAATAGAGGAATTTACCATTTCTAAATCTTCATCACTTATACTGTATTCATATTGTGTTTTAGTTGCATCAAAAATAAAATATACATTATCTTCCATATATTGTCTTATCATTTCAAAACCTTCTATTATTGATAAAGAATCTTTTGAATCTTTATCTTTAGCAGAATCTGGCACAAATGGTTTGTGTGAAATTCCATTAAAATCTCCTATTCGTTGCTGAAATGATGCTGATATTAATCTATTATAAAGTTGTAATACCCCTTCCAATCCATATGAAACGTAGGTCTTTTCTATAGCTGACTGTCCCAATCCACCAGAAGCGTTATCACCTATTAATGGACGTAATCCTTCATTCAATATACTTTCTATATTTTTTTGAGAAGTAAAATGAAATGCAACATTTTCTCTTATACTTTTAAAATCTTTCAATAAAGCTAATTTTTTATCTTTTTCCATTAATTGCTCCTAATTGATACATACTTATAATTATATTTTAATTATATCAATATATTATTATAAATAACAATATATTTTAGGCAACGTTTTAAAATAATAAAACTATAAAGAATAAATCTAGTTAATTTGTAATCAGTCTGTTCTCTATACGCTCCTGATCCTATTTGAACCATTTTATTGACATCAGTAAAATGGTCTAACACACTAATGCCACTATTTTCACAAGATATTTTAGCTTTAACTATTATTTTGCCCATTAGAATATTGTAAAACTTTCATAAGTTCTCTAGCATGCCAAAATTCAACATCATCACTATCAATATGCTTTATACTTTCAAATGTGATAATATTAAAAAAATATAGAGTAGCTGATTTTTCGAAATCATTGCTACTCTATATTTTCATCTATTTGGTGCCAACGTCGTAGTTATTTACAACTTGTCATTGGCTCTCTTGACGATTGATATTATTATCAATCAGTTTATAAAAATATTAACAAATTGATAAATAAAAATCAAGTAGATTTATTTTAAAAATGTAAACATCTGTTTGATTCTCTATTGCTTTATTGTAAAATGCATGTTATACTAACTGACATAGGAAATGAAAATTGCAGATGTGGTTGCCACTTTTAATCCACGACTTTGTCGTGAGAACGGAGGTGGTGCTATGATAGAAGCTATTTTATTAGAAATAATATACTTACTTTTATTTGGCTTAGTTGTCGAAACTATTATAGTATTTGCCTTAATTATACTGGTTATAATTTTAAGCAAATAGACAATAAAAAACACATCTGTAACTTGTCGGTTTGATGTGTTTTTTACATATTCATCGGCAACCACGTTTGTGGTTTTTCATTTCCTATATTTATTATATATAGATTACATGAAAAAGTCAAATAATATTCTTATTTTCTAAAGAAATTTTTGATTCTACTCCAAATTTTTTTATACCACTTTATTTCATCAATTTTAGCTAATACTTTTTCTTGCTTGTTTTCTGGAATATCTCCTAAAGAGTTCTTATGATTGTTAATAAAAATGTTATCTGGATTATACATTTCTTTCTTTTTTTCCCCTAGCTTAACTCTATCATAATTCTGTTTTGCAACTATTTTATTCCTTTGGTTTTCAGTTGCCCAATAATCTATAAATAAAAGTATTATAATCCCTTTAGTTAATAAAGATTGTCCTTTACTTAAATCACTAAAATCAACACCATCACTTTTAATATTTACAGGATTACCATTTTCCTCCTTTGCAAACCCTTTTATTGTTCCTCTTTCATATATAAAAACAGCACCTGTAAAACTTCCATCTTTGAAATAATCTAAATGTTGTGCTCCAGCATTCATTACCATTCTATATAACTTTGAAGTAACTGGTATAGCAGTAGGATCATCAAAACTTTTTCCATATAGGCTTTCATCATCCATACCTGGAACAGGATTTCCTATTCTAAATTTTTTAACACAGTTAAATAGTTTCCTAACAATCCACTGGATTGTTAATTTTTCATCCTTTTCGATTCCATATAAATTTGATATAAAAAAATAGTATCTACTTTTCATAGATACTATAAAAGCTGGTGCGGATGAGAGGACTTGAACCCCCACGGTCTCCCACTAGATCCTAAGTCTAGCGCGTCTGCCAGTTCCGCCACATCCGCATCTCACTGACAAGAATTATATTAACACAAAAATATAATTCTTGTCAACTCCTTTTGAAATTTTTCTTCATAAAATTTGTACAATACTAAAAATTTTCCAAGCCACACCTATAGTTCCCAAAATAACTATTACTTCTCCTGCCTTTCAGATTATTCACACATAATATCATAATAATTGCAGAACTCATATCCCTCACTTTGGTACTTCTCAATAAGTTGAGGTAAAAACTCTACAGTTACTTTCTTATCACCAGCATCATGCATCAATATTACTAAATTATCATCACCCTCTGCTGTTTGATTTAGCTCGTTCCACATAGCCTCAATAGTAGTACTTCCAGCAGCATCACCAGTCAAGCAATTCCAGTTTGTATGAGTAATTTGATTTTGTTTTAACAATTCTATAGCCTCTCTCTTAACAGCATCATATGGGCCTCCTGACGAACCACCAGGAAATCTAAATAAATGCGGATTATAGTTTGGTACACCAATAGCTTTTCTAATTTCTTCTAAAGTTTTATTATATTCATCTAACGTTGCTTGCGCAGAAGAATACACTTGGCTATATTTATGCGTATATCCATGAACTGCTATAAAATGTCCCTCATCATACGCTCTTTTTACAAGTTCGGGCTTTGTAGCAACATTTGAACCTAACACAAAAAAAGTAGCTTTTACATTATATTTTTTTAAAATATCTAACACTTCAGGTGTACGTGCTGATGGCCCATCATCAAATGTTAAATACACCTTTTTACTTTTTTCAAAATAAACATTAACAACTTTTTTAGCAATTTCATCACTATACTGTGGCAATTGTGACTCCATAGCAGCATTTATATCATGCTTTGGAAATTTAGAAGTAACTTGAGGTGTCGGCGTTACCTCAGGTTCTGGTTCTGGAGTTTCTTCCACTTCAGGAGATTCTGAAGGAGTTACAGATGGTTCAACATTTTCAGTCGTTCCTTTACCAATAGTTTTCGCACCTCCAATCTCCGTCATTCCTTGATTATCCATATCATTTTTTATCATTTTATATGCCAATGTTCCAGTAAAAACAATTATTCCAATTGTAATAAGAGCAATAACCACACAAAAAATAATTAATTGTTTATTTTTTATCTCTGTTTTTCCTTCTTCAAAATAAAATGGCTGTTTATACATTTTAATTAATACCTCTAAACTTCTAACTCTATTTTTCTATCTGTGGCATTATATTTTCTATATATAACACCACACGAATCAAACATTTTCTTTGACGCAATTACACCATCTGAAGTAGCATATTTATCATCTTTATATATTACTTCTTTTATCCCAGATTGAATAATTGCCTTTGCACATTCATTGCATGGAAATAATGCAACATATATCTTTGAACCAGTCAAATCCCCTCTATAATTCAAAATTGCATTCAATTCACCATGACACACATATGCATATTTAGTATCTAAGAAACCACCTTCTCTATCCCAATGCATTGAATCATCATCTAAGCCTCTAGGAGCCCCATTATATCCAATTGATAATATTCTGTTATCATCACTCACTATACACGCTCCAACTTGCGTATTAGGATCCTTACTTCTTTGAGCCGAAAGTAACGCTATTCCCATAAAATACTCATCCCATGAAATATAATCTTTTCTTTTCATAAAAACATCCTCCTAGAATTTTTCAGCAAATTCATTCTAACATATTCGACCTTTTTTTACAATTTATTTTTTTGCCATTTCTTATTTATTTTTTAAGGTTTTTGGAATATAATATTACCATAATAAAAATTATAAATATAATTTTTGTTCTATATAATTCATTCAAATTTTATACCAAATATATAAAGTATAAAATTGTAGAAAGGAATGATATTTACATGAAAAAAATATTATTTAAAGGCTGTGGAACAGCTATCGTTACTCCATTCACTGAAAATGGTGTAAATTTCGATGAATTCAAAAAATTAATCGAATTCCAAATTTCTGAAGGTGTTGATGCACTTATTGTTTGTGGAACAACTGGTGAAAGTTCAACAATGACTTTAGAAGAAAGAAAACAAACAATCGAATTTGCAGTAAAAACAGCAAATCATCGTGTTCCTATTATTGCTGGAACAGGTGGAAATTGTACTCAATCAGTAATCGACTTTACAAAATGGGCAGAATCTGCTGGTGTTGATGGTGCACTAATTGTAACACCATATTATAACAAAACAACTCAAGCCGGATTAATTGCTCACTATTCAGCAATAGCTTCTCAAACAAAATTACCTATTATTTTATATAGTGTTCCTAGTAGAACAGGTGTTAATATCACACCCGAAACATGTTTAGAACTTTCAAAAATTTCTAACATAGTAGCAATAAAAGAAGCTAGCGGAAACCTATCACAAATTGCTGAAATTAAAGCACTATGTAGAGAAAATTTACATGTATACTCTGGAAATGATGATCAAATTGTTCCTATTCTTTCACTTGGAGGTTTGGGTGTAATTTCAGTATTGTCAAATGTTATGCCAAAATATACACATGACATAGTAGAAAATTTCTTAAACGGAAAAATAGTTGAAGCAACAGATATGCAATTAGATGCAATCTATTTAATAAAAGCACTTTTCTCAGAAGTAAATCCAATCCCAGTAAAAGCAGCATTAAACATGATTGGATACAATGTTGGAACACCTCGTCTACCTCTTATAGAAATGTCTGAAAAAGGTCAAGCAAAATTAAAAGAAGAATTAAAAAATTTTAACTTACTATAAAATCTAAAAACATATGGAGGAAAATATGATAAAAGTATTAATTAACGGTTGTAACGGAAAAATGGGACAAGAAGTTGCAAAATCAATAGAAAGAAACGATAACTTTGAAACAATCTGTGGTGTTGATAGATTAGACACAGGAGACAATAAATTTCCTGTATACACTAATATTAATCAAATCAAAGAAGAACCAGATACAATAATAGACTTCTCTATCCCAGCAGCAACATTTACAATATTAGAATATGCTGTACAAAAACACATACCAGTTGTAATAGCAACTACAGGCTTTTCAGATGAAGAATTAGAAAAAATAAAAACATATTCTGAAAAAATTCCAGTATTTCGTTCTTCAAACATGTCATTTGAAGTTAGTCTAATGAACCATATTGTATCTGAAGTTGCGAAATATTTAAAAGACTCAGATATAGAAATAGTTGAAACACATCACAATAGAAAAATTGATGCACCTTCTGGAACAGCAATGACATTAGCAGAAACAATAAACAAAACTTTAAATAATGAAATGCACTACGAATTCAATAGACATGATAAAAGAGAAAAAAGAGATCCAAAAGAAATTGGTATTCACTCTATTAGAGGTGGAAATGTAGTTGGAAAACACACAGTTATGTTCTTCTCTGAAACAGAAAGTTTTGAAATAACACATAACGCACAATCAAGAGGCGTTTTTGCTGACGGTGCTCTAAGAGCTGCAGAATACTTAGTAGTACAAGAAAATGGATTATATAATATGGATAACATATTTACTAAATAATATCGTTATTCACTTAATATAAAACAACATATACTAGCAATATTGATTTTCAATATTTTTAAAACATATTAATAATTAACAAATCAATATACTTTTAACATAAAAAGCTGGAATCAAAACAATTCCAGCTTTTTATAATTCACTAACCTATTTCATTCACACATTTATTTATTATCAAACATATTATAATATATTAAATTCCAGTACTCTTGCATCTTCTCATAATATGGTGAACTTGTATCATTTACTAAATAAGTATTTCCATCACAATCTATATAATAATTATTCGTTATAACAGGTATTTCTTTTCTTAACTCAATCATATACTTAGTATAAGAATCTCTTGGCATCTTAGCCACTTGTACTAATAAACTCTCAAAATAATTTGGACTAATCTCCACATCATGCTCTGTATCTATTTCATAATTAGCCCATATAAAAAATGGAACAACATGATTAGCCTTTGCTTCATCATAATCTCCAGTAAGTTCATACAAACTCTGTTGATGAATATTAGGTTGATGATCACCAAAGAACAATACAATAGTATCTTCATCATAATCTTCCAAATATTCAATAAGTTCTTTCAAAGCATTATCAGCTTTGTACTCAGATTGAAAGTAACTAGTACCATCATCATTATCATCCAAAAATTGAATTCCATCTTCTTCAATATAACTATAAGGCATATGATTTTGCATTGTTACAATAAAAGAAAAATTCTTCTCTCCCTTTTCTTTATTATTCATAATATCATAATATACCTCATATGTAGATTGATCAGAAGGATATTCACCATGATCAATGCGAAGATTTTGCATACTATCTTTAAACATTGAATGTTCAAACCCTAGCAATTTATAAATTTTTTCCCTACTATAACCTGACTTATCCCAAGAATGCATACCATAAGTAGTATATCCCAACCTATTCATATAATTAACCATAGACTGTTTAACATTTCTAGTTATATACTGTTGATATGGCATTGAACCAGTAGGTAAAAAAGCTGTTGCATTTTGAGTTAAACACTCATACTCCACATTTGCAGTTCCACCACCAAATTGAGATGAATGCATAACACCACTAACCACATTATCTCCATTAACAATTTCATGGAAATATGCAATTGGATCTTCTGCTAATTCCATATCATAAGCCAACGCCAAATCTGAAAAAGATTCATTCATAATAACAATAACGTTAGGAAAACCCTCTGTATTCTCAACAATATCAACATCATCAGGAAATTGTTTCAAAATATCTTTAACATCATTTATATTATATCCCTTTGGTTTAGACACCTTTAAATTTTTTACCATCCTAACTATCGTCAAGCCCGCACCAGAATTAGCATACGCTCTATTTATGTTCCACAATTCAACTTCTTTAGTAAAATAATCAGGAATACATAAAGCCAAAATACCAATAACACCCACAGCAATTGTAATATTTTTTATTAATGTTGTTCTAGCCTCTCTCTTGTCTTTCAACTTCCATCCTTTAAACAATATAAACATCAAAAACACGAACAATAAACACGCTACCTTAAAATTACCTTCAACAGTAACTTGCATTCCCTTAGCAACATTCATTGCTGTTTGAATTGAATATATATCTGAAATAGTAATAGAAATTCCTCTAAGTCTTGTAACGAAATAATTTATTACTCCAAAAATAAACGTACAACACAAAATAAGTGCACAAGATAACTTAGTTCTATTAGTTAATCCGTAAATTATCCAATAAATAAATATTAATAAAAAATAATTAACAAAAAACTTTTGGAACTTAAAAACATCATCCCACATAGTTTTAAAATATATCTTTTTTTCTTCAAAAGGAACTGAAAAACTAGAAAGTTTTACAAACAAAACATTGTTTCCGTTCAATAACTCAGATACAATGTAACATCCTAAGAAAAATAAAAGTATAAAAATAAATCTACTTATATTTAATTTTTTCAATATGGCTTTTATATCAATTTTCTTCTGCATTTTTTCTTCGACTATTAATTCTTTACAATCCATATCAAAAAATTCCTTTATTCCTCATTCTTAGCCCAATAATTATTATATAAAACCCTAGCTGTTTCTGGACTATCAACACCATCTTTATTTTTTACAGGAGCAAAATCAACTTCTCTTGTACCACGTAAAATAGCTATATCACTAACATAATTAAATGAATCAAAAATAAACATCTCAAATTTGTAACTATTTGGTTCATCTGGAACAACAAGATTACAATTTTCATCCAAATAACTATTTTTCTTATGAGCCTTATGATATGGCAATGTTACATTAGCTAATGTCTTTAAAATATCAATGCTAAATAAATTACACATAATATGAGACTCACCAAATTTTAAATCTCCATCTTCCTCAAGAGCTTCAGCCATTTCAGTTGGCATTTCAGAATATTCAATAACCCCAACTTTTCCATCTCTTTTGCAAATAACTCCAACTCTTTCATGAGGTCCATTCTTAACAACAGACTTTGTAGCAATCTTAACATTTCTTTCTTCAGCAAGACCTATTAAAGTTGGATCAACCATTTTTAATAAAACATTATCTATACTTCCAATAAACAACCATTTAACACCACGTTTTTCCATATCTGCTAAACAACCATGTGTAGCCATTGATCTGAAAATACCACCATTACCATCAGAAGCCTCTTTTATAAGTCTATTTTCACCCATAAGTAATTTACCATTCTCATCAATCAAAGGCATTTGACCTTGTTTGAAAAACATAACACTATCCTTTGGATAATCAAAATAATTATGTTCTTCAAAAAATTCAATAATCTCATCATTATTTTCTTGGCTAGTCATTATATACCAAGGAATAACAACATCATATTTTTTATTTGCTCTTTTTAAAGTATCACAAACAATTTCAAATAAATACTTTGGAACTGGGTCAACCTTTATTTGGAAAGTTCCCTTTGGTTTACTATAACCTAATCTTGTACCTTGCCCACCAGACATAGTTGCAACAGCAAATTGATTAGACATAATAATATGTTTTCCCAAATCATTAATTTCTTCTAATTCTTCTAATGATAACTTGTTTTTCTTTAAAGCAGAAATAGGTTCAATATTATTACCTAAATTTACCTCTTCTTTTGTAAGTTCATTATATAAATTTTCAATACTATCAAAATCTAAAATTTCTATTTGCTCAGCTAATTTTTCTTTTTCATCTTCAGTTAATTTTTCCATAATTTTAACAATATGATCTTGACCATATTGCTCTAATTTTTTAATTGCGTTTTCGTAGTTTTTCATATTTCTCCCACCTATTTTTATATAAAATTCATTGGTAAAAACCAACGCTATTATATACTATTCTTAAGCAAAAGTAAATACGCAAAAAAAGCTTGAAAAATCAAGCTTTTTTAATGATTCTGTTTTAATATTTATCTTTTTAATTAAACACTCTAAACAATTTGAAATATCTATAATTTCACTATCTCTTCTTTAGTTAAACCTGTAATCTCAATTATCTCTTCAATACTATATTTACTCTTTAATTTTCTAGCAATTTCGATTTTCTCAAGTTTAACTCCCTTTTCTATACCTGCCTTTTCTCCTTCTTTATATCCACTATTTTTCAAAGAATTTGCATCTCTCACATATTTATCCCTCAAATGAGCAATATATCTAGCTTCCTCATTCTCATTTAACTCATCAAGTTTCTTCTGAGCCTCTTCAATCGCTTCAACAGTTTCGATTAAACTTTTATCAGCTTTTTCAGACATCTTAGACACCTCCAAATTTTTTATAAAATTAATCCAAAGGTTTATATTCTCACTTTCCACTTTCATCTTACACTTTGGTAATTCTAGTATATAAATTTCAAGTTTATCTGTCAAGACTATATTACTATATTTTTCCTCTCTAAAATTCCATTTAGTTAATATTTTATCAACACACTTCAATTTTTCAAATTTAAAATCAGCAATTAAAATAGCAATACATTTCTTAGCAGTGTCAAACTCATTTCCCTCTTTCAAACTTCCTGCATACTGTCTGCTTAGATAAAATGTCATTCTATCCTCAATATTTCCCGTATTAACAACTTGCATCTCAATATCACAATCAACATTCCCATTAATAATAGCTCTAACATCCATTATGCCTATCTTCTCATCTAAATAATCTTTTTCAGTAATTGGATTCTTATCTAAATCCACATCAGTAATCTCCATATTAAGCAAATCTCTTAAAAACACCTTTAAAATTTTTTCAGAACCTTTATAGCCAAACGTTCTTTTAAAAACATAATCATTAGTTAATTTTAATTTTCCTATCCTTATAAACTCCTTTCATATAAAATCCAACTACTACTAAATAAAAAAGAACCATTTTCAAAGCTCATCACTTCAAAAATAGCCCTTTAGTTATATTAATCTTACTTCCATCCTATCACTTTGTCAACAAAATTTCATAGACAAAATCCAACAAAAAAAGTTTGAAAAATCAAGCTTTTTTACTTTCTTCTAATTTGTTTTCTAGTATCCTTTTTAAATTTTGCATATTTAATAGCTGAAAACAAACCAGTAACTACAATTATTAAAATACCAGCAATTGAAACCTTCTGCCAACCAGCTAACGGTAATTTCTCATCAGCCACAGTCGAATCAGTCATAACCTTCATATTAAGCTTCTTCATCTCATCAGCAGTTAAAACTTTATTAATAATTAATTCATCTGTTCTACCATATGATCTTAGTTGTTTTTCACCTTCATGCGCTTTTACATCTGTTGATAAAAATTCAACAATTTCATCAACAGAATTCAAAGCACTAACACTTTCTAAACACTTTTCAACTTCATATTTTTCTTTACTTATAAAGACAACCTTCGAACCATTTTCATTATCATAGCTATTAATCAAATCCGCAGTATTCTTTATATCGTTAAAAATATTTGATTCAGAATACCTATAAAAAGCATTATAATCACAAACTAAAAATTTCTTTATATTCTCATCTTCTGCAATAACTTTATACGCATTATCAAATCCATAAAACAAATTACTATAAATATACACTTCAAATTTATCAGGAACAATTTTATTAATATTTATTATAGCCTCACTACCAGTTTGACCAACAAAATAATTCTTTGAAATTTCTATTTCTGAAAAAGCATTATCTAAATTTTCAGAACCAATTTCAATTGATTTTGCTATATCAATAAATACATTATTGTTTATTGAAACCTTATCTGCTTCAAATCCATTATTGTCATTCTTCATTACAATAGCTACGCTCTTGCAATTTTTAAAAATACAATTTGTAATTTCAATATTAGAAACCTGTCTATTTAAATAAATTGCTGTATCATGCACTTCATCAAAAATACAATTTTCTATCTTTACATTCTCACAAAAATCGTAATTTGTAACTAAACAAGATTCTGCTCCATTAGTAAATTTCAAATTAGAAATATCCACATTAGACATCAATGAAATAGAACCATTGATAATTGGTAATTCGCCGTCTCCATAATTTGAAATAACAACTCTATTATCAGGTGAACCTTTTCTAATGCAATCTATATCTATAGAATATTTTTCTCCAGACTTAAATAAAATTCTATCTCCAGAATAAAATCTATTCTTATTTACATCTTTCACATTCATTGGATTTTCATCAGACAATCCATCACCAGTACCATTTAAAGATATATAATATGTTTTATTACTTTCTATATAATCGACAATTTTAAAAGCTCTCTCTGCCTTGTTACCAGCTAAATCGGTAGCAATTACAACATATTCACCAACTTCAATTAGTACATCACCATTATTAAATGAAACATCTTGTCCATCTTTCTTTAATGATATATTATCCAAATTAGCATCAGTAACATTCAAAGTAACTTGATCCATATCGTCTTCACGTTCATCTATCCCACTAATAACTGGCACATCTTTATCAATCCAATCAACAACTGCAGTAATTTCTTTTTCTTCGCCATTCAAAGTATATTTAAATATAAAAGAACCATTCTCTGTAAATGTATATTGATTTGAACCTTCTAATTCTATTGGAGCATCAGTTTCTAAAGTTGCAACAACGTCCCCATTAGTTAAATCTGTAGTAGAATATTTAATCTTAACTTCATAATCTTGTAAATAACAATCAGCAAAAGAACTTGCCCATTCTGCTAAATAATATGCATGTAATCCTTTACTAATAATTAATCCATTCTTTATTGGATTTTCTTCCTCTAATCCATTTATGTAACTTGATGTATCATAATAATCTTTTGCAAACGCTTTAATTTTATTTGGATAAATCATTTCAACTTCTGAATTTGCTGAAACAACATTATCAAAACTATTCATTATACTCTCAGTTGCTTCTAATTTAGCATTTGAAACGTCTTTAGCAGTAATAGTAATCAAATCTTCAAAAGCATATGCTGTAGTATTAAGCTGATCCAACATACTACTTAATTTCACATATTCACATGAAAGCTTTCCATCTTTATAAGCATCAATAATCATATTACCTATAGCAAAATGTTCCTTCATTTTATTTAAAGCTTCCGCTTCAGTAACTTCTCCATTTGTAGATAAGCCAGCTGCATATTTTTTCATTTGATTCACTTTATTTTTAATCCTTATCATTTCATCTGAAGAATCTAAATAATCAGAATAATTTGTTAAAAATTCATCATATGCATTAACTGCTGTATTAGAAATAGCTCTATAAAAATAACTTCTATCTGCATTTTTTAAATATACAGGTGAATTTGTAATAGATAATTTTCCATCCGTATTTTCAATCTCATTTCCATATAAATCATATGCTGTAAAACCTGAGTAAGGAATTTCTATTGTTTTGCTGTTATCACTAGACCAGCTTATAATTAAAGGAACACCATCCTTATCATATACATGGAATTCCAATCCATCAGCTAGACTTGGAATAGATCCAATATACTCTGCACCATTCGTATTTTCATAATATTTTTTCATAGAATAATATGATGGCCTTGGTTTATAATCATTTGTTAATAAACCAAAGTTATCATATTCTCCTTCTTTTTCTGCAGACCATAAATCATATAATATTTTATATTTAGCATCTTTCTCTAATGTAACCGTTTGTTTGACAAGTATCTTAGCCTGTTCGTCTTCAGTAGTTAAATAGGTTGTACTTCCATACTCTGTTGCATTCAAATATGCAAACCCTCCATTTTTACTAATTAAATCTTTATGCTCTTTTATCTTATTTTTTAACTCCTCATTACTTTTAAATGAATATGGATGAATATTGTAATATAATGTTCTATTTTCTAAATCACTATTATACCTATCATAAAATTCTATAGAAGATATTTTATTTTTGTCATTATATGAATTAGCATTGGTTGATGTCAAAAAATTCATACTTGGGAAATCATAAATTAATTTATTCATACATATTTTATACCATCTAATATCTTCATCTGTTTTATATCTAAAATTAACTTCATTTAGGACTTCAAATGTCTTCAATCCATAATCATCATTAATTCTCTTTACAAAATTCTCGGTTTTACTGATATTATCATTGGAATTTATTCTAAATGGATTAATATTTAAGAGTAATATTAAATTTCGTCTCTTAGTCAACTCATTTATCCATATATAATTATTATTTATTTTTGAATAATCACCTAAGCAAACTTCTCCTTTTATATTCATTGCTCCCAATGAAATCAATTGATTTTTAGATTTCTCATATTTTTCTCGGGTACCATTAATATACTGTACAGTAATACCTGCATTAGAAATTTTTTCAGCAAATTGACTCACATAACTTTTAACATAATATACTTCTTTATTTACTTCGTACATTAGTTTAGAATCCTCATAAACATCAAAAATCAATACATTTTTTCCTTCATTAAGTGTAACATCTATAATATTATGTTCTTTTAATTTTTCATTATAAAATTCATTATCATTTATTTTTACAGTTAAAACATAATTATCCTTTATTAAATCAAATACTATATCTAAATTTAATTTTTCTTCGTACACTACATCGCCTATTGCATCAATACTATCATCTAACTTGCCATACTCCATTGTTTCATTAAGTTTAAAATCAAATTTAATTTTTTCACTTACATTTTTATAAATTTTTTTCACAGTATTAATATTTAATAAAATAATTAATCCAATTATTAATATCAAAGCTATCAATATTCGTTTAAATTTCAACATTTTTTATTTTCCTTATCTTACTTATTATAAATTTATAAAATTCCACTATTACAGGATAATTATATATAAAACTTTCTATAATAGTCAGCATTAAACCAATTATACATAAAGCCATATTTTTTTGATAGTATATAGTAATCAAAAGCATACATACAAATGCAGATATTGCAATAAATTTTTTATCTATATCTATCCTAACATATTTTTTTGAATCAATTCCTCTATATAACGACATCGCAAAATATGCTATTAATGTAGATAACGATGCTGCATATAATCCTAAAAATTTTATTAATAACAAATTAACTATAATATTTATTAATGCAGAATATATAGACGTTCTAGCAATTTCTTTAGAATTTTTCGCAGCTACATATATGGAACCATACATTGAAACTACAATATTAAATATAGTAGAAACTAGCAAAATAGGTATCTGATAATATGCAGAACTGTAGCTCTCTCCTCTAATAAAAAAATTAAATGTAAACGGTAAAATAGCAATAATCATAAAGCAAAAAGACGTAAATAACTTTATAGTTTTATTATAGATATCTGAAAAATATTCTTCTTTATCTGTATCTTGATAATGAACAGCAGCCGATTCTGTCCATGTCAAACTAAAAACATTAAAAAAAGTTATACAAATGTTAGAAAATTTATTAGCTGCTGAGTAAACGCCATTCTCATCTAACCCAAGGAATTTACTTATAATAACTCTATCAGATGCATTAACAATCCACCATGAAATTGCATTTGGAATTAACGGTATAGAATATTTTAATAATTTCTTTAAAACATTTTTATTTATATTTTTAAATTTTAATATAGAAAATATATGTAATTTCCATACTAAAAAAACAGTTGAAATAAAATTTCCTAAAAAAGTCCCTAATAACATACCATACGCACCTAATTTTAAAAAAGCAATAAAAATAACATTACACACAATCGTAATTACTCCAGAAATAAGGCTTCCGCTTGAATATAATACATTATTTCCAATCCCTCTACTTATTTGTAACAATACTGAAGCTATTAGTGTTGCCAAAACATTGATTAAGAAAAAAAACTGATATTCATTTTTCCAAAAAATTGAAGCACCCAAATAAAAAAATGAAAAAATGAGAGCTTGAATTATTACCGAAAACATAGATGTAGTTATAATTGTATTTTTTTTATTTTCATCACTTCTAGAATCTATTAAAAATCTAAAAACCGCCTGATCCAATTGGAATGAAATAATCGGTATAATAAGTGATACAAAAGTATTTAATAAATCAACAACTCCAAACTCACTAGAATTAAGATACTCCGTATAAAAAGGTAATAAAAAAAAACTAATAAATTTCGTACAAATTTGTCCAATTGCAACTATAACTGTATTTTTTAATAATTTTCTATTTTGCATACGTAATTTTTCTTCTTTTACCATTTATTTTCTCCTTAAATAATTATCCAACTTTTCAAAATGAACATTTACAGATTTATCATCAAACATATTTTTTTTATATATTAAATCCTCGTCTTTAAGTATTATCTTTTCATTTTTTCTCAAATCATAAATTCTTCCATTAAAAGATATATCAGTCAATGCATCTATCGTCTTATCACTATATGCTAAAGGAATAACTACCTTATCATAAACTATTCCTAAAATATTAGCGTGAAATCTACTTCCAACTACTACATCAGCTGAATTAATCAATGCTAATGCCTCTTCAATATTCCCCCTGTAGAAATACTTTTTTGCCTTTTCATCATTTATATCATTCATTATTTTTACAATTTCGCTCTCATCTCCTTCAGCTTCACAAAAAGACATAAAGCAAATTTCGTAGTTTCTATCTTTAAAGAAATTATATATATATATCAAATTATTATAATATATATTTTCATCGAAATTTCTATTTTGACCGTTAATTACAGATATAATAGCTTTCTTATTTTCTCTTATCTTCTTATTCTTTTTACTCTTTAATGAAAAAATTATATCATTTGCCATTCTTACATTAGATAATTCACTTGAAAAACATGTATATGATTTATTATCTCTAAATGTAACATCATTTGCATTTTTAAATATTTTTAATGCATTATTATAGTATCCTTGCGAAAAATAAGGTCCAAAATTAGTTCCTATAATAAAATAAGGTTTTGAACAATTAAATAAATAATTATATTTAGTATTATCATATTTTTTTTTACTTTCTATAAACATTGATCCACCTAATAATACTATTGCATCCATCTTTTGGATTACTCTTTGTTTAGTACTCAAATTATTCAGATGTAAAAAATTCAACAATTTATTAATAAATTTATTATACTTTATACCTTTTAAATTTTTCATATATTCTATACATACATTTGTGCAAGTATAAAACTCCACATTTTTATATCTTTTTAAAAGCATATAAAAGAATAAATCATCTCCTAAATTACAATTAAAATACCCCTCTAAATAAATTTTCATATTTTTCTCCTAAATTATTACTTTGTATGGTACCGTTTGATCCCAATTTAGCACTCCATATCCCATATATGAATATCCTAATACTACCACTAATGTTAAAGTTAATATAAAAAATTTCTGCTTTTTTCCTTTAAAAACCTCGTAAAAATTACTCAAAAAGAAAATAATATAATATGTAAAATAATATGATAATCTTTGCCCAAAACTTATCTTCATTCCTAGCAAACTTAATAATGATCCTATAATAAACATATATACCAAAAACTCATTTTCTTGCTTTATCTCAATGTAATTCTTATATATTAGTATTTCTATAATAATAACAGTAATTTTTAACATTAATTCCATGTTAGAAACCGTACTACTAGTATTGGTTAGATATACTAAATATTTAGAATTAACTATACCATATGAATGCAACAAGTTAAAAATATTATTAAAAAAATATACACCAATAACTACCAATAAGACAGATACTAATTTTCGAAATATCGGTTTTTCAAAATTAAAAATATAATTATATAAAGGATAACATACTATTGAAATAATTGCGGTTTTATGAAATAAAATCGCAATACATGTCCAAAAAATAAATTTAATTATATTTTTTTCTCTTATATTACTAAAATTAAACAATACAATCACTAGTGCTAGAGTCTGCCTACACATATTTAAGGACCTATTAAAAAATAATATTAAAAAAAACAAATATGAAAAGTAAAAAGTTCTTTCATCAAATTTATATGCAGCTAAATAAACAAATAATAAAATAATAAATTCAAAAACAAAATAAGAATAATTAACAACATTTGTAAATCTAGTAATAATATAATCAACTAAGACGAATAAAGATTCAACTTCTGAAATTTTAATATATTTAATTAATTCCCCAAAGTCTTTTAATTGCAAGCAATCATTAAACACAAAATTTATATATCCATTTGTATCTGTTCCAATTCCCTTGCTTCTAAAACCTGCTAAAATAGATGGGCATAAAATAGCTATTCCTGAAAATAATACAAAAATAGTTTTATTTTTTTTATATCGATTTGCACAATATGCAAAAAGAAATGATATACCAAAAGTTAAAAAATAAACAAACATTTCTCCTCCTATTTCAGAAAATATACCAAATATATAAGAAAAAATTTCTTTTTCTTAATAATTTTTATTAAAAATTTTTCTTTTTTTGAACTAAGCTCATTAATATTTATAAAGTAAAATTTATCTCCGAAAAGTTTTTTATACTCTTCCTTAATTAACTTTATTGCTTTATATAAATTCAGTCTACAACTTTTTACTATATTACCGCATAATATTCTATACATATCTACCATAAAATAGCCAAAAACTTCTTCATTATAGTTATATCCAGACATTCTTTTTAAAGTACTTTGCATTTTTGTTACAATTGCATGAATCTGACTCGTATTTTTTTCATCTATACTATGTGTTTTAGAAGTTTTAACATTTCTATAATAATATATACTTGTATTTAAAAAATAAATATCTTCGCAATAATTAATATATTCCATATTAAAAAAACCATCTTCAAACGTATTCAACTCAGTATCAAATTTGATTTTATATTTTTTTATAATCTCTCTCTTAAATATTTTTCCTCCTATGCATCTACTATTATTTGAAAAAAATTTTTTTTCTTTGCTATAGTTAATTGAAACAATAGAATTTATCAATTCATTTTTATTTGTGATTTTTCTTTTAAAAAACTGTAATTGAAGTTCATTTGGCATTTCACTTATTACATTAGTTATAATATAATCTATCGAAGCATCCTTTATTGTTTCGCTCAAATAATTTAGCGATCCGCATAATAATTCATCATCAGCATCTAGGAAAATAAGCCAATCACCAGTAGCTTTTTCAATTCCAATATTTCTTGAATATGAAACACCATAGTTTTTTTGTTCTATTAACTCAATTTTATCTTTATATTGTTTTAATCTTTCTAAACTCTTATCACTTGAACCATCATCTATTGCAATTATTTCTACATTTTCATATTTTTGTTCAAGTACACTTTTAATGCATTTATCAATATATTTTTCAGCATTGTATACTGGAATAATTATACTAAATTTTACACTATTCATCTATTCTTCCACAAATTCCTTATAAAATTTATCGCGTCTTTTTTCTAAAATATCCTTACAATATTTTTGCGATTTCTTGTAATTATTAATTGCATTTTTCTTTATTTCATCAGGTGTAACACCAGCTAATATTTTAGCTAGTTGTTTGTAATTATGTTTCTTATAAAGATATTTTTTTTCAATTAATTCATAATTTCCACCAACATTTGAAGCCACAACCATACAGCCTTTGCTCATTGCTTCTATAATCGCTCTGCATAATCCTTCTTGATAACTAGGCTGAACATATATATCTATTTTTTCCAACCACTCATATACTTTGTCATGTTGTAACGCACCAATAATTTTAACATTTTCATCTAATCCATACTTTTTAATATATTTTGTTATTCGCTGTGAATCCCCAGCACCGACAAGCTGATACTCAAAATTATTATATCCTAATTTTTTTAAGACATTTAATGCCTTTATTACATTAATTTGTCCTTTCCATTTAACATTTAAAAATGCCGCAGTTCCCAAAACAATTTTTTTAGTTTGCTCTACATTCAAAACTTTATTATTTACTATTGAATTAATATTCTCTGTTTCAAAAATTTCTACATCTGAACAACCAATATTTTTGTATTTATTTGGATATTTTTGTTGTAATGCATCTCCTGTAACATATAACACATATTTTGCTTCTTTCACAGTTTTTTTGAATTTATAATCAATAGGAAAAGCCAAAATTTTTCCTACTTGACTATGATACCAAAAACTGGGAAAAGGAAAACCTATAGCTTCCACTAAAAACATTTTATTTAATTTTTTAGCATATTTATATGCTAAATCTGTATAAAAATCTCCCGCAGATCTTAAAATCACTTTATCACATTTTTCAATCTCTCTTTTTATTACACTTTCTATTTTTTTTCTAATTTTTAAGTTAAAATAATTACTTTTAGGTGAATATATATCATCTACTAATACTAAATTCATTAATGACTCATCAATTTCATTATACTTATCTTTTAAATCTTCTTCTTTGAATTTTCCTGGGAGTTTTCGTAATATAACCGTTAAATCATCACAATAAGATTTATAACGTTTCCATATATTATTATTAAAATTGCCATCTATAAATAACTTACCGTTTTCACACACTCTAACTCTTGAACCATGTTGAATAAAAACTACTTTCATCATATCCTCTTTTCTTTATTTACTAATATATTATATTTTTACCTTTTGCTTTATCCAAATCTTTTTTTGCCTTGTATTCATTTTAAAAAAAGATTGTATTTTTTTTACATAATATTTTAATAATTCTATTATTTCATAGCTTTTTCCATAATAAATATTATATTTTTCTAGTATTTTTTCAATATCATCATCTATGTTCAAAAAGCCATTACTTCCAATAATAAATTTTTCATTATTACGTACATCTATATATATTTTCTTTTTTTGAAAATGTAAATATATATATTCATCATTAAAAAATTCTCCATCTTTTTCATAATATCTATATATTCCTGAATCAAAAAGAAATATTTGCTTTTTAAAATTTTTTCTATCATATAATTTATATCTACTATATCTTTTATCAATATCTGCAATCGGTATATTCAAATACGGTTTTATTTTTTCACGTTTTAAAATTCTATGCATTCCAGACATTTCATCAAAAGCAAAATTTTCATTATTCATATACACTGTTTTATAATCATAAATAGCCCCTTCATTTTTATACATCTCACACAATTCTTTTTTGTTTCTATAAATTGTTAAATGTCCTAAATTTAATATTATATCATTTTCATTTAAAATATCATCTGTTATATATTTTGAAATATTACCAAAAATTAAATCAATATCGCAATACCCCCAAAATTCATACTGTGATATATAATCTTCAAATATTTTTCCATATGCTGGTTTATAATCACATAATTTATAAGGAATAAATTTTTGAGGTGTATATAATCCTTTCTTATTAATTTTTTTCTTCAATTTATCTAAACTAATATTAACAACTTTAAAGTTTTCATTTACTTTATTTACAGATTGATCTGTAAATAATATAAAATCAATATCTTTATTATAAAAGCATGACATTTGCCAATATTCAAAATAATTAGGAAGCTTGCCAAAATAGCAAGCAATTAAAACAATTCTTTTCATATTTCTCCTTATTTCATATATTTTTCTTCCAATCTAACTGCTTCTTTTTTTATATTATACTGAGAATTAAGCAAATTCTCGCATTTCTCTTTTCTATTATTCAAATTATTTTCTAAAACTTTATTAGCCCATTCTTTAACATCTTGCTTTAAATCAACAAATTCTGTAGAATCCAATATTTTCGTTTCTTTTGTCATATCACTTGATAATACACACAATAATCCAGCAGCCTGTGCTTCAACTCCGACAACAGGAAGCCCTTCATACAAACTTGGCAACAAGAACAAATCAAATGCCTGATACAATTCAGAAACATCCTCTCTCTGTCCAAGGAACTTAACCGAATCAGATAATCCAAGTCTGTTAACTTTTTCTTTAATTTCATTTTCCAATGGTCCTTGTCCAACTAATAATAAAACTGAATTCTCTTTTTCTTTATGTACTTCATTAAAAATATCAATTAAAAAAGTATGATTCTTTTGAGCCACAAATCTACCTATATGACCAATAACAAATGTATCATCAGCTATTTCTAATTCTTTTCTTTTGGCTTTTCTAACATCTTCATCATACGCAAATTTTTCAACATCAATAGCATTGTTTAATAAATAAACTTTTCCCTCATCATAAGTTTTATTTCCAAACAACCATCTTCCAGCTAACTCGCTACAACACATATAATCTGTTGCAAAAACTTTACTAAATGGTCGTAACATATTTTTCATTAATGTTTTTTTCCATTCCTTTTTATTACTTGTTGAATGACTATGTGCAATTCTAACTGGAACACCTGCACACTTAGCTGCATATAATGGAAATACTGACAAAGCATTAATATGTGAATGTACAATTTTATATTTATTCTCTTTAAAAATCTGTTTTAATTTCTTTAAGTACGCAAAAATATGTTGATATGGTGGAACAATTATAACTCTACCACCTAATTTTTCTATTTCATCGTATGGTATATTAGTTGAATCCTCATCACAAATAAAATCAAATTGAATTTTATTTCTATCAATATGTCTATAATAATTCATTACAACAGCTTCAACACCGCCACCAATCCATTTTCCCATAATTTGTGCAATTACTATTGGTTCATCTCTTTTCATTTTTGTCATTCCTCTCAAATTTGTAACATTGTTATTATATAAATACCGTTTACTTTTTTCAACCTTTTTTGACATATTCTTACTAATATTCACACATTCAATTTAATAATTTTTGATGCCATTAACCATTCTACTCATTATTTAATTTTGTATTAAAAATATTATTTCTACCCTTTTCATTATCTCATCATCATTCACTTATAATATTCCTCTTTCTACAAAACCTCACTAAAATCAAACTCTCCCCAAAAATCTTTAATAATCCTATTCCAATCTATATGTATCTTCTTTTCTCCACTAGGGAACAACGTATTAACACGCATACTTCCCCCAGCACATCTCATATACTTTCTTTTCTTAAGTTTCATATTATTATAATAATCGTTATCTATATATCCAAATTCAAAGCAATCCTCATCATTTCCAAACACAGCACAATATTTTTTATTCTTTCCGTCATCACCTCCAAGTACAGATAATGACTTATTTAAAGGCAATGATAGTCTAAATGGAGAAACTTTAATTTTATTTTTTAAACCTAAAATATTCTTTCTTTTAAATAATACAGGAACATCCTCTTTCAAAAAATGTACATCACCATCTATAACTATACTATTATCCTTGTCATTTTGAAAGAAAACATCATCTTTTATTTTAGATTCTTTCAAAAACTCATGTGGATTAATAGTATAATAATACTCATTATTTAAAACATTTCTCAATTCAATCTGTTCAATAAAACTCAACTTTTTAATATATTCTTTAAACTCAATCCAACCTTCATCTTTTACTAAAAAACTTAATTCTTTAAAAGCAATTTTAAAAAAGAAAATATCAGAAAAAAATTCATTAGATGTTACTTCTTTTATAGATTCAAGATTAAAGGTTTCGGCTTTCTCTATAATAACTCCGTGACTTCTTGCTTTATTTATGGCACCTTTAGTAAATTTAGACGTTGTCGTTGCTAAAATATAATCTAATGATAAATCCTCTTTTTTCTTTTGTAATTGTTCAATCCACAACACATCTTGAGCAGCTTTTCTATCTCTACATTCAATTGCAAGTTTTCTATCTATATTATTTCCATCCTTAAATTCCACTAATACATCTATTTCTCGTTCTTCATCAGCAAATGGGTCATATAAATAAGCTGGACTAGTCACTTTATATTTATCCTTATCCAAATCATATAACCATTTATAAGCTAATTCAAATTTTCTACCTTTTCTAGCCATCTACTATCTCCTATTACTAATACATATATTAATAAAAAATAGTAACAGTCGCCTGTTACTATTTTCATCATTACTTTCTAATATAAAACTACTACATAATTATGTAGAAAATTCTATACTATTTCTTATCATTTTTTTCCTTTTTATTAGTATACTTTTTACCAGCAACACTTTCATTTTTAATCTTCATGTTCTCTAAAGCAAACTTGATAGATTTATTAACTAGTTCATTTACAGAATCCAAATTATTTTCATACACAATAGTCTTTAATTTTTCTAATAATTCAACCTCAATTCTGCAAGTATATTGCTCGTAATCCTTTCTCTTTCTTTTCACAATTATAAAATCAGGCATATTAACCCCTCCTATAAAATAATTATATTTTTTCTATACAGCCCCTTCATGTTTGATTACAACCATAACGGTTTTAAATAGAATTTTAAAATCAAACACCACATTACTATTTTTAGCATAGTATGTTTCCATTTCGACTCTTTCTTCATATGTAGTATCACTTCTTCCATTGGCTGCCCAATATCCTGTAATGCCTGGCTTAACACTTAACACGACATTCTTTTTAGTTCCAAATTTCTCTATTTCACCATCTATTACGGCTCTTGGCCCAACAAGACTCATTTCCCCTTTTATAACATTAATAAACTGTGGAAATTCATCTAAAGAAGTTTTCCTTAAAAATTTACCTGCTCTTGTTATTCTTGGATCATTTTTCAACTTTCTATCACGCATAAATTCAGCTCTAAGCTCAGGATCATTTTTCAAAATTTCTTTCAATTTCTCATCTGCTCCAACCACCATTGATCTAAACTTATACATCTTAAAATGCTTTCCATTTTTTCCAATTCTCTCTTGAGAATAGAATAAAGGTCCATGATCTCCTGACACAAGATTAATAGTATATACTATTAATGTTAATGGAATTAACATTATCGTTCCAGTTATACCACCGCATATATCAATAATTCTCTTTATAAAAGCATTTACAAATCTAAAAATCGCCCTTCCAAAATCTCTAATAGTAACATTCAAAAAGCTTAAAATTTTCCCTTTATTTCTTCTTGGTAATGTTATAGCAGTAGTTATCAAAACTATTTTTAAATCAGTAAACCAATTTTTTCTATAATAATATTTTATATCGTTATCTAACCTATTTTCAAAAGACCAATCTTGAACATATGATATCTGCGAAATCCCTGTTATTCCAGGTTTCATCATTATTATTCTGTCATAATATAGTCCCATTTTCTCTCTATCTGAAACTTTATATGGCTGTGGCCCAACAATTGTCATATTCCCCGATAAAATATTTATTGCTTTAGGCAAATTATCTAATGCTGTAAATCTAAGTTTATTAACTGCTCCATCTTTATTTCTTGATCTATATTTTATTGCTTTAAAAACTTTCCCATTTTTTCCAAAGCATTCATCCGTTACAAAAATTCTATCAAAATCTCCTCTTGACATATAAACCGTCTTAACAATTAACGTCATAGGTATTAAAAAAATAATTACAAGTAATGAGAATATAATATCCACGCTTCTTCTAATAACTTTTTTCGTTAGTTTCCATATTTTTTGTATTATTTTCTTAAGAATATTCTCCTGCAATACACGTACGTCAAAAGGGATTGCAAGCTGATTTGGTTCCATTTTTTTCCTTCACTTCCACATCTATAATTAACATAAAATTCGTTTCTTTATTTCCGAAAATAATAATACCATATTCGACTTTTCATTGCAAGATAATTCCAAATAATTCATCATATGACACACAATATTTTATAAAAGCCCTCGTCTTTGCTTTTTTATGTAAAGTATAGTATAATTTTAAAAGGAACATTTTAATCAAGCTCTATCTTTAGAGCATACATCAAGGAGGTAATCTTATGATTAGTAACTACACTATTGGGAGAATTGAAACAGAAATTGCAAGAATCACAAAGGTTTTACCTGAAGTTTACACTCGGGAGAATTCCAAAAATCTGCTTGTAATTTTCCAGAAGGAAATTCCTTCTGTTGAAGAAACTGCAAGAATTCACGATGCTCTCAAAGAGTTTGGCAACCCAGTAAAAACCGAATATCGTGATAATAATTATGTTTCGTTCTTGATTCTAAAGAATTAACCTCAGTAGCAAAAACTTTATGTTCGAGCTACAACAAAAGCCACAGATCAACACATCCTATATTGTAAGCTCTGTGGTCTATTACCACAAAAACTCTCTTTCACATCGAAAGAGAGTTTTTATTAACTTTAACAGTTCTAATTTATACTAAGAATTATTACATATTTTCACTTTTCTTAAAATATTCAAACTATTCATCAATCTACTTTTATAGCCATTCATTATATTTTTTAATATATCTTTTCTTTACAATTTGAACTAGCACAGTATACACAACTAATAAGACTAAAACAAATGCATAATATTTTAATGGTAAAATAACAAAATTAAATGATGCAACACTATGTAAAATAATTGGTGTTACTATCGTTCCAACTATTGTCATTATTGTTGATATAAGCAACAATTTATTAGGTCGTGATTCAACAAAAGGTATCTTAGAAGTTCTAATATAATGGATTATCATTGTCTCACTAATCAAGCACTCAACAAACCATGCTGTTTGAAACCAGCTTTGCTTAGCCTCACAATTATATCCAAATAAAAACCAAAATCCTAAAAACGCAAGAACATCTATAACAGAACTTGTTATTCCCATCACCTTCATAAATCTTCCTAAACCACTTGTATCCCACTTCTTTGGCTTCTCTAAAAATTCCTTATCAACATCATCATATGGAATTGCAACCTGTGAAATGTCATACAAGAAATCCTGTATCAACATTTGAATTGGAAGTAATGGTAAAAATGGTAAAAATATACTAGAAATAACAATACTAAACACATCACCAAAGTCAGAACTTAAAGCCATTTTCATGTATTTAATAATATTCCCATACACTTTTCTACCTTCCATAACCCCATCATAAATAACATCCAAACTCTTTTTTAATAAAATAATATCACTTGCCTCTTTTGCAATAGCAGTAGCTGAATCCACACAAATTCCCACATCAGATACTTGTAATGAAGGTGCATCATTTACTCCATCTCCCATATATCCAACAACATGTTCATTTTCTTTATATAATTTAACAACACGCTCTTTTTGCAATGGATTAAGTCTAGCAAACACATCAACTTCTTCTATTTTCTCTTTAAGTTCTTCATCACTCATTTCATCTAATTGACTTCCAATTATTATATTGTCAGAACGCAAACCAACAATATTACAAATATTCTTAGTGGCATATGCATTGTCACCTGTTAAGATCTTTGTTTTTACTCCAGCTTTCTTTAATTTAATAATAGTCTCTTTTACACCTTTCTTTGGCGGATCTAAGAAAGCAACATATCCAACAAAAGTCATTTCAATCTCACTTTCACTATTAAAATTCTCAGCACCTGGATATTCTTTCTTTTCAGCCAACGCAATTACTTGCATACCAATATTTGAAAGATTATTTGCATTTACTTCTATTTGCTTTATTAATTTTTCATCTAATTCAATAATCTGATCTTTGTATTTAACATTTTTACAACATTTTAAAATTTCTTCAATAGCACCTTTAGTGATCATTTTATAGTTATTTTCATATTTAACAACAACACTCATTCTTTTACGAGTATAGTCAAAAGGTATTTCATCAACCTTCGTATATTCATTTAAAACATCTCTAATCTTATGTTCATTTCCATATGAAATAACAGCTCTATCAACTAAATTCTTTATTCCAGTACCATAATAACTATTTACAAATGCATACTTTAAAATATCTAAATCCTCTTCACCCATAACATTTATATATTTTTGAAGAGTAATTTTATTTTTTGTTAATGTTCCAGTTTTATCTGTACACAAAATATCTATAGCACCAAGATTTTGAATTGATTCACTATTTTTAACTAAAGTCTTTTTCTTTGCCAAAGTTTTAGTACCTTTTGTCAAATTAACATTAACAATCATTGGCAACATACTTGGCGTTATTCCAACAGCCACAGACAATGCAAACAACAAAGCCTCTATATAATCATGTCTAATAAATGCATAAATCACAAAAACAAAAATTGAAACAACTATCATGTATCTGATAAGCAATTTTGTAATACCATCCATACCTTTTTCAAAATTCGTTTTCTCTTTTTTATTATTTAAATTTTTACTCATTCTTCCTAAATAAGTATTAAAACCTGTTTCAACAACAACTGCCTTAGCACTTCCACTAACAACACTTGAACCCATAAGACAAATATTATTTATGCTAAAGATTTCTTTTGCTTCACTTGATTCTGTTGTCTTTTCAACTAACACACTTTCTCCTGTGAAAACAGATTGGTTTAAAAACAAATCCTTACTCTCAATTATCCTTACATCTGCAGGAATTATCGCTCCAGCATTCAATTCAATAATATCTCCAATAACAACATTTTCAATTCTAATCTCTTTAGCCTTTTTATTTCTCAATACCGTTGTAGTAGTAAAAATATTTTGTTCTAATTTCTTATTAAATTTATACGTTGAATATTCTTGAACAAACTTTATTAATGCACTAACAATAGCAATACCAATAATTATAAACGCTCCTAATTTATCTGCTAATACAAAATCAATTATTGCAAGTACAATTAAAATATATATAAATTTATCATTAAAAGATTTAACAAAAAAACTTAGTGGACCTTTATTTTCCCTCTTAACAACAACATTTTGACCATTCTTTTCTAATAATTCTTCAACCTGTTTTGAATTTAATCCACTATCATCAGTGGTATTATACTCTTTTAAAATCTCATTCTTATCTTTGGTTGAAACTAATTTATAACTCTCAAATAACTCTTTATCTGTATTTTTCAACTGTTTTACTTTTCTTTTAATATCAAATAAGCGAATCATATTTTTTCTCCTTTGAATTTACTTTACAATTATAACATTAAATTTTCACAAGCGTACTATAAAATTGATTTTTTTTGCTAATCATGCTATAATCTAGTTGTAGCAAGCCATATGGCGCAACATGTTTTTTTACATTAGGAGGAGTTCGAAATGACTACAAACGAACAGAAACGGAGAGAATGGTTAAAGGAACAGGGATACACAGAATCACAGATTAATGACATCCTTGAACTGGAAAACCGTCCAGACTATGATGATCTGTTTCTCTAAACAGCTAAATCATAGCAAAAGAGGGCACACCTATTGGTGTACCCTCTTCCGTTTTTAGTCTGAAAGCATTTTGCTAACAAAAATCTCAAGCATTTTCTGAAATTTTCCCAAATCTTCAATGCTCCGATTTTCGTTGGCTGCATGGCATGTATCCGGTTCATCATCCTCAGGAATAAACCGAGGTCCAAAGATTGCACAATTTGGTAATGCTGCATTATAACCAGTTCCACGGGCAATCACAGGAACAACCTTCTTGCCCATAACCTGTTCATATGCATCACACATAATCTGCATTTCTTTTGAATCTTCTGGAACATACGATGGCAAAATAATCTCCGAATAACTGAAACCACATTTATATTTTTCTGCAATCCCAGTAAGCATTTCTTCAATCATCTGTTTCTCTGTACCAATTCCAAATCGACAATTTAAAGTCAACCGAATCACACCGTTTTCCAAACTACAATTTGTAGGAGTAATACTGCTCCCCTGTGCTAAACCAAGTGTCTCAGCACAATTCTTTTCGTTAAACACCTCCATGAATTCAAAGAATTCCAAATACTCTTTCCGAACATCTTCACACTCTGCCACTCTTTTAACCAACTTAATCAAAGCATTATCGCCTTCTTCTGGAATCGAAGAATGACACGCCTTACCATTGGCTTCAAGCGAGCTACCATCAATCTGTGCAAATGCTCTATTAGGAACCATGTTATTGACTCCATTATGCACCCACAGATCTTCCAAGAAAATATCTCCTCCTGTGTGTCTGTGAAATTTCAGTTCAACATCAGAGTAACCTCTGCAACCATTCTGAATTCCATCTCCATCAATTGTCACCATGAATTTTGGTAACACCGGATTTTCATTCAAAAAAGCTTTCATATCGCTCCACGGCGATGCCTCCTCTGCTGAACCAACAATGAGCTGCCACGAAGGTTTAATCTCACTTTCAAGTTCTTTGAACACATTCAACGCCACAATAATAGACGCCTTATCGTCCAAAACACCTCTGCCATAGATTCTACCTTCTGAAACTTCACCAAGTGGATTATGTTCCCATTCACTTTCGTCAAATGGAACTGTATCCAAATGGCACACAATACCAAGTTCAGGCTCTCTGCCAGTAACCTTAGGCTGAATAACCAAAACCTGACCTTCACCATGTTTTGTTACTTCAAAACCAAGGCTCGTAGCAAGACCAGCCACATACTCCTGGCATTTTTCGATACCTTCCGTATCGCCTGTAAAAGACTGGATTGACACAATGTCAAGAATGTCCTTTACATATGTCCGCATTCGTCTTTTCATAAAATTCATAAAAGCTCCTTTCTTAATGTAAGAATTAAACTTATAATAAGCAAAATACGCTTACGTCAATATTATACTATTTTTTATGTAAACAATCAAGTATTTAACATTCATTTGTAATTTACCTCAAATCGTGTTATAATAGGCAATACACTCGCACCAAAGGAGGTAATGACATATGAAAGGGATTCGGCAACTGAATAATCTCTGTGGCATTGATGTAGGATGTACCAACATCAAAATGGCTACCATTGTAAATAACCAAGTAATAACACATATCATTCCATCAGGAAATGATTGCAGCAAAGAATATTTGATAAATCAAATTTCAGAATTCTATCGCTCAATCAAACACGATTTATATGGAATAGGAATTGCGTTTTCTGGTTGCACATATGATGGTCAAAACGTATGCCACACCACATTAAGATGTTTGGAAGATCTAAGCGTAAAAGATTTTGCACATCTAATGTGTCCAAAAGTTAAACTCATCAACGATTCCAATGCAGCATGTTTAGCAGGCACACTTGAATATCCAAATTCTAAGGTACTCATAAGCGTAACTAGTGGAACTGGTATTGGTGCTGGAATTGCCATCAACGGCAAACTCTTCACAGGCTCAGTTGGTTTAGCTGGTGAAATCTACGGCAACCCAACATTTGACATGAACAGAAATATTACCAAAATAGGTAGATTGTGCTCTGGATCTAAGATTTTAAAAAGAATGACTGAAACTGATAAAGAGCAATATCAAGCTATCATTTCAGAAGCATCTCAAGAACTTGGAATAGCATTAGTATCATTAATTCATAGTTTTAATCCAGATGTATTATATCTGTCTGGCGGTGGCTTTGAATTTCCTGATCTTCTTCCACAAGCTGAAAGCTTTGTGCAAGAACATGCCTATCCTAAGTTTCTGGACAATCTTAAAATCACTAAGACAAGCTATTCTTCCTATGCTGGATGTTATGGAGCAATGAAATCTTTGTTTTTATGAGTGTAAACAGTTGGTTCGTAGTCTTTTAACCAACAAAAAGAGATGTCAATTTCAAATTGGCATCTCTTTTTCATTAACTTTAATGATAAACCCTAACACCTTAGCTACACCATCTTCATCATTTGAAGCCGTAACATAATTAGCTTTTTCTTTTATTTCAGGCAATGAATTTCCCATAGCAACAGAATTTGGAGTTAATTCAAACATTGACAAATCATTTTCTCCATCACCTATTGGAACTATTTCTTCAGGTTTAATTTGAAAATATTCACAAACAGCTTTAACAGCATTTCCTTTAGAAACCTTACTAGACGCAACATCGCAATAATAATTTCTACTTGGCTTCAAATCAGGATTTTTAAAACGTTTAGACTCGTTTGCAACAGCTATTCCTACACATTCATTTTTTATATAATCTCTAAAAACCTTCATTTTCTCAAAATCAGTACTTGTAATAACGCACTGAACAACTTGCTCCTCTACTGCAACCCTTTCTAATTCTTCATAAGAAACTTCCTTGTCCTTTTCATCTGGATAAGCAGCTTCATTCATAACTAAAAGATCCTTATAGTTCAATTTTATTCTATATCCATTCTCTCTTGAATGTTTTATTAATTGAAGCACCATTTGAGGATCAATTCTCTCATTATAAATTTCAACTCCATTTTCTGCATCATAGGCAGAAGCGCCATTTGAAGAAACTATATATGGACTTGTTCCAATCTGTTCTTGAAAATCCATAGCCTCTCTACGAGATCTCCCAGAAGTCAAAATTATTTTTACACCATTTTCCACACATTTTTTTATTTCTGATTTTGTCTTTTCAGTAACCTCTCTTTGACTATTTGTTAGTGTTTCATCTATATCAATAAAAACTGCTTTTATCATCTTCAAATCCTTTCATTCCAACTTTTTACTACTTTAAATATTCTTTCACAAATGCATTATTCTCTGAAAACTCGCCTTTCTTAGCCATTGCAATCAATTCATCAACCATTTCTTTTGTAATTTTACTACTCTTCTTCTCATAAAATTTCTTTAATGGTTTTTGTAAATCCATCATAACCTTGGTTGCCTTATTAACATTTTGCTCTCTCAATAATCTATTCATTTTCTCCATCTGATTATCATAAATCACTTTACCAATCGCAGTATTTTTTATCTGTTCCAAAGTGTTTTCAGCCGTAATATCTTCAATCTTCAAAACTTTATCTGGCAACTTTCTTCCAATTAATTTTTCAAATTCTTCATCAGTAATATTTTGAACATCACCAGTATAATATTTTTCGCAAAATTCTTTCTTTACACAAACATCATCTGAATTAATTACTACTTTATCATTCAAAACAATATTTCTACTTGATTTTCCAACTAAAATCTCATATTCTCCAGCCTCAACTTGCCATCTATCATTTTCAATATCATAATATTCAAAACAAGCTCTATCAAGAACAATATGAACATCTTTTTCTTCACCTGGATTTAAATCGACCTTAGCAAAATCTCTCAATTCTTTATCTGGTCTAAATACTACAGAATCAGCTTTCTTAACATATATTTGAGCAATCTCTTTTCCAGCAACATCTCCAACATTTTTTATTTTAAATCTAATGTCTACTTTTTCATTCTCAATATTAACTTTCAAATCAGAATATCCAAACTCTGTATAACTCAAACCAAATCCAAATGGAAATAACACATCTTTTCCAACCTTGTCATAATATTTGTATCCCACATAAACAGACTCTTTATATTCAACAGTTATTTCATTTCCAGGATAATTATTAAAGCAAGAAGTATCTTCTAATTTATTAGGATAAGTTTCAGCCAATTTACCATTTGGATTCACATTACCAAGAATGCAATCAACAACAGCCTTTCCGCCAGCTTCTCCACCAATGTATCCTGCTAAAATTCCTTTAACTTTATCTTTCCAAGGCATCAATATAGGAGAACCATTTGACAAAATAACAATAACATTTTCATTAACATTACAAATTTCATCAATTAATTTATTTTGATTTTCAGGCATATCTAAATTTTCTCTATCAACACCTTCAGATTCATAATTCTCTGTAAGCCCCGCAAACACAAGTACAACGTCATTATTCTTAGCAACTTTAACAGCTTCACTTCTTAAAGCTTCATCATTTTCTGACTCAATTCTTTCATATCCTTGAGCATATTCAACATCAATTCCATTTTGAACCAAGTTATCATAAGCATTTTCAATCTTATATGGATTAATAGTCGAACTTCCTGCTCCTTGATATCTTGGAGTTTTAGCCATATCACCTATAACAGCAATTTTCTTATTTTTTATAGGAAGAATATTATTATCGTTTTTTAATAATACAATTGTCTCTTCAGCAATTTTCTCAGCAATCTCATGATGAACCTTCTGATCATATTCAAAAAAAGTTTCTTTACCAGCTTTATTCTTTTCTAAATATGCTCCTAACTTTTCATCATATGCAAACTGATTACTTCCCTTTCTAGCAACATCAATAATTCTATCAACAGCTTCATTTAACTCTGTTTCAGAAATTTCTCCAATCTTAACAGCCTCAATAATTTCTTTGGCACCATTACCTCTTCCTCCAGGCATTTCCAACTCATGAGTAGCTTTCAATCCTTTAACTCTATCATTTTCAGCACCCCAATCAGAAATAACAATTCCATCAAAATTCCATTCTTTTCTTAAAATATCATTCAATAAATGTTGATTCTCACTACAATATTCGCCATTAACCTTATTATAAGCACTCATAATAGACCAAGGTTTAGCATTTTTTATAATCATTTCAAAAGCCTTTAAATACACTTCTCTCAAAGCTCTTTCATCAATAACCACATCAATAGTTCTTCTTCTATTTTCTTGATTATTAACAGCAAAATGTTTTACACAAGCTCCAACATTTTCACTTTGAAGTCCCTTCACATATTCCACGCCAAGAATTCCTGTTAAATAAGAATCCTCAGAAAAATACTCAAAGTTTCTACCACACAAAGGACTTCTCTTTATATTAATAGCAGGACCTAAAACAATATTAACCTCTTCTTTTCTAGCCTCTTTTCCCAAAGTTTTTCCTAATAAACAAATCAACTCTCTATTCCAAGTATTACCTAAACTAGCAGAAGCAGGAAAACACGTAGAAATCTCACTTTCATTTATACCAAGATTATCAGCCTTAGTTTTTTGAACCCTCAACCCATGAGGTCCATCTGACATAGTAATCTTAGGAATCCCATACTTTTCAAGTTCAAAGCTATGCCAATAATCATTACCAACACACAAACTTGCCTTCTCTTCCAAAGACATTTTTTCAATTACATCTTTATACTTCATACACTAAATTTCCTTTCAGAAAACACTCTAAAAATAATAAAATACTTATATCACAATTTTTATCAATATTCAATTGACTTTAACCAACTTCCATATTATAATCGTGGACATGGAACTTACAAACCAGGGCTTCGCTAAAAAGCCCGCTGCGTTTGAAAAAGGAGGTACAACGATATGTTGTTTTTTAGTGTTATTGTTCCATGTTTTAACGCAGAGAAAACTCTTCGGGGTTGTCTCAACAGCATTTTAGCCCAGACTTACAACGACTTTGAAGTTGTAGTCATCAATGATGGTTCTACCGACAAAAGCAAAGCCATTTTGGATGAATTTGTCAAAAAGGATCAGCGTGTTCACGCATATCATTTTCGCAATGCAGGTGTAGCTATCTCAAGAACAAGAGGTACAAACTTAGCAGAAGGTGATTATGTGATTTTCGTAGATTCTGACGACACCATTAATCCAAACTTGCTTGCAACGTTAGAGGCTACCATCATTAACAACCATCACCCTGACATCGTAAGATATCAGGTGAACTTAGTTAATGATGTGAAACGCAAGGATCATCAGAGATACAACTATCTGGACGAAGCAAATGCTGTTATGTCTGGTATGGACGCTCTCAAGCAGTGGTCTAAACCAAGGAAAAAATATGCAGTTTACTGGTTGTTTGCATTCAAGAAGAACATTTTCTACAAGTTCTCCATTGCAGGCAGTGAACTCCATTGCTATGAAGATGTGGCTCTTATCCCCATTCTGATTGCATCGGCACGTTCCGTAATTTGCATTGACTTCATTGGTTACAACTATACCTGCAACAACAGCACCAGCTTAACAAATGCTGCTAGTACTGAGGCTGAACGCTCTCGTGCAATTGACTTTTTGCATGCATGTGACTATGCAATCGCAAATTTCGTGAAACTCGACAACGTTACAGCAAAAGACATTGCATTCTTTACTCAGGACTACATGCGACGTCTCAGAGGGAAATTCGATTCCTTACCTGAAGACCTCAAGACAGAACTAGCACCACTCTACAAGCTGTAACGCACACGCGAGCACTATTCTCTACTTGGAGAAAAAGTGCTCGTTTTATTATATCTAATTATATCTATTTGTATTAACCTATAGATGTTTTCCATACATCCCATTGATTATATATAATCTTTCATATATATAACCTCATATGCCTTCACACACAAACACATCCAATAAAAAAATTAACAGTTTTGCAAAAAACACTAATAATTAAATAAAAAGTATCAAAAATAGTATACATAATATTGAAAAGCATATCATATTATGGTACAATAATAATTACTAGTTTTTAATACAAACCACATTGGCAATATTCACACAGATAGAATACTTGCCAATTTTTATAAGAAAAAACTTAATCAAAATATGGAAAGCTTAATACATCTTCAATCACAAGACAGCTTTCCAATTTAAATATATAAACAAACACAGAAAGGAACGGTAATTAAATGAAAAAAGTATTATTAAATCAATTTTTCCTAGACAAAGAAAAAGACATATCAATTAGTATATACAGAAAAAATGAAGACGAACTAACATACATAATTGAAACACCAAATCACAAAACTGGAAACTTAATAACAAACTTAGCTAAACTTTGTAAAGTTGAAACAACACTAGATTCAAACAACATGAAAATAATATCTGGAACATTACCAGCCTGTATCAATGCAGACAATGAAATCGTTTACTTTCTTAGATTAGGTGGAATAAAAATTGCTACGATCTATGAGAATGGTGACGTTGAATTAAAAGCAAAAATTCCAGCCATTACAAAAACATTAATGTCACAAACAAAAAATTATAATCTATCAATTCAAAAAACAATTGTAAAATCATATATATTAAAAAAGAACAAATTTAAAACAGACCTACACACACATATGAACGCAAACCTATCACCAGATGTATTAATAGCATTAGGAATCAAACATCAATTACGTTATCCCCTATACTACATCAAAAAATTAAATTTGCGCATGTCAAAAAAACAAGAAGAAGCCATCTTAAAACAAAGAGAAATCGTTGCAGAACAATTTAAAGACTCAGATTTACAAGGAAAATACCTAACCAGAAAAATAGATGACAACACATTTATAAACTTTGCAGACTTCATACTAAACAACCTTGAAAATGCTGCATACAACATTTCAAAAATTAGAATAAGCTTAGCATTATTAAAAGATGGTCAAGCAGTATTCACTAATTTAGAAAAACTATATATTTACAGATACGTATTCTGCAAAGGCGTAGAAGCAAACCCAAAAATCAAATTAGATCAAAACAAAATAGACAAAATACCAGAACAAGACATAAAAAGAATATTAAATAAAATGCTTGCAGACCAAGACAACTACGTACTTGAAAACATTTCACTACGTCAAGATAAATTACTATGGATTGCAAGAGAATATCAAAAACAAAAAATAGAATATGTTGAAATAACAGATACTGATTTAGCAAAAGCAAACGGACCAGCAATAAAATTAATTGAAGAATTACACTACATTCTACCTTACATAGAAAAAGAAACAGGCGTAAAACTAAGATTTTTAGTAGGTTTACGACGTATTCCACTTACAATAATTCAAGATCAAATCGTATCTGGTAACTACCTACGTTCAAACTTAGACGTATTAAAAACAATAAGCCACAGCCCTTATGTAGTTGGAAGCGACTTCATAGGCGAAGAAATAAATGATGTAACAGATTTAAAACCAGCAATAAAAGAATTAGTAGACTACGTTAATGACGTAGATCCAGACTTCACAATAAGAATACACGCAGGAGAAAATGATAGTCTTAGAGACAATGTATCAAAATCAATACAATGCGTTGAAGACTCACTAAATCCAGGTCAACCAATGCCAAAAGTTAGACTAGGACATGGACTATACACAGAAGACCTATCTTCTCCACTTGGAAAACAACTATTAAAAAAATTAAAGAAAAACAACATTATATTAGAATTCCAATTAGGTTCAAATGTAAGACTAAACAACTTAACAAACCTTAACATCCACCCACTAAAAAAATACCTAGAAGCAGATGTAAAATGCGTTCAAGGAACTGACGGATGCGGATTCTATGGAATTGATACAATCGATGAGCAACTTGCATTACAAAACCTACTTCACCTTGATGACAAAGACTTTGAAAAAATGAGAAAAGTTGAAGACGAAGTAATTACAAGAAGCAATAAATACTTTGAAACAAAATCAAAGAAATTCAAAGAATTCCTTAACGGTAGAACAATCACAGAAGCCCTAACAGAACTTGAAAAAGAAAACCATGAAAAAGGCAAACTAAACACAGCAGAAATGAGAATAAACACAAACTTAGAAACAGAAAGCATTTTCAGACAAAAAGTAAAACAACTACCAACAGACAAAGTTCCAATCATCATTGCAGGAGGAAGTTTTAATAAAAAAGGCAGAAACACTGAAGTAACACCAGAAGGAAAAGAATTACTAAAAGAACTATTAACAAAAGTAAATTCAGACAAAGCCTACTTCGTAGTTGGACACAAAATGCAAGGATATGAAAAAGAAATAGTTGAACTAAACGACAAATTAAACAAAAAATTTGAAATAAACGCAATTGTTCCAAAGACAATATCTGAATCAGATTCAGACAACTTGCAAAAAGAAAACATTGACGGAATACGTATATCAATAGAAAGCGATGAAATGGGAATTTACAAAAGCTTTAACTACGAAATATTTGAAAGAAGAAACTCAGTAGTAATGGCATTTGACGGAAACTCACCTGTTTCAAACTTAATACAAGAAGCTAAAAACGGGAAAGGAAAAGCAAAAATCTATGTAAATGAAGACTCACCTTCTCTTTTTGACAAAGCTGTATCATTAGAAGGATATGCTGTCCCATTTAGAACAAATCAAAACATAATTGACAAAATTGTTGAAGATAATCCAGATATTATGAATTAATTTGTTATTCAATTAGCAAAATAATAACAAACATTAATAGTTATCTTTCACATTTAAGTATCATTAATACACAAAAAGGACGATATTACATCGTCCTTTTTATATTAAACAAATTATATTTGAATTTTTCATTATTAATTTTTAAATCAACAAAGATATTTTTCAAAACATAATAATTCTTTCTAAATCAGCCAAGATACTTTTTCTAAAAGTTAATAATTACTTTCTAAATCCACTATAGCTTTACCTCTAAAACTTAATAATCCTATTAAATGTCTCAATAGCATAATTATCAGTCATTCCAGAAATATAATAAATAATCGCCCTACTCCATTCCTTAGGATCATCTGTACTAAAAATCACAGAATTCTTATTCTCTAGATTTCTCTTATCACTCCAATAATTAGAAATCCAATCTTCAAAATCCAAAACAAGATCAGAACAAATCCTCATTGCCCTCTCCCTATTTGAATGTAAATCTTTCAAGAAATTATAAATCGTATTCAAAATTAACTCAAAATAATCCATTGAAACCTTCAATTTATCAGATAAATAAATATATTTATAATTAAATTTCTTAATCTCATTTAGCCTATTAAACATCTTTTCTGAAAAGCACAAACCATTCTCAACACTTGAATTCACACACAAATCATAAATAAAATCATTAATAATAACAGTATTATTAATCTTTCCATCAACATTTAACAACTCATGCAAATCCTCAAGCTTTTCATCCAAAATACCAAGAGTAACTGCATCAATAATATCCCTACCCAAATATGAAATCTTATCAGAAATCTTTACAACACACCCCTCCCAAGTATAAGGAGCATATTCATTTGGATATGCATAATCATACAAATCAATAAACTCATCCCTTGGTTTCAACCTATTTTCATCAATCTCACCACAATGAGAAATAATTCCATCTCTAACACCATAAGTCAAATCAAGATTAAACTTATCACCATCAGGATTCTCCAAAAGTTCAACCTTATCAACCATAATCATTCCATTACGCTCATGCCAAAACTTCTCACCAACATCACGCTCTGAAATTTTACTTAAAATCTTTTCACCCTGATGACCAAAAGGACTATGACCAATATCATGAGCTGTAGCAATAGCCCTTGTAAGCTCTGTATTCAAGCCAAGATGATGAGCAATAGTATAACTAATAGACTCAACATGAGTCACATGCTCACTACGAGTACAAATATGATCATTCTCAGGAGAGAAAAATACCTGGGTTTTATGCTTCAACCTTCTATACGCAGTACTATGAATAATCCTTGTATAATCACGTTCAAAAGGTGAACGAATATCATTAGTCCTCTGATACAAAGGCACCTCTCTTTTAATAATATTCTCCCACTTTGCATTTCCTTGAACAGCAGCAACACCTTCAAACTCTTTCATATATTCCCTCCTTTAATTTTTATCAAATTACTTCAATCTCAACTAAACATTCTTAATATTTCTATTCTTAAATGAATACAAGCTCAATGCCATCATCACAATAAAGTACGCTAAACAAATACAAATTGAAAACGGTAAAGTAACACCCTTCATCTGAGACAAACCTCCAAACACATATTGAGTGAAATCCCAGTTAGGAGTAACAAAATACATCAAAAATCTTGCTTTCTCATACATATAAGCCAACTGATTAATTAAAGACTCAAATGTCATTCCAACAAGAGGAATAGCAATAGCAAGAGGTGCGTTTGTAAAAACAGTACTAATAGTAAATGATAAAGTCAATATTAGAATAAACATTGGCAATTTAGCACCAATAATCATACACAAATACTTAAACAAGCTAACCTCACTCAAAGAATTAGCAGCAATATTATAAACAACACATTTTGTAGTATAAATTCCAAAGCCATATAAAATACCACCAATAATTGTTTGAGCTAAAACCACAGTAAGAATTGCAGCAAACATAATAATCAAACTAGTAACAAACTTAGCTAACAAAATTTTAACTCTAGAATAAGGTCTAACAAGCAACAACTTAATTGTTCCCTTATTAAACTCCTCACTAACAATAGTACCAGCAATAATTGCAATAGCAATAAGAATAAAAAGCGAATACTGATCAACAGCCTTTAACAAACTAATTTTAGCATCATCAACTACACCATTTTTTATAAAATAATCTCCTTCAACACCTAAATTATAATCACAACGATTCTTGATCGCATATTCACAAATAGCTATAGTCGCCTTTTCATCATCATTAGAAACTTTATCCTGATATGAAGCATCCTGTCTCGCCTCAAAATCTCTAATATTTTGTCTAGCACTATACCATGATGTTAAATACGTATTAAGAGGTGAATTTCCATAAGGAATATCATATTCCAATCTCCATTCAAGAACCTGCTTAGCATCCTTAACATTCCAATCATCAGCATCCATTTCAAGCTGATCATTAACATCATCAAGCTCCTCTTGAACAAAACTTCTCCAATCGCCATTATCAAAACGAGCAATTAAATCATCATACTCTTTTTTATACTCATCATAAAATTCAGCAAGTCCATCTTCTCTCATACTTGAAATCAAACCTACTACTCTATTCTGAATAATATAAGTCTGCCAACTATCCAAACCATAATGTTGCATCAATTTATATGCCTCTAAATAATTCTCAGCATCTTTTTTATATTCAGGATCCAAATCAACAGAACTATTTAATTCTGCTTCATATGCCTCTACTTGACCCACTATATACTCATTATCATCTGATTTAAATTTAAAGTTTAAGAAATTAATTATCCACATAAACACAATCGTAACAATAAAAAGTACAAACATAGCCTTTTTACTAAAAATCTTTTTCAACTCATTTTTAACTAACCTATTCAATTACATTCCCTCCTGTCTTTTTCAAGAATGCATCCTCCAAACTAACCTTTTCAGAATAAACGCCATAAACCTTTACGCCGCCATGAACTAAGTCCTCAACTATCGCTGGAACACCACTTCTATCAACAGAAATCTTAACATTCTCTGAATCAATTTTCTCCACTTTATCAGTATCAAAAGTCATTTCTTTATTAGCACTATTTTCGCCAGTCATTACGTCTATCATCTTATCAGCATCATCAACAGTAAAATGATAAACACTTATAGCATCAACCTTTTTAGCCTCTTCCATAGTTGAAGTTTCAACAACCTCACCATTTTTTATGATAGTAACTTTAGTACAAAAACTTTCAAGTTCAAGCAAATTATGGCTAGAAATCAAAATAGCCATCTTTTCTTTTTTAGCAAGCATAACAAGTAAATCTTTAACCTGTTTAATTCCCTCTGGATCAAGTCCATTAGTAGGTTCGTCAAGAACAAGTAAATTAGGCTTATGCAAAATAGCCTGTGCAACACCAAGTCTTTGTCTCATTCCTAAAGAATATTTTGAAACTCGATCATGAATTCTATTCTCTAAACCAACAAGCTTAATAACCTCATCAAGTCGTTCTTTAGTAATTCCATCATATAAATTAGCAATCATTTTTAAGTTATCATATCCTGACATATACATATATAAATCAGGATTTTCAACGATTGTACCAACACCTTTAATTGCTTTTGTAAAATCTTTTTCAACATCATATCCATTGATTTTTACAGTTCCACTGGTAATACTTTGTAAACCTAAAATAAGTTTTATTGTTGTTGTTTTACCAGCTCCATTTGGCCCAATGAATCCTAAAATATCTCCTGCTTCCGCTTCTAGTGATACTCCTTTTAGGATTTCTTTCTTTCCAAACTTTTTGTGCAAATCATGGCATTCTAGAATTTTCTTCTCACCCATGTGCAATCTCCTTTATAATTAAATTTCTTGTTGTCTCTTTCTTTTGTAGATTTATATTATATCAAAAATTATAGAATAGCAATTATTATTTTATAAAAGACATCCAAAATCTTTGTTTCACATAAAAAAACTTCCTACTAGATTTATAATCTAGCAAGAAGTTAAAATGTAAGTTAAATCTTAATATACTGATGCCTCTATTACTTTAAATGTTATATTTTATAGCATTTTATCGTCCAACTCATACTCCCACAAACTCAAATGCCCTTTTACGTCAATCGGTTCATTAAAAACCTTCACATTCTCAACTTGCCAACCATAATTTTCTTGAAAAGAGCTCTTAGTATAAATATCTGGATTTTCCTTTAAAAGCATATCTTTAAACTCAGGACACATCTTAATACAATCAACCAAAGTAACCTTTCCTAAAATCTTTCCCAAAGGGATCTCATCAGGCAAGTATTTAGCTAATCTCTTCATAGCTTCCTTATCAATACCTTTTCCAGCATGAATCAATAAATCACCTCTATACTTTGTTTGCCAACTCCTAAATTCAAATCTCTTATCTCCTTGCATAATTAAAGTAGCCCATGGCTGCTTAATCGTCAAAACCTTCATTTAAAATAACTCCTTTCTTATAATATTCATTATTAAAAAATATAACATCTCTTATTTTACTTAATATAAAAAATACAAAAACAGAGTATACAATAATCACCTCCTCTAAAACAAAAGCAAAATATTCTGGACTCAACCAAAATATTTTGCTCCCCCACTTATTTAATTAATTTTAAATTCATAGCATACTCAAAAGATATTTGCTCCAATCTCTCCGTCTTTCTCCATCCATCTTCTTTATGAGACATTTCAGAAATTTCAGTCACTTTTTTATTTTTCAATAATTTTATTACACTATCAATAATCTTCTTTTCACTATCAGATATTTTATTCAAATCAAAATTATCCTTACTTATAATCTCAGTAACATTACCATTAATAGTTTCAAAATCCTCTCTTTGATACTTATCATCAAGTAATGAAATCTCGTCATATCTTTTATTAATTATAGTAGGACCAAACTTTTGATTTTGATATGTCAATCCAGTAATAGCAACACTTCTTTGATTAAAAGACAACATGTCAATATACCATAAATATTTATTTAAACTAGTTATTGTTAAATTCTTAACTTTACTTGCTATATAAGAAATAATATTCTCAATCTTATCCAAATCTAATGATCTATACCCATTATAAATATCCGGATCTCTATTTAATTCAACATTCAAATATTTTCTAATATTATCTTGAACCTCTTTTTTACTAATAGCTTTCTCAACATCATTAGAAACGATTTTCTTATACGTCTTTTCAGAAATCTCATTTTTCTCATACGCATCCTTCACTCTATTCAAAAATTCAATTTCATTATCTATTAATACTCTTATATAATCACTTTGAGATTTTGAAGGCAATCCACCTCTTTCATATCTATTAATAGTCATTTTTCCAAAACCTAAAATTGCAGTCAATTCTCTTTGCGAAATATCATACTTATTTCTTAAATTTACTATATCTTGTGGAGTTATAATATTAGCTATCTTTCTATAAATCTTAAAAATTCTTTCATTATTCTCATTTTCTATTTCATTAACATATAAATCTTCATTACATTCATTACATATAGCTACATTTTCAAAAGTATTTACTTCTATCCCTTTAAATTCTTTAATATCCCTTTTCTCAATTCTATACTCTACTTCTTTTTTACAATATGGACAATATACTTTCATTTTAACTCACCCCATCATACTTTCCAAATTCATGTACTGACAAACAAACTGACTTTTCAACATTCTCTATTCTTATCTTTATGTACAACTGAACATCTTCAAACATTGGCTTAAACTTAAATACCCATCCATCATACATTGAATTTCTATCTTCTTCTGGTCCTGCAAAGCAATCATCAACATTAAGTTCCCTTACAATATTTTTTACATCATCATGATTCAAACCGTACTCTCTCATAAATTCAATATTTTTTCTTCTTCTAGCTATTATAAATTTGTCACCATTTTCATCTAGATCTACAATTTTCTTAATTTTAAGTAAACTTTGACTTCTAAATTGACCTGATATTATATTCATATATTATGCACTCCTCAAAAATGTTGACTCTTTTTGATGGCAATTTTATTTTAACATGCCATCCAATTATTGTCAATATTTTACAAAAATATTTTTACTTATAATCTACATCCCATAACTATATTCATATTTTCTAAAACATTCTCGTTTCATAATACAATAAATTTAATTCTGCCACCTAATCTCTCCAGTCTCAATCAAAGGATATTTAACAATACTATTTCCATCCAAATTTTCCTTAAACATATCAACAGCAGTAATTTGGTGATTATTATAAGTAGTATAATAATAAATCCCCTTACTTACATTACAACAAGAAGTATAAATTGTTATTTCATATTTACCATCAGCCACCTCACAACAACCACGTTGTTGATCAACAGAATTAAGTATATGGAAAAACTGACTAACACTAGATTTTTCATCATCTTCTGAAACTGAATTCATCTTTACAAAACTAACTCTAACAAACCTTGACTGTGAAGACAAATCACCTGGCAAACCAATTGCTCCCATACCTCTACTATAATATTCCATATCCAATTTGTCTGAAAAATTATTTTTAGGTACTTTAGGAGATAAATTCATATATTTATTCAACTCAAACATTTGCTTATCAAAAGGCGGATTATTCGTCAACACTCCAACTGGATTATCATATACCTTCAAACCATCTTTCATAGATTCAACAGTAATTGATTCATCCTTATCAGCAATAATCCAATGCAACTGAGCCAATGGAAACTTCTCACTAAAAGGTTCATTCGTTATATTAATATTTTTCAATAACTCTCGTACTTCTTTTACAGATTCACATTGACCAAGAATCCATGGAATCAATTCAAATTGAGCAATATTATCTTTTTCTTCAATAAACTCATTATAATAAGCATTTCCAACAAAATTTAATCCAGCAATTCCTAGACCTTTTTCATTAATCGCATCATAATACAATGGATAATCCCCAACAACATGTGCCATTCCTATCATTGCATAATGACTTTCTACCTTTTTAACTTTTCTAAAATTAAATTCATAATTTCTTGGAGTTATTGTTATTTCATCTCCATAAGAAAACTCATAATCTAATGTTCTTCCAAAATAAAAATCTTTAGTTTTATATGTAGCAGCTGTACACATACAATCTCCTCCTTTGTTATTTTTATCAAATTTTTATATAAATATCATTTTATTTTCAACACAATTTTATTATGAATAAAATTATATTTCAACCAATTAAAAAATTTTCCAAAACTTCTTATTATAATCTTATATACTAAAATTCACTTTAATAACATAAAAAATACATTAATAATTACTCTCTAGTATAAAAACAAAAAGAATGAGACGGTAAACCGTCCCACCCTTTCATTTCAGATATTACTTGTCATTCTCATTTGCGCATTCTAACGTTCTGTTTAATGCTTCAAGCCTGTTTATAAGCTTTGTTTCATTATTAATAACTTTGATCTCCATAGACGTTCCCGTCATACCACTGTTACGTTTCTTTACCTGCTCCGAAGTTGAAATCACATCAGTATGAAAACATAACCAACCAAAAGCCTCTGGTAATCCATCACGCCAAGTAATTGTTGTTTTCAAACGATAAGTCCAATCTTCACCAGCCGTCACCGTATATTCAATCGTACCTTCATAATTTACATTAGCACACTCACATTCAGTGAAACTAACACCAAAATCATCAATAACTGCATTGAAAGCTATTGCATCGAAAACATATCTGTTGCTAAGCTCTCCCGCCTTCATTGGCAAAAGATTCTTCAAGAAACTCATTCTTCTGTTCTCGATAACCTCAGTCACAAGCTCTTCAACCGTATATAAACGATTGCCACCAAACTGTTCCAAATCAACACAAATTTCTAAGTCTTTTCTTCTCATATCTGAGACCTCCTAAATAAAAAAAGCTGGAGGTCAACACAGCCCTCCAGAATCTTAAGTAATATTCTATCAAACTGTGTATTTGAATATATCAGAATATATTTAATTATAGCAGAAATACTGAAATTTAGCAAACTTGCCACTTTTGTAATACCATATTGACCTTTTAATAAAAATAGCCCCCTCCTTATTAAACAAATTCTGTCTAATAAGGAGGGGTTACTTCATAAAGTGATTCTTAAAAATTATATTTTCTATTAATAATAAATTACATTTTTCTTAATGACTCAACAATAAAAATATCAGCAGGTGCAAACTCAAAAGTGTCCAATTCACTAATATCAATCCATTTTGCATCTTCATGTTCTAGTAACTTTATATTACCATTTACAATTTTGCACTCTAATGCAATTAAATTTACATCCTTATCAGGATAATTAAATATTTTCTCACCTATATAACTCTCTACATTAATATCTATTGTTAATTCTTCTTTTATCTCTCTTATAATAGCCGCTTCTCTTGATTCATTTGGCTCAATCTTTCCTCCAGGAAACTCCCATAAACCTCCTTGAGATTTTTTTAAGTTTCTTTTTGCTATTAAAATTTTACCTTCTTCGTTTTTTATTACCGCTGCAACAACATTTATCATTCTAATCACCTGCATATTTATATAATAATGTTTTTTAATTTATTTTTACCTAAATCTGTATAAATTCTACCATAAATTAAATATTTTATCCAGATTGACATGGTTATGCTTTTAAAGTATTTATATCGAAAACTTATACGTCTTATATAGCAAAAATATTTCATCTTATGCCTTCGGGTTATGAGCGCCGGCAAAAGCACTTTTGAAGATTTATGAAAACTTAGGCTTTTGTTGGTATTTAGCCATTTATAGAAGATTTGATTTATTGAATATTTATGCAATTTTAGAATGTTTTTTGAAGCAATTCTTTCCAAAATTTTCCCAACTTTATGTAATAAAAAATACAGTAATCTTCTATAAAATTAAGAACTATTTTGGAGGTTTTATTATGAAAAATTTAAGAGAAGTTAATGACGATATTTTAAGAGAGTGGTTTGCTTATAGAGATGAAAATATTTCTTCATTAAAATCTGCTGAAGATAAAAAACATTGGATTTATTTTGATGAAATAGCTGAAAATATTTTAAGGAATGTATCTGAGTGTAATAAAAAATATGTTAGACAACAATTACATAAACTTGATGATAATTTTTTGGATTATTGCGATTATTGGAATGAGAAGTATTATAGAAATGGGTTTGTGGATGGCTCTCAGTTAGTTATGGGTTGTTTTGAGAAATAACAAAAAAATACAATTGTGCTACAAATTTGTAAAATGTAGCACAATTGTATTTTTGCTTTTACCACTCTTTATCATTTTTGTGATAATATGCAATATTAGCAACTTTGTCATACATTGTAAAAAGATGGTCTGTTATTTTATTAAAAATTAATGTTTTTGATTTATCTACAATATTAACATCAACTGAATATGAAATGTTAATATTTGATACATTCTTATTCCAAACTTCTTCGTTTTCTGTTTTCCATTCTTGTCTTTCAATATAAAATATTTCTTTTTGAAGTTCATTTAATTTATGTGCATTAACATAATAGTTACCGTTATTTGACTTTTTGTATATATTAAAGTGATATGCATCTTTACGTATTTTATTTATTTTGATATTAAGATAATTAAAAATTTCATTCCAAAATTCTTTCTTCTTTTTATTTTTATAATCAAAAATGAAATCTAAATCTCTATATAAATCCCAAAAAGCATTTAAATTAATTTCTGAAAGATTTATATAATCATCCATTATTTTTTCCAAATCTTTTTTATTTTCAGTATCAACATATCGTTTGATTTCTTCTATTGTTTTTGCACTTATATCTTCATCATGTTTTTTATTAGTCTCAATCATTGTATCAACACTTTTCTCTTTAAAGTATGTTAATCTATTAAATTCAATGGCAAAAAACTGACATTGTTTCATTATTGCTTCCAAACATTCTCTTCTTTTTATGAAATAATCAAATAAAGAAGTAAAAATTAGAACTATAAGGCCTGCTAATATATTTAACAAAATATTAGCTATATATTGAGCTATTTCATTATTTTTTAAATAGAATACTAATAAAGTTGCTATTACTAAAATACATATGCTAGATATTGTGCTAAAATAGAATATTCTTTTATTAAGTTTCATTTTATTATTGTTTTCCTCCTCATATAATTACTGATTTACTTTCTTTTATTATTTTATCCAAAATATAAAGCTATTGGTGTTATAATAAATGACTGTTTATATTTAGGCAAAAAAATCTTATACATTGAATCTTTTACCTCTTGTATAGATTTTCCAAATTCTTTATTATATAATCCAAAAAAATTTTCATCTTTACTGCAATCTTTTGTTACTTTTCCAATCACTTTAATATTACCACCATATTTGAAATCTATCATACTTGGATCCTCTCTTAAATAAGTATCCTTAATTGGTATTATCAAATTATCAGTAATTATTAATTGTTTTGCTGGAAAACAAGATTCAAAAAATATAGTAAAATTTGATATCAACTCCATAGCACCTTTGGCCTGTTTTGTTTTTTCATCATTACTATTCGATGTTATATTCATTATTTTTACAAAGGCATCCTTGAATTGCTTATTGCTTATTGAATTTAGATACTCATGGTTTACAAAATTAAATGGTACTTCCAATGAAATATAACTTCCATATTCAATTTCGTTACTATTTTGTATTATTTTTTCATTATTACTTATGTACTCAATTAAATTATCTAACAAATTATCATGATATATCTTTTCAACTACTTCCTTAGATGTATTAGTTCCTATTAAGGATTTAGTTTCTTTTTCATTTGCATCATACTCTGTTTCTATATCACCTGAAATTATTCCAGGTAGTCCCCCTTTAACTGTCGCCTTAATTTTTTCTTCGGGAGTATCTAATTTGTGTCCTTCCTCTATTTTATTGGTTTTTTCTGTTTGTTCTTTGTTTAGTATTCCTCCATAGATTTGTGATATATATGAGTTTACAATTTCTTTATCTATATAAATATAATGTTTCAAATTTCTTTCTCCTTTCAACTAAAAAACAAAATACTCTAGTAAAAACTAAAATATTTTGCTTCTATCTTTTTATTTAACTATATTTAAATTCATAGCATATTCAAATGATATCTCATCAAATTTTTTAGTTTTTTTCCACCCTTCCTCTTCATGTGACATATTAGAAATATCTGTCACGTTTTTATTCTTTAGTAATTTAATTATTTTATTTATTATTTCAATTTCGCTGTCCTTTAATTTGCTTAAATCAAAATTTTTGTTACTTGTTATAATAGTTTTTGTGCCACTTTCATCTTCATAATCATTTCTTATATATTTATCATCTAATAAAGAAATTTCTTTGTATCTTTGATCTATTATTGTAGGACCATATTGTTGCTTTTGATATGTTAATCCAGTAATTGAAACTCCTCTTTTATTAAATGACAATATATCTATAAACCATAAATATTTATTAAGACTTGTAATTGTTAAATTACTAACTTTACTAGAAATATAAGATATAATATTTTCCACCAATTCTAAATCAAATGCTTTATATCCATTAAATATGTTTGGTTTTAATCGTAAAGAATTATTTATAACTCTTCTATACATATCTTGAATGTCATCTTTACTTATTTCATTTTCTAAATTCCTTGATATTATCTTTTCGTAGGTCTTATCATTAATACTACCATTTTTATATGCTTCTTTTACTTTTTCTATAAATTTATTATTATCATCTATTAATAATTTTATATAATCGCTTTGAGATTTTGTTGGTACTCCACCTCTTTCATATCTATTGATAGTCATTTTTCCAAATCCAAGAATAGCAGTTAGTTCTCTTTGTGATATATCGTACTTTTCTCTTAAATCTATAATATCTTGTGGTTTAATTATATTTGCTTTTTCTCTATATAGTTCATATATTCTTTCATTATTCTTTTCTTCAATTTCATTTACATATAAATCTTGATGGCATTCTTTACATACAGCTACATCTTCATATGTGTTTATTTCTATTCCTCTAAATTCCTTTAAATCTCTTTTTTCAACTTTGTACTCTACTTCTTTTTTACAATATGGACAATATACTTTCGTTTTAATTCACCTCATCATCATATTTACCAAATTCATGAACTGACAAACAAACTGATTTTTTTATACTCTCGATTCTTATCTTAATATATAGCTTCGTTCCTTCAAATAAAGGACTAAATTTAAATATCCACCCTTCATATTGTGGATCTCTGTCTTTTTCTGGACCTGCAAAGCAATCATCTACTGAGAGTTCTCTTATAATATCCTTTATGTCTTCATCATTTAAGCCATATTCTCTCATGAACTCTATATTTTTTTGTCTTCTTCTTATTATAAACTTATCACCATTATTGTCACTATCTACAATTCTTTTGATTTTAAGTAAATATTGACTTTGTATATTACCTCCTATATTATTCATTCTATGCCATCTTCTTTATCGGTGTGCCATTTTTTGGTGGCACATAAATTTTACCATGGCTATGAACAAAAGTCAACACTTTACTAAAATTTTACAAAATTCTCTAACACTGGAATTGCACCATATCTCCCAGACAAGTAATCTTTATTGTAAGTTGCATCATTTCTTACCTTTGTATCATTTATTTTATAATCAGATAATGAATAAATTGTAGAAATCCCATCTTTATTTTTTTCAGCAAACCATATTTCATCTCTTCTAAAAGTATCCTTATTTAAATTAACAGTATCATGAGTTGAATATATTAACTGTCCATTCCCAATATTAGTTTCTGGATTATGAAATAAATTTATAATATATCTTGTTAATAATGGATGTAATTTTGCATCTAATTCATCAACAAATAATACCATACCTAATTTTAATGCATCCATGAAGAAGTCAAATAGATGAAACATTTTTCTTGTTCCATTTGATTCAAGTTCTAATGGTAATGCTTTAATAATTCCATTTTCTCCTTTATGAATTAATTCTATCTTTACAACATCATTATTATTTTTAACAGCTTCTACTGAATCTGAAGTAACTTTTATACCTTCAATGCCAGAATCAAATGTTTTTATAAATCTTATTAATTCATTTTTATATTTTTCATCACTTATTATTTTTAATGATATTCTATTATTTATATTATTTTCAAACAAAGGATTTCCTAAATCTAAATAATTAGCATTTATAAACCATTCTACTACATTATTAAGATTTTTGTTATTACTATCAATTTTACTATAAATATTTAAAAATAAAGTTCTCTCATCTATATTAGAAAATTCTTGCTTTTTATTTTCGTCTTTTAAGATTACATTGTTACTATCTCTTTCAAATATTGTATAAAACTTATTTATTCTTTTTTCAAATAACCATTCTGATATAATATAATCTTTTAATACTTCAAACCCATATTTATATACTTTTCCATTTTTAGCTAATATTTCTACTTCTAAGCTAATTGGCTCATTATTTATCATATAACTAAAAACATTTTCTTCTGCTGGAAAATTTTTTCTTGAATCATCTGTTATTAGCACTCTATTTTTCATATATCCAAATGCTTGTAGTACATTAGTTTTCCCACTAGCATTTGCACCATAAATTGCTGATACTTTTAAATATTCACCATTTTCCGTTTTAGCTATATTATACTCATGTTCTTTTAGTGATGTTGCTTCCATATCCAAGCAATTTTCATTTTTAAAAGATTTGAAATTTTTAAAACTAAATCTTATTAACATTTTAAATCCTCCTTTACTTTATATATTATATACTAAAGCAAAAAAATATCAACGTTTTTGAGATTTTTTCTCATTTTTGCCTATTTTTATAAATTTTAGCAAAAATAAAAATCAGCATCTCCGCTGACTTTTAAAATATATCTATTTAATTTTAGATATTTTCCTTATTTTTTTATATCCCATACAACCCATTATTTCAATATGACTTAATTTTTTTAATTCTTTTTCAATCGTTATATATACCTGTTCTGGTAAATAAGAAATAAAAATTCCTTGTTTACCAAAAATATTTTTTAGTTCATCTGTTTTAGTAATATATTTATTCATATATTGTGTTTTATCTATATTGGGTGGTAATTGTATTTCTGCAATTTTCAATAATGAATCTTTTATATTCTTAGCATTTTCACCTTCTTCTGGCATATTATTTAAAGCATCTTTTATACCAGTATAATTAAACCTATCTTTTTCATTCAAACTATCAATTAAATACATATTGCAATCTTGTCCTAAAAATTGTTGATTATTAAAAAATGCTTGTTGTTGCAATTTTTTTGATAAAACTAATTGTTCTCGAATTAATGAAACTCCTTCATAAAAGTCATTTATTATTTTTAAGCTTTTTATATCAATACTACCAACAAACAAATGCTTATATTTATTCCACTGATTTTCTTCTAATATATCTAAAGTCTCATAAATTCCTGCAGCATTTAATTGATTATTGGTCGTTAACTCTACAATCTGAGAAATTTTATCCTTCAAATCATCAATTTGTGTAACAATTAATATTGCTGCATTTTTCTTTTCATCTCTCTTTTGTATTTTATAAATTATTATTGCAACTAAGCCAACCATAATTGTTAATATTTTATCCCAATTATTTATAAAAAAATTAAATACTTGCATTATCTTATAACTCCTTTTTATTACTGCATTTAAAAAAAACTTTTTCTACTTCACTTAAATCTACAAAATCCTATTCTGGACTATAAAAATATAAACAACTTAAATGATAATGACTATCATCTGCACTACAACATCCACATTTACATGTTACAAAACTCTGAGTACTTTTAGACTCAGTTATTTGACCACAGTATTTACATTGAATTTTATTTGATATTATTCTTTTCCAAACTAATCATTTCCCTATATATATTTCTTAAATGTATCTCTCATCAATACAGCTAAATCAATTGTTTTATTCATTAATTCATTATAGTTACTATGGTTATCAAAATTTAGCCCTTTAATAAAAGTAACTATTCTTGAAGCTTTGCTATTATTTAATCTTCTCCAATCCAATTTCAATCCTAGATCATTCTCTATTTCATCTTTTCTCTGATATAATTTATCAAATAATTCCTTATTATCTGTTATATATAGCTCTACACCTATTACAGAGTCTTTATTAACCAATGTAATATCTATATGAGCATCACTAGTTCCTATTGCAACATTATACCAATGATCTGTTGTAGCTTTTCTAATATTAAAAGGCTTTCCCCTTTCAATAAGAACATTATTAAACTGATTCCAAAACTCCAATCTTTGTGATTGTGATTTATTCATAGTATCATTACTATTAGTAGATTTATTATTTTTTATAAAATCATTTGGTTGTTCTACAACTTGAAACATAGGAGCATTATCTGAATTTCCTATTTTATACGCATGAATTTCTATCAAGAAAAAATTAATATTACTATTAGTATTATTATTTAACCATTCAATAGCACTTCTATGCTCTTCTCTCGCCTCTTTTACAATCCACACTATAACCTTAGCATCCAACCCTGATGCGTATGTAATTATTTTGCCTAAGTGATCGTGATTAGACATTTCGAGTTGGTTTTCTATTATGACCTTTATGCCTGTTGTTTCATCTTTTGCAAACAAATCACATCTATATGATCCAACATAGGTTTCTTTACTTATATCAACGAGTGTTAATCCCAGTATATCATTCAGATTCTCTATATTCTCTTTTTTAGATAACCATTCCGAAAAATCATATTGTTCGTGTTTCCATAATTCTCTAATATCAACTTCTTCTAACTTTCCAATTGCCATTTTTCTTTTTCTCCATTCTATACACCTTTTTCTCATCTATTTTATTTAGATATATTAGCGTAATATTCTTAATAAAAATTTTCGTTCTTCTTATTATTCTATTCCCAATTTGTCAAACAACTTTTTGAAATTATTAATTGTTTCTATATTTAAATCACCTTTTTTAATTTTTCCCTCTTTGACACTTTGATAAAAATTAAAAGCAATTAATGTCTTATTTTCTTTTAAATTTGTACTGTCAATATCTTCCTCATAAAACAATGATTCTATTGTAGCATTTTTTTCTTCTTTAACACTTACTATTCTTTCTTGGTCTTCATATTTTAAAATCGTTTTTATTAAATCTTTTCTAGCATCCATTCCTGCTTTGTCATTATCAACTAAAATTCTAAAATCTATATTCCAACCTAATGCCATCGAAACTAAATAATTTATTTGACTCGCTCCCTTAGATGGAATAATATGAACATTTTTATTTTTCACTTCTAACAATTCCAAAAAAGCTAATAAATAATATCTATCTGTTATTCCTTCTGTAATTATATTTAATCCATTTCCTAAATCAAGAGGATTCTTTGCTATATTATACCCTATCGCTGTAATTAATGGCGTAATTGTATCATAATCATTTGAAGCATAATATTTATTTAATACCTTAGTGCCTTCTGTATTATTTCTGTCATTGATTGCCAATTTCACCCTATGCATGTTATTTATATCTACTAAAAATGGACTATGTGTAGTATATATTATTTGATTTTTAATTTTAGTTTCAAAATAATTCAATATGTCTTCTTGTGCTTTAGCATGTAAAAATAATCCTGGCTCATCAATTAATAAAATCGTATTCTTCTTACAATTCTTACTATTTAATACTAAGTAAAATGCTAAAAACCATTGAAATCCCTGACTTCTTTGAGAAGGCTTCTTAGAATAATCTTTATCATTTTTATCAAAAATATTTATTACAATATTATTACCATCTTTTTGTAATGATAATTCTATTGTTTCTTGAGTATATATATCACTAAAATTTCCAGTCATTTTTGTACTCAAATTTCGCAAATAATTTTGGACATCCCTTACATTTTTTTGCATCTCTGATATAAAATCATCTACACTAATATCTAGATAATTTAACAAATTTATAAATCCTTTATTCCTATTACAATATTCGTTATCTTCTAATTTTAAATAATCTATTTCATCTGGTAACATATCATCAAAAGAACTAAAATATATAAAATTTCCTATTATTCCTTTGCTATTTATTAGTTCTATTACTTCTTTTTCTTTCTTTAACTTATCATCTATACAATTTATTATTTTTTCTAATCCATCTTCATCAATTTCGCACTCATTATCATCTTCTATTTTAGATAACATATTTCCTAAAAACGGCGTATCTTCATTGTCTCCATTATAAAATAAATGATCCATAAAATAAAAAGTAATGTACTCTATAATGCTTTTTTTCCCTTCATTGCAATCAAAATCAATATTTGAATCCAATTCATTAAATAAATTAACTAACTCATTTATACTATCCCCTACGTCTTTAGTAATTTCTCTTTGCAAATATTCCTGAATTTTATCTATCATAGTACCAGAAACTTCATCAATTTCATTCATGCTTCTATCAATATAAAAGGAATATTTTTCTTTCGAATTGAAAATATTTTTTTTATACAGTTCATTCAAATACGAACCTAAAACTTCAAACGTCATCTTCACCGTTGGATTAGTTTGTAAAAATCCTAAAGGCTTACAATCATCATTAAAATTATCTTCTGCAGCATCTTTTAAAGCCTTAAGAATATTTGTCTTTCCAGATTCATTTTTTCCCGCAATAACAATTATTCTATCATCTATATCAATATGAGTTTCATATATTGATTTATAATTTTCAAATTTGGCCTCTTTTAAATAAACTGTATCTTCCATTTCAATTCCACCTTTCATATTACTTAATTTTTTGTCTCTTCTTTTCCATTAAATTGTTCTTATGCTTTTTACATTATATTTCGATATAAATATTTTCTATTAATATACCTTATTTGATTTATTTTGTATCTTCGCTCTTATCTTTTCTTTTTCTCCTTTATCTAGTATGTAAAACTCTTTTTTCCTTGAATTTCTATATAAAGAATTTTTATATTTAATTAATTTTCGCTGAATAATTAATAAATAATACATAGTATTAAATAACATTATCGTATCAATTTTTTTATAGCTATATGATTTTCCATGTGCAATTGGATTCCTTCTAGATTTTTTATTAGTCTTAATTGATATTCTACTATTAAATTCTATTTGTTCATATAATAAATTAATATTACTATTAACCATCATAACTATAAATAAAAAATTTGATTTTTTTATTTTTAATTCTAAATCTTTTATAATTGGTTCAAATAGCTTCACCCTTGACGTACATCCTTTATCAATAAGATAAAATGACAAAAAATTATCAATCATTGTAATTATTCCTATACTAGCTAATGCATATGATCTACTTTCATAAGCAAGAATTATTTGATCAAACAATCTTTTTTGATTTTTATTAGTCAACATATTTTTTATATCTTCTATCATCGTATTAACTTTATTTTTATTGAAATATTTACTTATATATAGATCAAATTCTTTTTCTGTTGCAACATTTTGTAAAATTTCACGCAATTCTTCTGTAGAAATTTTATATGGCATAATCCAAAAAAACTTACTCATTTTATCATAATATTTCATCCAATTTAATAAACTATCTGGGTTATTATTTATTTCTTCTATAGAAATAGACAAAGTTTTAAATATTGGACTAATATTCACAGAAGTAGACTTCATTAACATATCTATAAAATTTTTTTGTACTTTGGATATTTGATACATTGCAATTGTAATTGAATCAATCATCTTCCTGGTAATATTTGATTCATATAAAAAAATGGATTGCCTAGTAATTTCTTCTATTCTTTTCATGTAAATTTCCCATTCGAAATTTTTCATTACCTCAATTTTATTTTTTAATTCAACTGACTCTAAAAAATTTTTTATTTCTTTATTATCATATAATATTTTTATATCTTCTACTTTCAATTTATCAGAAATATTCTTCATTACTGCATTGCATACTTTTCCAATAGAATTAATCTGCATACTATAATTTTCTAACATCTTTTCATTATTATTCAAACGCTATCCCTTCCCTTATTTATTTCACTACTTTTCTCCATATTTTTCAAACTTATTAATTTTTCCACTATATCTGAATATTTAACTTTGGGCATAACATTATTTATAAATTTATCATATTCATCTCGATTTTCCTCATAATCTATCTTTTCTTTAAAGAGTTTATCTTTAATTTCGTTTTTCACCATTTCATAATACTTTTTATTTTCATCAATATATGCATACCTATTCGCTTGCATTATTTTTTCCATATTCACATTACTAACCCAAAACCTTAATGATAATATTTCAATAATACATCTAAAAGATATAGCATCATTAAAATTTTCTGAATCAACCGTTTTATCTTCGTAAAGTATTTCTAAAAATAAAATTGGTAAAATCATTATCATTCCAAGATATAATGGTATAACATTTAATTTCTCCCTTTCAAAAAATCTAAGTATATTTCTATGAATTGTTGGATGTGTGAATTTTGAAAATGTATTATATATTTTATTATAATCCTCTTCTATGTTTTTATATTTTTTCAATATTATTTTTCTTAAATAACTTTGTGATAAATAATCTTGTTCACTTTTATCTTTATTTCGTCGTTCTATGTAACGTTCATAACTATTTTCCTTGCAATATTCTCTTCTAACATTTTCATCTATCCTTACACCAAATAGCATCATCATTAACTCAAAAGCATTTCTAGTTAAAACTATTCCATCCAATAATCTATTATTACTAACCAATCTATATGCACGTTCATAAGTATCTAAACAATCCTCATATAACTCAATTTCTATAACGTCTTCTATTTTCTTTCTAGCTTCTTTTAACATTTTTATAAATATATTATTTATATCATCAAAAATATCTTCTATACTATCACTCCTTATATCAATAATTTTCTATTCTTCACTCATTCCTTTACATTGCAATTCTGCTTGCCTAATAACCAATTGAACAGCAGAATCCCTTTTTACAGGTGGATAATCATATTTAATTAACAATTTTTTTATCTCATATCTCATCCTAGCTCTAGCATCTTTTCTAATATCCCAATCTATTGTCATATTTGAATTTATTGTATCCACTAATTCCTTAGCTATTTTCACTAAAGTTTCATCTCTCATTAATTCCTTAACCTGAGTATCATTACCTAAAGCATCAAAAAAAGCCTTTTCTTCCACTGACAAGTCATACTTATTTCCTGCAGCCAACTCTTTATCTATTTCATTTTTTAAATTTATCATTTCTTGTATAATCTTTTCAATGTCTTCTACACTTGTTCTTTCATTATATGCCGTAGCAATTTTCTGAAATTTAGTAGAAAATTTTTCTTGCATAACAATATTCTTTAATCCTACTTTTTCAACGTAATCTTTTAAAGCTCTATTTAATACCTCAACTGCAATATTTTTCTTTTGCATTTTAGCAATTTTATTCATAAGCTCTTCACTTAGTAACATTATTCTATTGCTATTTTGAACTTTTCCTATTTGAAGCATTTCATCATCTTGAATTGCACGTTCTAGCATTTCATATTTATCACTATCTGTTGTCATAGCAAAATGTTTATATATAAAACCATGAAAAATATTTCTAATTAATTCTATTTTGTCCATCAATACTTTAACAATCTCTGAATTATCAATAACTTTTCCTTGATCTCGTTTAGTATAAGTTTTCAAAGCATCTAATAGCCATCTTTTCAATCCAATATAATCAACAATCAATCCACCTTGCTTATCTTTATATACTCTATTTACTCTTGCTATAGCTTGCATTAAATTATGCGCTTTCATTGGCTTATCCACATACATAGTTCCTAATGATGGTACATCAAATCCCGTAAGCCACATATCAACTACAATAGCAATTTTAAATTCTGAATTATAATCCTTAAAATCCTTTTCAAGTTGCTGTTTATTTTTAGATGAACCTATTGCTTTTTGCATTTCTACATCATCTTTATTATTTGATGTTATTACCATATGTACTTTATTTTTCCATTCTGGTTTTAATTTTAAAAACTTTTTATACATTGTATATGCTGTCTTTCGTGAATAAGCAACAACCATTGCTTTGTTTGCAACTGTATTTTCAATACCACTATAATTCTTTATAATATCCTTAACTATAAGTTCCAACCTATCAGGATCTTCAATAATTTCTTGCATTTTAGCCATTTCTTTTTTGGACTCATTTAATGTTTCTTCATCCACCCCTTCATCTCTTTCGAGATATGTATAATAATCATCTATTTCATCTAATATCTTTTGATTTAATCCAACTCTTGCCATTCTTACTTCATACATAATTGGTACTGTTGCTCCATCAAGAATTGCCTGTATCATATCATATGTATCTATTACTTTTCCAACAATTTCAGATGTAGACTTATCTTTTGTTTCAACGGGCGTTCCTGTAAATCCAATATATGTTGCATTTGGAAATGCTGTATGCAAATATTTGGCAGTTCCATATTTTTTGTATGCAATCATTTTATCTTTATCAAATTTCATTACAGCATCTATTCCATAATGACTTCTATGCGCTTCATCAACTAAAATTAAAATGTCATCTCTTTTACTAAATACACCTGTTTCTTCTTCAAATTTTTGTAATGTTGTAAAAAATATTCCTCCTGATACTCTGTTTTCTAACTTATCATTTAAATCTTCTCTACTTTCAATTTGTATTGGTTTTTGTTTTAGAAAATCTGAACATTGCGAAAATGTATTAAATAATTGGTCATCCAAGTCATTTCTATCTGTAACTACAACAATACTGGGATTTTTTAATATTTTTATCATGTTTGCAGAATAAAACACCATAGAAAAACTTTTACCTGATCCTTGCGTATGCCACAATATTCCTGCTTTTCCTGTTCTTTCATTATAAGCTTTTTCTGTGCTTTTAATTGCTTTTTTTACGCCAAAATATTGATGATATGCTGCTAAAATTTTATTATCTCCACTCCACATTATAAAGTTATTTATAATGTCCATTATTCTTTCTTTTCTCATCATTCCATTAAATAGTGTACTATGTGTTGCCATATTTTCTTTTACAACATCTGTATCCTCAAACTTTTTCCATTCTGAAAATCTGCTCCATGGACTTGTTATCGTTCCTACTCTTGCTTGAACTCCATCACTCACTATTAAAAACTGATTATAATAAAATAATGTTGGAATATGTACATTTTGATAACCTTTTAACTGATTATATCCATCTTCTAATTTTACTTCTTCTCTAATTGTACTTTTTAATTCAATAACAACTAAGGGCATTCCATTAATAAACACAATTATATCTGGACGTTTTTCGCTTTCTTCAATAATAGTATATTGATTAACAACTTTAAAAACATTCATATATATCTTTAAAATCAATAATTTTCACTGACTTATACCTAGTAGTTCCATGTTCCTGAACAGGAATCTTTACACCTTCAAATAAGTATTTAGTAAATTGTTTATTGTTTAAAATCGTATTATTGTTGTCTAAATTTTTTATAAAACGGATAGTCTCTCTAATATCTTCATTTGCAATATTTTTATTTAATCTTATTATTGCATCTTCTAAATCGTCCTCTAGTATTACATCTGAATAATTTTTTCTTTCTAATTCATATCCATTTAATATTTCATATCCAAGATTTGCTAATAGTTCCATTGTTATTTTTTATAGTGTTGCTTCATCAAACATAATTTGCCCCCTAAATTACACTTCTGTTATTATATTATTTCCCTCTAATAATTGTAATTTTCCATTTTTTCTCTTAGTATAAATAATATTTTTAATAGGAATTCCATCATAATTTTCATTTATATTAAATCCTTTATATTTGGTAAAACATATATATAAGCTATCTTTTCTTCCTTCTGTTGTAGCTAATCCTATATTATTAAATTTACTTTGAGCCAAAAATTCAATATATCCTACATTTCCACTTCTATCTTCATATTTGGTTTTTTGAGCTAACGAATATATACACAATGTTATTTCTTTTATTATTTTTTCATTTAGGGTAATACTAAAAATTTTACCTACTTTATACCATTCATTTTTCCAATCTTCTTGGCTTATTCCACTATAGCCTATTACCTTATTTAAATTTTCATCATAAGCATATTCATTCATTATTGTATTTCTTATATTGGTCATTACAATTCCTTTATTTCTTTCCCTATGTGCAACTAAATCTGAAAATTCCCTAATAATATTCATATTTTCACCTAAATAGCTTCTAATAAATATTAAAAATCCCAATATATCATATTCATCAAAATCCTCATCTTCTATTACTTTTCTATAATGTTCTAATATTTTCTTTGCTTTATCATCCATATTCTTCTCTTTTCTCATACAAATAGTAATTTGTATGATTATATTTCTATTTTATTCAAGTCTATTTCACCGTTCATTAATTTTGGTAATAAAGTATCTCTTAATTTGGTCAATATTTTATTTTCATTCATATTTTGTAATATTTTATATAATAACATTTTATATTTTTCTTGCTATTCTATTAATAACTTCGGTACTTCCAAAGTGCTAACAAATACTTTATCTGTATGTGGTATTGCCGAACCAATATTTTTACTCTGTATTAAATCTTTATAATATTTCATAATAAAGTATATAAATTCAGAAATATAATTATCATTAACACAATCCACTCTTGATAATGTAGAGCCTACAATGCCTTGTCCACCATAATAAACATCTCCACTACTTGCTCCATCCATAACCATTAATAAATCATTATTTGATAATACCATTTTTTTAGGATTTGCATAATTTAGTTCCTGTCCATTCAAGCAAGCTATTGTTAAATATTTTTCATATCCTTCTTTTGCCTCAAATGTTATATCTAACGGTTTTTTTCCCTTAACAAATTTAATAACATTTAACAACACTTCACATTCTATTTTTTTATTAAAATATTCTTTTAATAATTCTAGACCTATCTTCAGCAAATTATCATTTATCTAATTACTAAGCCGCTTTATATAGCAAATTATCATTTGTCTTATTATTTAAGTCTATTTTTTGATCAAGTATACTTAATATTTTTGAAATTTTATTCTGAATATTTAATGAATATATTGGAATTTTTACATTAAGTATTCGTTCCGGTGAAGTATGATGTACAGTCGTTCCTGTTTAAGTTGCAACAATTTCATTATGATACACTCTTGTTCTCAAATACCAATATAAATAGTATTTATTTATAATTGTTTCATTTATATTTTTTATTAAACCTATTCGTTGATTGTGAAGATATATTTTATCTTTTTGGGGTATTAGTGCAGAATATCCCAAAGTATCAACTTCTTTACTTAAATCTGTCATTGTTACAATTAAATCATTTTCATTTAAAATATATTCCTTGGGTATATTTTTACTATTATAATATTTACATTTATCTTCTTTAAATCCACCTCCAACCTTGAAGTTTCCAGGTGTAACAAGAATATTATTATTTTCTTGTTGTGTAATATACTTTCCTTTAAAAGCATACCCATGTTTAATTGTACACAATTCTTTTAATTTTAAAAATTTCATTTATTTCACCTTACTCCATTTTTTTATGTATTTTTTTAACATTTTTTTATATTCATCAGATATTTTATATACATAATTTGTATTTTTAGTAATGATTAAAGGTTCAATCCACTCTATAATTCCCTTTTCTTTTAGCGATTCTATATATTTATCCCTTGTTGAAATTTCTAACTTATTTATAAATTCATTTACATCATAATCATAAAATTTTTTTATATATATAATATGATTTTCATCCAGTTTTTTTATAACTTTCTTTTTATTCCAATAATTAAAAATTAAATTTAATAATAAAGAAAAAATTATATATATAACTGAAACAATTAATAAAACACCTATTCCTGTTATAATATTCTTTATAAATTTATTATCTGTAAACTTTCCTCCAATAAAGTTTATAGCTTCTTCTGGTAATAGCAAAAAAGCAATCGTTGCTAACAGAAAAATAATTAGGATTCTTTTTAGCCCTATATCTTTGATAAAATCATTAATATTCATTTTAAAATCCATATCCAATCACTCCTAACACCTTCTTTATTTCTTCATCTAATTTTTCACTTTCTTGCATCTGTTCTGCCAACTTTGATGTTAAGTCTTTCATTTTTTCTTCAAAAGGTATACCATCATCTTCAACTTCTTTTGTTCCAACATATCTTCCTGGGGTCAAAACGCAGTTATTTTCCTTTATTTCAGAAATATCAGCTACTTTGCAAAATCCTGCAATATCTTCGTAATTTACATTATTAATAAAATTATGATATGTACTTGAAATTTTATTTATATCCTCAGCAGAAAGTTCTCTTAACTTTCTTGTAACCATATCTCCCATTTCTCTTGCATCAATAAATAATGTTTTTCCAGTCTGCTTTTTATTTCTATTTATAATCCAAATACTACAAGGAACTGTAACTGTATAAAATAAGTTTGATGGCATTGCTAAAATACAATCTACTAAATCTGCTTCTAATATATTTTTTCTTATTTCACCCTCTCCTGAAGTATCAGAAGATAATGCTCCATTTGCCAATATTATTGCCGCTTTTCCATTTATTGATAGTTTATCTATCATATGCTCTACCCAAGCCATATTAGCATTTTCTTTAGGCGGTATTCCATATTTCCATCTTGGATCTTGTAATAACTTTTCTTGTCCCCAATCACTTATATTAAACGGTGGATTGGCTAAAATAAAATCAGCTTTTAATCCTTTATGCAAATCATTTTGAAATGTGTCATCTGCAAATTTTCCAATATCACCATTTAAACTTCTAATTGCTAAATTCATTTTTGCTAATTTCCATGTTGTTGGATTCTTTTCTTGTCCATATATTGCTAAATCTTGTACTTTTCCTTGATGTCTTTCAATAAATTTTGTACTTTGTACAAACATTCTTCCTGAACCACAACATGGATCATATATTCTTCCTTTATATGGTTCTATCATTTCTACCATTGTTCTAACAAGACACGCTGGAGTATAAAATTCTCCACCTTTTTGTAATTCTTTTGCTGCAAACTCTCCTAAAAAATATTCATAAATTCTTCCTAAAATATCCTTATCTTGTGCTTCTTTACTACCTATTTTTATATTTGTAAATAAATCTATTAATTCTCCAAGATTTACATTTCTATAATCCGGACTATTAAATTCCTTAATCAGTACACCTTTCAATGAAGGATTTTCTTTTTCTATTTCATCAAGAGCTTCATCTATATATTGACCTATATTAGCATCTTTAGAATACACATTTAAGTACTCCCATCTTGCTTTAGTTGGTACATAAAAAATATTATCCATAGTATACGAATCTCTATCTTCTTGCATTCCGTCCCCATTCTCAACTAACTGACTATACCTTTCTTCAAAAGCATCCGAAATATACTTTAAAAATATTAAACCTAAAATTATAAATTTATAGCTTGATACAGGCACTGCGCCTCTCATTTTATCAGCTGCTGCATATAATTTCTTTTCTAATTCTTGTAATTCTTCTTCGCTATTCATATTTTCCTCCGATCATATATTCACATATTTTATATCATATAATCCAATTTTTAACAATAAATTTTGTATTTTTTGTCAAATTATAGCTAGTGAAATAATTTCTCATTCCCCACTCTCTTCAACTCATCATAAACCAAATGCGTAGGCAACCCAACAATCGTAGTATAATTACCCACCATCTTCTCAACAAACACACAAAACTCATTCTGAATCCCATACGCACCAGCCTTATCCATCGCATGACCAGTATCAATCCAACGCTCAATCTCCTCATCAGAAATCTCCTTAAGCAACACCCTAGCCTCATCAAAAGTATTATAATTTCGAACCACGCCATCCTTCTCAGAAAGAATACAAAGCCCAGTCTCAATCGAATGCATCCTATCTCCACTAATCAATTCCTTAATCATCTCTTTCGCATGCTCTCTGCTATGAGGCTTTCCATAAATCTTTCCATTCTTCGTAACAATCGTGTCTGAACCAATAACAATCCTATCCCCATCTGTCTTATCAAACACATCTTTTGCCTTAATATACGCAAGTCTCGTAACTTGCTCTGATGGTGTCAAACCTTCTTCCAAAGTCTCATCTACACCACTAACCTGAACCTCAAACTCCGGTACAATCAATCCTAATAATTCTTTTCTCCTTGGTGAACCTGACGCTAATATAACCTTCATTTTCTTCTCCTACTCCGCTTCTTCCAAATAAATTTTCTTCTCGAATCCGCCATTTTTCTCTTTTTTATTTTTTCTAACTTTTTCAAACTCATCAATCGTCACATTCATTGAATTCAATATTCCATAAACCACTTCAACAATGTCAGCCAACTCTTCTACATTATTATCTTCTAAGTATTCCTTCACTTCTTCTTGTAATTTTTTATTCAACTGTTTTCTATATTCTTCATCATCCAAAATTTTTGTCTTTGCTTTTCTTCCGTCTTTTTCAATTATTTCTGGTATTCTGTCTCTCACTAACTTATTATAAATCTTCACATTTCTATTCAATTTTTCTAAAGCTAGTTTATATTCTTCTCTTCCAAAATCCACTGTTGAAATTATCTCGCCTTTCTCGAACATATCCATAAACTCATCAATCGTAACCCACTTAAATTCTGTTGCTTCTCCATCAGGCATAGTAATTTCTTCGTCTTTTATATCTCTTCTAAATAGCCATAAATCTTTAAAATTACATGGAGTCTTCACTCTCTTTATTTCTTTCAAAAAAATTGCTTCTTTCTCTGAAAATATAATTCCAAGTTCTTCACGTAGCTCTCTCAATATACCTTCTAAACTGTTCTCTCCTTTTAATATTGAACCTCCACTGCATTCCCATAGTCCTCCATGTTTCTTATCTTGTCTTCTTTTGTCAATCAATATTTTGTTTTCTAAATTTAATATAATCCCATTAACAATAACGTGATATTCTCCTTCTTTTAGCTGTGTTACATCTCTTTCTGCGATCTTTCCTGTTTTTCTTCTATTTTCATCATATATATCCCATAATTCTCCCATATTTCTCTCTCCTTCGCCATTAATATACCACACGTTCTATCTTTTTACAAAATCTTTTTAGACTATTTGATGAATATGTTATATAATGTTATAAATTATTTATTTGGAGGAATTTAAAAATGTATAATAGAGTTGCTGTTATTGGTGGCCCTGGTAGTGGTAAAACTACTTTATCTGATAAATTGTCCAAACTTTGGAACATTCCTGTAACTCACATTGATGGTATTCATCATTTACCTAATTGGCAAATTCGTGATAAAGATGAACGTGACGCAATGATTCTTGATATTGTTAAAAATGAAAAGTGGATTATTGATGGAAATTATAAAGCAACTTTGCAAAAACGTCTTGAAACTGCTGATTTAGTCATTTGGCTTGACTATCCAACTCGTACAATGATTAAAGGTATTTTAAAAAGATATTTATCACACCCAGGAAAAGAGAAAGCTGAAATTCCAGGATGTAATGAAAAAATGGATTTTACTTTCTTTTTCTATACTTTGAACTATAGAAAAAATAAAAGACCTTTTCCTGCAAATCTTGTTAAAAAACTTGATCCTTCTAAAGTTATTATTTTTAATAGACAAAAAGATTTAAATAAATGGTTAAGAAATGAGGAGAAAAAATATGAACACAGCTGATTTTCTAGGAAAATACCTAGACGTAAAAATAGATAGACCTCTTGGTAGCAAACATCCTAAACATGGTTTTATTTATCCCGTAAATTATGGATTCGTACCAAACACTCTAAGTGCCGATGGTGAAGAACTTGACTGCTATGTATTAGGCATACATGAACCTATCAACTCTTTCTATGGAAAATGTATTGCTTATATTCACAGATTAAATGACGATGATGATAAACTAATTATCGTTCCTAATAATAAAAATTATTCTAATCAGGAAATTCAAGTTTTAACTGAATTCCAAGAACAATATTTTAAAAGCGTTATCATAAGAGATCCTTCTTCTATGATATTTCAAAAAAATATTCCTGAACTTTCAATTTCCAACCTTGAAAACACGTTAAAGTTTTATAATACTATTGGATTTAAAGTTGAATACTCTCGTCCTGAAGATAAATTTGCTTTCTTATCGCTAAATGATGATATTCAATTTATGGTTCAAGAAATATCTGATTCTGAAAAATGGGATGTTGCACCTCTTTCATATCCTTTTGGAAATGGAATTAACTTTCAATTAGAAGTTGATAACGTGCAATTAATTTATGATAGCTTAAAATCTGCTAATTATAAAATTGCTTTTGAGATTGAAGAAAATTGGTATCGTCAGGATGAAAAACTTCTTGGAAATAAAGAATTTTTAGTTCAAGATCCAGATGGATACTTGCTTCGTTTCTCTGAAGATTTAGGAACAAAGTAGTTCCAATATAAAAAGAGTTATAAAACATCTCATTTTATAACTCTTTATCTTTTATTCACATTATTAAAATCTAATCATTTTATTTATAATTGCCAAACAATCCTTTTTTAAAACCAGTCCACTCAGGTAATTCAATTTCTTCATCACGACAAACCTTTTCAGGATTTATCTCTGACAATTCATTAAATCTCTCTTCTCCAATAATCTTAACAATATCTTTCTTTGCATTTTTTACATTAGGATAAAAATCTTTAGTTCTATGAACATCAGTGCCTAAAAAACTTATCATATTATGACTTAAAAATAACTCAACAAGTTTCTTACACTTAGTTCCATAAAACCCTTCTATACTAAGATAATTGGATTGTAAAAGTACTCCAAGTTCTAATATCTCATATATTTTCTCTGGATTATTTTGAAAAACAGCATATCTTTCTGGATGAGCCAAAACTGGCTTATATCCATTAGATATAAAATCAATTATCAAATTTTTAAATTTAGGATTTTCATTACGAAGTGATACTTCAAATAAAACATATTTTGAACCAGCTAATGTTGAGGCTTCGCCATCTTTCAAAGCTTCAATTAAATTAGTCTTTGAATATAATTCATTTCCTAAAAAAAGTTCAATTCCATCAACTTTGTCTCTTAATCCAGACAAAACTTCTTTTCTCTTTTGTTCGTTTTCTGTAAAGTAATTTGAATAATGAGTTGTACAAATGATTTTCTTAAAACCAGAATTTTTCGCTTCTTCAATTACTTCAACTGCTTCATCTAAACTTTGTATTCCATCATCTAAACCAGGTAAAATGTGTGCATGAAAATCTATCATTTTCTTCACCCTCTCTATTTTCTTCTAGCTGTACTTCCATAGTAATATCTTTCTTCATATCTCTTGCTGTATACTGGAATCTTATTTAAAACTATTCCTGTAACTTTTCCACCTGCATTTTCAATTTTCTTTTTAGTTTCATTTAAATCTTCCATTTTTGTTGTGTTATGTGCACATACAATTATTGTTTGATCTACCATTCTTGAAATAATTGTTGCATCTGTTACTAAATCACATGGTGTTCCATCTATGACAATTACATCAACTATCTTTTTTAGTTCATTTAGCATTTTTTTCATTTTAGGCGAAATTAATAATTCTGAAGGATTTGGTGGAATATTTCCTGCTGGAATTACATATAAGTTTGGTAATTCTGTTTCTTGCAAAAACTTAGAAATATCCATTGAATCTTTGTTAACATTAACTCCTGTTAAATAATTTGAAACACCTGGTGTTGGAGATATATTAAATAATGCATATACTCTTCCTTTTCTCATATCACCATCTATTAAACATGTCTTCTTTCCAGCTTGTGCAAAAGTTGTTGCTATATTTGCAGATATCCATGACTTACCTTCTGAAGGAGATGTTGAAGTTATTAATATTGTTTGATTATTATCTTCTGATGAATTCATAAATTGTAAGTTCGTTCTCATAGCTCTAAAATTTTCACTTATTGGCGCTCTTGGATCTTTTACAACTACTAATTCTTTTTTTATCATTTTCTTCTTCCTCCTTTTTTGGTTAGTACTTCGTCCACAAATTCTAATTGTGCTATTACTGGAATCTTCAATGCTTGTTCAATTTCTTCAGCAGATTTTACTGTTGTATCAAATAATCCTCTTACTATTATAATTCCACAAGCTAGTACGATTCCTAATATCATTGCTATTGCAATGTATTTTGTGTGTTTTATATTATATGGTGTATATGACACTTCCGCTTCATCTAATGTATAAACATTGTTAATTTTATACATTTCTCTAATTTTTTCAGAGAAAACTTTTCCGATTTCATTTGCTATTTTTGCAGCATATTCTGGATTTTCATTTGAAACCATAATTTTTATAACTTCAGTATCTTCTATAGCTGTTACTGTGACATTATTTCTTAATTGAGATTCTGTTAAATTTGCTATTTGTAAGTTTGAAATAACTTGGCTCAATACTGTTTTGCTTCTTACGATTTCACTGTATGTGCTTACTAATTTTTGGTTCATTGTTACATCAGTTTGTGTTACTGATGTGTTTTCATCAGCTGTGTTTTCAGCTTTTGTAAGAACTATTGTTGTATATGACTGATACTTAGGTGTTTGTATAACATATGAATACACTGCTGCTATAACCATAAAAATCGCTGTTAGCGTTATTATAAATCTTCTACTATTCCACAACCTTTTAAATATTTCTTGTATGTCTATTTCTTCCATTTGTTTTTCCTTTCTCTTAGTTTTTTATATCCTCTTTTAAAAGTTTTTTATGCTCTTTCACAAAACATGATATTATCTCTCCGGTTATCACTCCGCATGTATCTATACAAATATCACGTATTTGTGCTGACCTTCCTGAAATAAATGACTGATGAAATTCATCTAAGCTCGCATATACTATTCCAAACATTAAAGCAAATGCAATAACGTACTTCTTTTGTAAAGAATATGTATTGAAAAATCCAAAAGCCAAAATTCCTCCTATAAGATATATTGAAAAATGTGCTAATTTTCTAACACAAAAACTAACTTGGTCTCTTTTATTTTCTAAGTTATTATTTATTTCAATTATTTTTTCTGTTATTACATCACTTGTTCCTTGTGATGTATCTCCATTTTGGTTTGAAAACTCAAATATTGTTATCATCCACAATATAATTAAAACCGCATAAACAATCCTTTTTATAATTTGAATTTTCATTATATCTGGCCTTTCTTTTTCTTATACATTAAATTTATTTTTTGTATATCTCCATGAGTCTTTGCACATTTGCTCTAAATCCTTTGTTGCTTCCCAATTTAACTCTCTTTTTGCTTTTGATGGATCTGCATAACAAGTAGCTATATCACCTGGTCTACGTGCTACAATTTCATATCTTATTTTGATATTGTTTGCTTTTTCAAAAGCTTTTACTATGTCTAAAACTGAATATCCTTTTCCAGTTCCTAAATTATATATTTCTATGCCTTTGATTTCTCTTGCTTTTTCAATTGCTTTAATATGTCCAAGAGCTAAATCGACAACATGTATATAATCTCTAACTCCTGTTCCGTCTGGAGTATCATAATCATCTCCAAATACATTTAAATGATCTAATTTTCCAGATGCAACATAATTAATATATGGCATTAAATTATTAGGTATTCCATTTGGATCTTCTCCAATTTCTCCACTCTCATGAGCTCCTATTGGATTGAAATATCTAAGTAATATTACTGTCCATTCATTATCTGATTTGTATATATCTGTTAAAATTCTTTCTATCATTAATTTTGTTGTTCCATATGGATTTGTTGTTGATAGTGGAAAATCCTCTTTGATTGGAACTGTTGCTGGATCTCCATAAACAGTTGCTGATGAACTAAATACGATTTTTTTGCAATTATATTTTCTCATCAAATCAACTAAGATTAATGTTCCTGTTATATTGTTATGATAATATTCAATTGGTTTTTCACAAGATTCTCCAACTGCTTTTAAACCTGCAAAATGAATAACCTCTTTTATATCATTTTCTTGAAATACTTTCTCTAATTTTTCTCTATCTAATAAGTCAACTTCATAAAATTTAAAATCTTTTCCTGATAATTTTTTAATTTTATCAACCATTTCTATTTTACTGTTTGAAAGATTGTCAACTACAACTATTTCTTCTCCATTTTTCAATAATTCAATAGCTGTGTGGCTACCTATATATCCGGTTCCACCGGTAACTAAAATTGCCATTTGCTTTTCCTCCTTTTAACATTATATTTATACCAAATATGAGTTAAAATATCAACCTTATATAATATAAAAAAACAAATACTTTCTAATTTTTTCAAAAAGTATTTGTTTGTTTTTATTTTCCATTTATTTTTATGCTTTCGCAAAGTCTTAAATTTTTCTATACTTTTAATGTTTTCATTGAATTTAATATTGCTAACATTGAAACTCCAACATCTGCAAATACTGCAAGCCACATATTTGCTATTCCTAAAGCACCTAAAATCAATACTAATACTTTTACTACTAATGCAAATACAATATTTTGTTTAACTATATTCATTGTTTTTTTAGATATTTTTATTGCTTGTGCTATTTTTGTAAGTTCGTCTGTCATGATTACAACATCTGCTGCTTCTATTGCCGCATCTGCTCCAATTCCTCCCATTGCAATTCCTATATCCGCTCTAGCTAAACATGGGCTATCATTTACACCATCACCAACAAATATAACTTTTTCTTTTCCTTTTCTTTCTTTAAGAATTTCTTCTAAGTTCTCTAATTTTTGGTCTGGTAATAATTCTGATTTACATATGTCTACATCAACTTCTTTAGCTATTTTTTCAGCTATTTTTCTTTCATCACCTGTTAAGATATATGTTCTTTCAATTTTAGCTTTTTTCAATTCTTCAATTGCTTTTTTTGAATCATCTTTTACTTTATCTGCAATTAAAATGTATCCTTTATAATTTCCATTTATTGCAACATATATAATAGTTCCAGGATCATCTACTTTTTCAAATTTAATATTATTTTCTTCTAATAATTTAGCATTTCCTATTAAAGTGTCATTATAGAAAATTTTTGCTTTTATACCTTTTCCTGATATCTCTTCTAATCCTTCTACTTTGCTTTCATCATATTTTCCTTTATATCTTTTCTTTATTGATAAAGCTACTGGATGATTAGAAAATTTTTCGCCATGTGCTGCAACTCTAATTAATTCTTCTTCAGAAATATCAACAGGATTAATTTTTTGAATTTCAAATACACCTTTTGTTATAGTTCCTGTTTTATCAAATACAGCATATCTTGCATGTGATAAAGCTTCCAAATAATTGCTTCCTTTAATTAATATTCCTTTCTTAGAAGCTCCACCTATTCCTCCAAAAAATCCTAAAGGAACTGATATAACTAGAGCACAAGGGCATGATATAACTAAGAAAGTTAAAGCTCTATAAAGCCATTCTATAAATTCTTGATGAAAAACTAATGTTGGTATAGTTGCTAATCCTAAAGCTAAGAAACATACTATCGGTGTATAATATTTTGCAAATTTAGTAATAAACTTTTCTGTCTTTGCTTTTTTTGAAGTTGCCTCTTCAACTAGTTCTAGTATTTTAGCTACTGTCGAATCTTCAAATTTCTTTGTTACTTTTACTTCAAGTACACTATTTAAATTTATTGAACCACTATATATAAGTTCTTGTTCAACAATTTTTTTAGGAACTGATTCACCTGTAATTGTTTTAGTATCCAACATTGATGTTCCTTTTATAACTCTACCATCTAGTGGAACTTTTTCTCCTGGCTTTATAACGATAATTTCATCTATTTCAACTTCTTCTGGTTTAACCTCAACTGTTTCACCATTTCTTAATACATTTGCTGATTCTGGCTTTATTTGCATTAATTCCTTAATAGCATTTCTTGATTTTCCAACTGCTATATCTTGGAATTCTTCACCTATTTGATATAAAAACATAACAGCTATTGCTTCTGGAAATTCTTTAACTGCTAAAGCACCTATTGTTGCAACTACCATCAAGAAATTTTCATCAAAGATTTCTCCTCTAAAAATATTTTTTATAGCCTTAAAAACAACATCTGCACCAATAATTAAATATGCAATTATATATAAAACCATCACAATATCAAATGTATATTGAATCTTAAAATAATTTACTAATAAAGCTGAAATAGTAAAAATTAAACATCCTATTATTCTTACGATTAAACTTTTTTTCATACTTTCTTCCTTTCCCCTGCGAGCAAAATATTATGATATAACTGCATCTGGTTCCATCTTTTTAACTATTTTTCTAACTTGTTGCATTACTTCTTCTGCTTCTTCATCTGTTGAAACTTTAAATTCTATTGAAAGTTTTTCCATCATAAAATTAAGATTAGCTTCATCAATTCCTTTTATCTTATTAATTTTATCCTCTATTTTAGCTGCACAATTTGCACAATCTATTCCTTCTATTGAATATACTTTTTTCATAACCATACCTTCTTACATAATATTTAGGTTTTGAAATGGCACCTATAATCCATTTATATAATATGCTTAATTACGTATTTTCTCTTCTCTCTAAAACATGTTCTAATGCTTTTTCAAAAATATCTTTAACATGATCATCATCTAAAGTGTATATCACATTTTTTCCTTCTTTTTTGAATTTAACCAAGTTAGCCTCTCTTAGTGTTTTTAATTGATGTGATATTGCAGATTTTGTCATTCCCAATAATGCTGCTAAATCACATACACACATTTCATGTTTATCTAAAGCCCACATAATCTTTGCTCTAGTACTATCTCCTAGCATTTTAAAAAAATCAGATACATCAAATAATATATCTTCATCTAACATCTGTTTTTTTACATTTTGTACTGTTTCTTCATGCAATACTTCGCACTCTTGTTCTTCCATATTACCTCCTAATGATTGATTTTCTTTTGTCATAAACTAATTGTACTTTTTTAGTTGAGCAATTATTCAACTGTTTTCTATATACATTATAGTTGAATGATTATTCAACTGTCAATAGATTATTTGATTTTTTTACTTTATTCAAACTCAAATTCCACACAATTTACTTCTGCCAAGTTTTACACGAATTATAATATTTTCATTACAAATTCTGAGCAATTCAAAAACTTTTTAATGATTATAACAATTAAAAATCTGTTACTTCTCATGTACATCTTCACACATCATATATTTCATAATATTTATCGCTAAGTATAACTGAGGGTATCATTAAAGTTAAAGAAAAAGCCATCAGTTAAACTGACAGCTTTTATATTCATTTTATTTCTATGCTAATATTTTCAAAGTATAGAAGAAATACCTTTCTACTCCATTTACATCATATGTAATTGCATATTTATAATATGTAGAATTTTTGACACTAGATCTGTCTACTTTTGCAGCAAATGTAAAGGTTGCACTTTCTCCAGAAGTAATTGTTGTAGGCAAAATTGTTGCAGAAACATTACTAACAGAAGCTCCTGGATTTGAAACTTCTAATTGAGTTACTTTACCATTAGTATATATTATTCCACTTTGAGAATTATTTTTCAAAGAAAATCCAACATTTAAATTAGAAGAAAACCAAGCTGTACCCAAATTTTTATGAACTTTAATCGTTGTAGTTAAACTATTGTCAGAATATTCATCTGAAACAAAGTCAAACCATGTAACTCCCATACCATTCGTCATACCGCTTGCTGTTGTATATTTATTTTCTTCTGTTGTTGGCACTTTTACATCTATTGGCGGTGGTTCATAATTTAATGTAACCTTTCCATAAATGTTTAGTTTTGAACTCCAAAGAGAATATCCTGTATTCATAACAATTAATACAACAATAACCGCACCAATAATTGCTAAAGCACTAATTCTATGTCTCTTTTTTATTTTATATTTTCTCCTCATGTTCACTCTCATTTCCTAATATTCTATCTTTTTAATATATATCTATACACCATATTATTTCCTAAAACGCAAAACCAACTTTCTTCTTCTTTGTCATTATTCCAATACAAAATAGGTTTAAATAATTCTTCAGAAACCTTTAATATCTCATCAAATTCTCTAACATCCACTAATCCTTGACCAGATGTATCAATTCTTGAATTTACTTCAACAATTTTTTCATCACATCCTTTTAAGATTTTATTTAACTCAATTTTGTATTCATTTCTTACAACATTATTATTTCTTGTCTTTAATAATAAAATTATCAATACAACTAAGGCTACAACAAACATAATAGAGCCAAAAATAACTTTTATTTGACTAAATTCATTTTCTGTTTGAACCATTTTAGTTACTATTTGAGGTTTAGCTGTATTTTCTACTGTTGTTGATATTGTTGTAGTTTTTGATGTTATATCAAAAACTAAATCAGGTGAATATGTATTAATAACATCTTGTCCTAAAATATTTGTTTTAGTTGTAATTTCTAATAAAACCGTATATTTAGTTTGAACTTGTATTCCAAGTTCTTGTTGAAAATCTTTAACCATTTGAATTTTATCATTCATATTCAATTCAAAGTTTTCATTTATTTCAGCTTTATCAGAAGTAACACTCAAATCCTTTGTCGGAACAATAACATCAGTTTTCTTCCAAACTTTCTGTTCTTCTCCGTCTCTAGAATATGTTGCTTCCAAATTTCCTATTATTTGATAATTATATTCTATATCTGATGATTGATTTGCCTCATACACATAAGTCATATTAATATCAACAGTATTCATCAAATCTGTTACATACACATCTTTATCTGGAACACTTTCTTTATCAATATATGCATTATCAAGCATATTAACATCATAAGAATATAAATATTTATTATTATATTCATATATATTTGTTTTTGTAAAAGCCTTATTTTTCTCTGAGTTAAATGAGCATTGTAAAATAAATAGTGACAACATCATAATAATTAAAAGTATCGCAATATAAGCAATTCTAACAGACCTTCTTATTTTTATTTTCTTTGCTTTATTTTTTCTTCTCATTTTTTCTCCTCTTTCGTTTACATTCCTTTTTCAATACTTGATGTATCTGGGGCAGAACTCCAATTTATTTTATTTAAAAACACAGCTGGTAATCCAAGATATCTTATTGAAAAAATTTCTTTTGATATGATTTGTGATTCTTCAACCGGGTCTTTATCAGGATCTTTATTATTATCACCTTTTGTAATGAAATAAATTTTTCCCTTTTCCGTATATTTTGAAATAACTCTATGAATAACTGTAAAATTTTCTTTTTGATATTGAACAATATCTCCAACTTCTAGGTCATTCGCTGTACATTTTTTTAATATCGCTATATCTCCAACCATCAATGTCTTTTCCATACTACCTGTGGCTATTGCTATAGGTCTTATTGGAAATATTCCCATTCCAAACCATAATATAATAACAACAGCAACAGCAAGTGGTATTATGCTCTTAGGATCTGTAGCTTCTATTTCTTTTTTATCTTTTTGAACATCATTTTTCTTTCTTAAATAACGAATATATATAAACAAAATTGCAGGAATTATGGTATCTATTATAGATGTCATAATCCAAGGCACCTTAGGTAAAATTGGGAACACAAGCCAAAATGCAAGTGTTATAGTCCTATACCATATAGCTGGTTTATATAATTTATTTATGGCTATATATGTACACATTACATTTTCAGATATAATTGGTAAAAAGTTCGCAAATATTAATTTTGTAACATTATAAGAATCTGAAAAATCAATTAACCCTATATCTATATATACATATATTATAGTAATAAGTACTGCCATAAAATTTTTATCTTTTTCATACACATTATTTATTAATTTAAATCTTGTATACTCTTTAGCAACGATTGGCAAAATATAAATATATATATTTATCAAAATTCCTTTCGCAGAAATTGAATATGGATTATTGCCCACATCTACAAAAATTTCTGATAATATATATATTCCAATATTAATAAATGCTGCTATTAATGTATATTCAAAGATACTTCCAGAAAGTTTAGTACCTTCATTTGTCTTAGCTGTAAAAACATTTGTAGCCACTATAAAAATAATCCAAAATAGCGGATTAACAATAAAGTAATATAAAAAACCTGAATTTACCATACTGTAATTCGCTATAATGGAATACATAGCCAATATTGCAAGCATCAAGATCGTAATTTTTCTTGACTTTTGTAACATATTTTTCTCATTTCATTTTATCTTATTTTGTATGAACACTATTATGTGATGCAGAACCTTTAAATTCTTCTGTAGATTGTTCATAATCTAATTCTATATCAAACTCTGCACTTGCAGATTTTGCTGTTGAATCTTTTTTCCATTTTACTGTAAATGTAATTGTACAAGACTCACCTGGTTCCAACACTTCATTTCCTGTTGTATCCATATCAGGAACTAACACTTCAATATCATTATTTGAAAATGCTGTTGTTGTTCCTTTATTATATAAATTAAATCCAGTTAATTTAGCTGGTACTGTTCCATTATTTTTTATAGTTGCTGTTACATAGCAACCATCACCAGGATAAGAAAGCTTAATTTCAGCTGTCATTTTAGTTGCATCTGTCTTTGTAACTGTAGCTGTACCATGTTCTGATGATGAAACGACACCATTAGTAAATATTACTTCAAATTTTCCTGAAGCATCTGCCTTTCCTGAAATTTTTAATACTCCACTAAATGAAGCATATGCTATTGCTAATGCTAATAATAACACAATTAATGCAACAACTAGAACTTTAGATTTGTTTTTCATTTTAATCCTCCTACTTTTTTATTGATTGGCTATAGTATAGCATATATATCAAAATATTTTAACAGCTTTTATATTACATTTTCTTCTTTTTTTTGTTACATTTTTGTATCTTTTTTACATTTATAATCTTTCTTTTCTTTTTATATGTTATAATATTTTCATAAATTTATTTTATTATGGAGAATTATAATGGATTTAGAAAACACAAAAGATTTAAGGATGTTTTTCTCTGAAGAAAATTTAATTTTTTTGAAAAACATGAACGAAGAATTATCAAAAATTGAAATGCTATTAGAAAAAAATCAAAACAAAGAAGAAAAATATTCTTTGTTTTTAACAGCACTTACTACTAAAGACTTTTCAAATACTAATAAAGAATATTTTTTAGATGTCAAAAACATATATGACATACTAGAAAAAAATACAGCATTATTAAAAAATTTAAAAAGCACATTATCTGCTCTTAGCACAAAGCTTTTAGCATTAGTACTTTCAGATAGTAGTTCAATTACTCCAGAATTGGTAAACGAAATAAATAACAATTTAAATCACTATATTGAATTATTAGATGAAATGAAAACAGATTTCATTCAAAATAATTTGTCAATTAATACATTTACATCATATCATTCAACAAGATTGTTACTTACAACTTTTGATATGGATCTAGGTGAAAATTTAGATGAATCAATTAATCTTATATCGCCAAATTCTACTACTAGTCAAATTAATACATCTTATTCCGATATGGTTGGAACAAATGAAAATAAAGTATTAATCATTTCTGAAAAAGAAAACAAAGTATACTTACCATACAAAAAAACTGAATTAAAAGCATATCTATCTCAGTATCCAACATCATATTATTCATACAAAAATGTAATAGAAAAAGAATTCATTTTACCATTAAATTATTTTATGAATAATCCATCAATGGCTAGGTTTAGAGAAACTTATTCTTTATATCGTGACAGAGAAGCAACCTCAATTGTAGAAGCTCTGAAAAAAGCATTAAGTTTGGCTTTTAAATCAGAATTAAATCCAGCAGTTATCGCTGCATGTAAAACTAAAAAGCAATTAAATAATTTTATTCTTTGTCTAGATGAAAATAAATTAAATGACTTCTCAGACTTTGAAATTATTTATGACGTAAAACCACAAAAAATTTAAATAAATCAAATGGACGATTCTAGTCGATGTAACACTCCATCAATTAGAATCGTCCTATTTTTATATATTAGAATATCTAACCAAATAATTCTTTATATCAAAATAAATTTAATTTTTTATTAATCTAAAAGCTATATTTTTACGTATACTGAAACAGATCCACCATTTACTATAAATTCTCCAAAACCATCTTCGCCTATTGTTATCTCATCTTCTCTATTTCCTAACGCATCAAAAAATCTTTCTCCTGCAAATTTAGTTCCAACATACATTCTTTTACTGCCTTCATATTTATCAGAAATAATAACAGCCATACCTGATTTATAATGGTCATCATCACCTAATCGTGTAAATCCTATTATATTTTTATCATCAAAATAATCCACTTGTTCACCATAAGCTCTATCTCTTCTTAAAAGCAACAACGTTTTCAAATTTTCCATAGGTTCAATATTATCATGCTGAATACCATAATAATCTCCGTAAAATATACAAGGATATCCTTCTCTACGTAATAATATTATAGAATATGCAATTTCTTTAAACCAGCTAGGAATCCATGATTGCAATGCTTGTCCTGGTTGTGTATCATGATTATCCACAAAAGTTACTGCCCTTCCTGGATTTTCTTTCATTAATGTATTATCTAATATTTTTGATAAATCATACTCTCCATTACTATTAGATGCTTGATAAAAATTATAATGCAAAGGCACATCAAATAAACTAATCTCTCCCTCTGTTCTCTCTATGTAGTTTTTTAATTCATTTACATTAGCATTCCAATATTCACCAACAGAAAATAAATTTTTATCGTAATACGCATTCATTTCTCTTATAAAATCTCTAATAAAATTTGATTCAATATGCTTAACAGCATCAAACCTAAAACCATTAACACCTGTTAGTGCTAGATACCATTTTCCCCATTTCATGCATTCATCTATAACTTCTTGATTAGAAAAATCAATATCTGCGCCCATTAAATAATCATAATTTCCATGCTCTTTGTCTACATCCATTTGCCAAGTTTTATTTTTTAATTTATATAAAGCTACTTCATTTGTACGTGAATTATAATCTATTCCATTAAAATGTGTCCAATTCCATTCAAAATCAGAATATTTATGATTTCTTCCTGGAAAAGTAAACTTCGTCCACACCTCAACAGTCTCTTCTTCACCTTCTTCTTTTGTATGATCCTCCCAATTACATTTCACAGCTTTAATTGTTTGAAGCTTATCGGCTCCCATTTTGTGATTTAAAACTATATCCGCATACACATCTAAACCACTTTGTTGTAAACCAACAATAGCATCTAAATATTCATCTTTTGTACCATATTTAGTTGCTATACTACCTTTTTGATCAAATTCACCTAAATCATATAAATCATACACGCCATATCCTACTTCATTTTCCCCACCAATTCCTTTATAAGCTGGTGGTAACCAAATCGCTGTAATCCCTAATCTAGATAATTCTTCTCCTTTCTTTTTAACCGTATTCCAAAGATTTTTGTTGCAATTTAAATACCATTCAAAATATTGCATCATTACTCCATTAATCTCTCTATTCATTTGTAGCCAAATCCCCCTACTCTGCGTTTTTTATCTCTTGTATTTGTTCATTACTTTGTAACTCTGGTTCTAAAAATTTAAAACATTTTTTATTTTTCTTCATAACAGTCAATCCAACATCTATATCATTTCTTAAACGTTTACTAGCATATTTAACTATTATTGGTTTATTTTCTATTGCTTTCATAACAACATCTTTATCATCTCTCATTTTCTTTGAAGCAAAATAAAGTATTTGTCCTGTTATTTCTAAACCAGCCATTAATAATTCTTTATCATTTTTTAAAACTTCATCTACATAACAATATGTCCATCCAAGTTTGCTTACAGATTCATATACAATTTCTCTATCTTTTTTTAAGTTAGCACTCGCAAATTCCAAAGCTTCCGGATTATTTTTTACAGCATCTAAAACTATTTCTCTATCATTCTGAAATTCCTCTGCTGCAAAATCTAGCAATTTTCCATTTTCATTTACAGTTTTTAAAACATATTCTCTATTGTCCCCATGTTTTCTCATTTCTGTTATTTCTGGTGCCTCCGGCATTATACATCCCTCTTTTCAATAATAAAAACATTTAGTAATTCATATATTATTTTTATACTATCTATCATAAATACTTCTAAGTCATCTATATATCATGTATCGTGTTATACGAAACAAGTCGCCATTTTAAGCGACTTGAAAATCTATATCACAATCTAAAATATTAACTTCCCCAACTTTGATATCCATAATAATAATATCTATCTGATGGATAAATAACATGATTATTAAAATTAATGCTTTGTAAAAATGTATTATAATATATATTATATGAATTCTCACTAACCTTAATATCTGACATTAATTTATATTTTTTTCCTCTTCCACCAATGTAATATTTACCTTCTTGGTAAATATAATATGGTTCTAAATTTCTAGTATCATTTTTATGTTGATTAAAATACTCATATGCATCTGAATTATAAATTGGAATTTCTACACTAGCATCATCAACTGTTTCTGCATCTATTCCACCTGGAAATTTATTATTATCATTGTCGCCACTACTACCTCCACCATTATTGTCGCTTCCTGAATATGCTTTACCATAAACATTTTGAATTCTACCAAGAGCAGCTACTTGAGTTTTTAATTGTCTATTAGCAAGTAAATATCTAGCAGTTACTATTGCAAGCAAAAATAACATTGCAACTAAAACATATACTGTTATTGAACCTTTTTCATTTTTAAATTTATTAATCATACTTTTTCTCCAATATGAATTTCAAATTCTACATAAAATATTTTATATATAAAAAGACAAAAAATCAATACCAACATTTGAAAATCACTAAAGAAAAATCCTTCTAGTACAAACTAAAAGGATCTTTCATATTTAAAATTTAAAAGTAAGTCTATAAGCCGGGTTCTGTCTTGAATAGCCATTTATCTAGAATATATATCACTATATATTTCAAGCCACCTACACACATAAAAAGAGACGAGCAATCTTTACCTTTCTACTTATGTGTGGTGTTGCTCCAGGTGGGGTTTACACGAACAAGGAATATCACTATTCCTCCGGTGAGCTCTTACCTCCCCTTTTCACCCTTACCAATATTCTTGGCGGTTATTTTCTGTTGCACTTTCCTTAAGGTTACCCTCACTAGACGTTATCTAGCACCACTGCTCTATGGAGCCCGGACTTTCCTCCCATGAGACCTTGCGATCTTCATCAGCGACTATTCAACTTACTCTTAAATATTTTAAAACCAATCTATGCTTTTGTCAAGTTTATGTTTACCATATACAACATAATTTCACTTCCATGCACCACTATAAATTAATGCATAATCATCAAAATACTATATCATATACCTTAACATTTTTCTAAAAAGCCTTATACTCAAAATTACTCATAAAATCAAACAACTCTTTAACACGTTTTAATGTGATAATTTCATTTTTAGGTAATGGTGATTTCTTCAATTCTGTAATCATTTCTTTTTTATAGCAATTTTTTTGCATTTTATATATCAAATAACGAACATCCATATAATCAAAATAAATTTGATATCCATCTCTTAAGTCCATCCAAAATTGTTCAAAAGAATAATCTTCCATCTAACTAATCCTTTCCTATTTCAAATTCTGCTTTTAATATCGATAAGATTTTAAATATTACCAATAATCAATTTTTTCAAAAAATAATTGTACAACAGCAATAATTATTTAATCATCTCATCAAATTCTTGCTCTGAAATTACACGTACACCTAACTTATTAGCTTTGTCTAATTTACTTCCCGCATCTTCACCAGCTAACACATAATTAGTCTTTTTTGAAACAGAACCTGATACCTTACCACCAAATTTTTCAACAATAGCTCCTGCTGCATCTCTTGTATATTTCTCTAAAGCTCCTGTCAAAACAAAAGTCATGCCAGCAAATCTTTCATCAGCCCCTTCTTCAACATATGCTTCCATATTCACACCAGCATCTTTCAACTTTTGAATTAAATCTCTCGTCTGATCTTGTTCAAAAAACTCATAAATTGCTTGTGCAGTAATCTCACCAGTATCATCCACTGCAAGCAAATCTTCGTATGACGCATTCATTAACTCATCCATGCTCTTGAATCTTTTTGCCAAACTCTTTGCTCCTTTTACTCCAACATGTCTAATACCTAAAGCATTAATCAATCTATACAAATCATTTTTCTTACTTTCATTAATAGCATCAATTAAATTTTGAGCAAACTTTGTTCCATCTTTTTTTAACGTTTTTACGTCTTCAACCGTCAAAGTATATAAATCAGTAATATTCTTTATCAAACCTCTATTTAAAAATTCTTCTATTATTGAATATCCTAATCCCTTAATATTCATAGCTTCTCTTGAAGCAAAATGCCAAATACTTCTAAACAATTTAGCCTGACATTCAATTCCTATACATCTTATAACAGCTTCGCCTTCTTCTCTAACAGCATCAGCACCACACACAGGACATTTGGTTGGCATTTCAAATTTTCTTTGAGTTCCATCTCTTTTAGATTTAACCACCTCAACAACTTCAGGAATTACATCTCCCGCCTTTTGAATAACAACTGTATCACCAATCATTAAATCTTTTTCTTTAATAAAATCTTCATTGTGAAGGGTTGTTTTTGAAATTGTTGAACCAGCTACTTTAACAGGTTCTAATATAGCCATTGGAGTAATTGCACCTGTTCTTCCAACTTGACAAACAATATCTTTTAAAAGAGTCTCTTTTTTCTCAGGTGGATATTTATATGCAATAGCCCATTTTGGAGTTTTATAGTTCGTTCCCAAGATTTCTCTTAAATGTAAATCATCGACTTTAATAACAGCCCCATCAATACCAAAAGACAAACTCTCTCTATCATCGCCAATTTTATTTATAGCGTCAATAGCTTCATCTAAAGTATCGCAAAAAATCTTAACTGGATTTACATTAAATCCAAGCTTCTCCATATATTTTAATGATTCATAATGTGATTTAAAATCTATCGTATCAGATTTTTGAACATTAAATATATATATATCCAATGGCCTTTTAGCAGTTTCTTTACTATCTAATTGTCTCAATGAACCAGCTGCCGCATTTCTAGCATTTGCAAATAATGGCTGCTCTAGTATTTCTCTCTCTTCGTTCATTTTTTCAAAGCCGTCTTTAGAAATAAAGACCTCTCCACGAACAGTAATATCAACATCTTCATTTAATTTCTTTGGAATATGAGGAATTGTCTTTAAATTATCTGTTATATCTTCTCCAACTAAACCATTACCACGAGTTGCTCCTCTAACAAATATTCCATTTTTATATTCCAAACTTACTGATAAACCATCAATCTTAGTTTCAACAACATATTTTAAAGGAATATTTGTATCTTCTGCAACTTTTCTAACTCTCTCATCAAAAGCTCTTAAATCATCAAAATTAAAAATATCTAATAAACTTTGCAAAGGCACTTCATGTTCAACCTTTTCAAAGCCTTCTTTAACAGTTCCACCAACATGTTGAGTTAATGAACTTGAATCTATAAATTCAGGAAATTGATTCTCCAAATTTCTAAGTTCTAACATTAACATATCATATTCAAAATCACTTATTTCTGGATTATCATCATCATAATATTTTTTTGCATGATATGCTGTAATTTCTCTTAGTTCTCTAATCCTTTTTTCTGCTTGTTTTTTAGTCATCTTAAGTAAATCTCCAATCCACATCAAATCTTTATTGTTATACTCACTAAATTATTTATCAACTATTTTTATCATAATATAAAAAAGTAATATCACTCACTATTATTTACTTTCTTTAAATAAATTTCTACCACCCCAAACATAATTCCATCCTGAGAATATTGTTGCAACAGTTGAAATTGCCATCATTACAGAAGAAATAATATTTATAACTAAATGTCCTCCAGTTAATCCTCCAGAAACAAAAGTGAAAAATCCTCCAACATCAACAAATGCAAATATAAGAGCAATCATTTGAGTTACAGTTTTTAATTTTCCCCATACAGATGCAGCAATTACAATTCCACCTTTTTCAACAGCAACTAATCTAAATCCTGAAACTATAAATTCCCTTGCCAACACAATTACAGGAATCCAAGCAGGTAATTTTGCTTTCTCTACTAAAATTACCATAGCTGTTAAAACTAAAATTTTATCAGCTAGTGGATCTAAAAATTTTCCAAAAGTAGTTACTTGATTTCTAGATCTGGCTATGTATCCATCTAATTTATCTGTAATAGAAGCAATTATAAAAATTACATCCATTATTATCATTGGAATAGCAACTCCATACACATTTCCACCTATTGGCAAATAAGCAAATATTACCATAATAGGAACTAAAATCATTCTAAAAATTGTTAACTTATTAGCTAAATTCATTTTCACTTTTCTTTTCTCCATTTCTTTTTTATTTTCTATTAAGTTCAACTATATCAACTATATCTGAAATATATTTTCCTATAATCGGTATATTCAACTTAACAATATATTGTAATAAATAAATTAGTAACGCTGTTATTAAATAAAAACCAATACTAAATCCAAGGCCTTTTGAAATACCTGCAATCAAATTTCTAATAAAAATTTTTCTCTTACTTCCAAGTAAATCAATAAGTTCTTGTATTCTAGCATTTTCTAAATTTTCATTTATCTTTTTTATATTCTTAACAAATCTTTTAATCATACTTAAACTCCAAACAATAATATATTTATTGTTTGAAGTTTTTTAAGTATTATTCCATTATATTATTTAAAATACCACTCTTTGAAGAAGTTGATTTTTCCTGTTCCTGTACATTTTCTAATTGATCTATCAAAGTCTGTAATCTATCAATATCAGAACCTATAAGTTCCCAATCTTTTGATTCTGTTGACTCTTTCAAATTCTTACTAGCTTTTATAATAGCATTTATAAGCTGTTCTTTGTCATCCGTATTTACAAACTCTATTTTTCCAGCAGAATCTGTAAGTAATGTAGTCAAAGCCTCAGCTAGGTCATCGCCTATTGCAACCTTTGTTCCAGAAGCAACAATTACTTTCTTTAATGTAGGAACTTGTGTACCTTCATTCAACAATACCTGATAAACAGGTTCAACATATAAAATACTATTTTCTATTGGGATAATATATGTTTTTCTAATAATCTGTGTTCCAGTAGTATTTAGTTTTTCAAGTTCATCAGTTATCGTTTTATCTTGATCAATCTGAACATTTAACTGAGTAATATCAGGTAATGTTGTATCTGATATCAACTTATACAATGACAATACATTTTGTCCATTTTTATAAGTACCAACTAAATAAGAATTCAAACTTTGCTTATTAGACTTTGTATAAGGTAAAACTAAACCTAATTCTTCTTCAGTAGAACCTTCAGTTTTTAAGATTGTATAATATGGCTCAACAGCATTTTTTTGTGAATCATCATCAGAAACTTGTCTATCTGCTTGCCATACATCATCACTTCTATAAAGAATTTCTGTACTTACATTGTGATATCTCTCTAAAACTTTAGCTTGAACCTCATACAAAAATTTAGGATAAACAATATGTTTTTGAATATCTTCTGGTATTTGTTCACTAGTATCTTTAAATAATTCTGGATACATCTTATAATATGACATTGCAATTGGATCTGTTGTATCAGTAATATAGAAAGATGTTGTTCCATTATAAGCATCTATGATAACTTTAACAGAATTTCTGATATAATTTATTTCTTTATTTTTTCCTTCAACTTGTATTGTTGTCTTTTGAGAATATGGATAACTATTTGATGTTGTATAAGCATCTAACACCCATACAAGCTCTCCATTATCTCTTACTACCATATAAGGATCTTCATCATAAATTAAATATGGAAGTAATACTTTCGCTCTATCTCTAATATCTCTATTCATTAAAATCTTACTATCAGATGTCATTGTATTATTAAATAACAACTTATAATTTTGCTCTGAAATAGAAAGAACCGCTCTATCAATAATATTAGCTGATATTCCAGCCTCACCATCATACTCATTTTCTTCAAATGAAGTAGTTGATGTTGGATAATCAAATTCCTTTTTATCTTTTACATTAGTAACAATGGTGTCATCAGTTGTTAAACCAAAATAAATTCGTGGTTCAGAAATTTTAATTTTATCTTCATCATTTGTATATTTATATTGAATGTATGAGATTCCTCCATTTTTCTTATCTACAGATGTAGCATCTGAAATAACCACACCGTAACCATGAGTATATTGATATGTTTTATTGTTATATGTTCTATTAGCATTACTTGTAATCTCTCTTGGAGTAATATATACCGTTTTTGTTTTTCCATTAACTTTATATCTTCCAATTTGTGTAGTTGGATAACTATAATATCCTTCATTATCTTTATACTCAGCAACATTTGCTAACGTTGTTTCCTCATTTACAACACTAATTTGACTTAGCACTTCTGTATTCTTAGAAATTACCGAATCATCTAATGTAGATGAATTATCTATTTCAATCTCATCAATTCCAATATTATACGCTTGTCTTGTATTCTTAATATTATCAGCTATATAATCTTTTTGCTTATCCAATTCATTTCTTTCAGCATATATATATTGAAAACCTGTCATCACAACAAACAAAAGCACAAGATAAATTGGCGTTATAAGCATTGAAGAAACAATTTTCTTTACTTTAAATTTCTTTAGATATTTTATAACTCTAAATAATGAAATTAAAATAACAACTCCAAGCAATTTGTAACCTATAACTTTTATTTTAACTTCTGTAACACCTGCACCAACTAATTCAGTTTTTGCTTCATCTTTAAGAGTAATCAAATTTCCTGTAACAATTTCTTGAGAACTCAAAACCATCAACCCAGCAATTAAACAAGCTATTATAAAGAAATTTGTAAATAATTGCTTTAAAAATTTATTTTTCTTTAAATCATTTGCATCAACACCATCTAAGCAAATATTGATTGTTAAAATGTAATAAACAGATACATATACTGTTAACAATGATAAAAATGCAATCAAGAAAATTACAACTGCTTTAATAAATGGCAATTGAAACATAAAAAACGAAATATCTAATCCGAATACTGGATCAGCCACTCCAAACTGAGCCACATTCGTAAACATTAAGAACTTCTGAGTCAATGTTATTTGTGCCACAAATGCAACAATAACCCCAACTACAAAAGAAATAGATTTGTTTAAAAGTTTAGGCATTTCTTTTTGTTCTTTATCAAATATATCTTTAAGAGCCCTTCTAACCATTTTATTTGATATAAAAATTGTGATATAAGAAATAACAAAACTAACACCAAATACTAAATATTTTGTTTTTATATTTTTTTCAAATATAGAAACATACTGTTCTCCAATCTCTTTATATTGTAAATATTCACTTCGAGCAGAAATAAGAATTATTAATGCATACACTATTAAGAAAAAAATTACAATTAATCGTCTAGATAAAATTTTCTTTACTTTCTCTTTCATTTTCACATTCCTTTCCACGATATATCACGTAATATATACACATTAGATAAAAGTCTGGAGATTGCTTTTATCTAATAATAAAATCTATATAATAGCTTCAACAAAATCCTCACTATTAAATACTTCCATATCATCTATTTGCTCACCTATTCCTATATACTTTACAGGAATTTTATTTTCTGCAACTATACCAACAACCACTCCACCTTTAGCAGTTCCATCTAACTTTGTCAAAACAATTCCAGTAATATCAGTTGTTTCTTTAAAAGCCTTAACTTGCATAATAGCATTTTGACCAGTAGTACCATCTAATACAAGCAAAGTTTCTTTTGAAGCATCTGGTAATTCTCTATTAATTACTTTATTTATTTTTCCAAGCTCATCCATTAAATTTTTCTTATTATGCAATCTTCCTGCAGTATCACAAATAAGTACATCTGCGTGTTGTTCTTTAGCCACCTGAATTGCATCAAACACAACAGAAGCAGGGTCACTTCCTTCAGGTCTTTTTACTAATTCACAATTAGCTCTATCAGCCCAAATTTCAATTTGCTCTACTGCTGCAGCTCTAAAAGTATCAGCGGCAGCTATTACAACTTTCTTTCCACTCTTTCTCAAGTTGTTTGCAATTTTTCCAATAGAAGTTGTTTTTCCAACGCCATTTACTCCAACAACTAAAATAACTGCAGGAGATGTAGACAAATCTAACTTAGTCTCCCCAACATCAAGTAATTTAACCATTTCTTCTCTCAATGCTGTTTTAACAGCTTCTTCATCTTGAATATTTTCTTTTTTAATTCTATTTCTAAGCTCAGAAATAATTTTAGTTGATGTTTCAATACCAATATCAGACATAATTAAAGCCTCTTCTAGCTCATCTAGTAACTCCTCATCAACCTTTCTAAAATTCGCAAATACATTATTTATTTTGTCATTTATATTTTGCTTTGTTTTTCCAAGCCCATTTTTCAATTTATCAAAAAATCCCATATAATCCTCCTATCAATTCAAAATCTGCAATCCATTCATTTTTACAGATTTTATCAGCCTATTAAGTATATCATATTTTTTAAAGAATGTATATTTTTTTAGGCAAAAAAATGCCATAAATTCAATATTTTATTCTTATTATTTTCAATAGATTTTCTCAAAAAAATATACTATAATTTAATAAACTTTTTATGAACAAAACATATTACTAGGAGGATTTTAATAATGGAAAAAAATCAATTAGAACTATACCAAAATTTAAAGGAAACAAATACTCTTTCAGAAATACAACAATATATTGAAAATGTAATCACACTAAGAGGTTTTTCTAAAGAAAACATTGAAAAAACAATGTTATTACTTACAGAAGAAATTGGCGAATTAGCTAAAGCCATTAGAAAAGAACACACACCAATGGGAATCGACAAAAGTAAAATTACAAACTACGATTCTGTTGAAAATGAAATAGCTGACGTATTTATCGTACTTTGCACAATATGTAATAAATTAAACATTGACCTTTTTACAGCAATAAAAAATAAAGAAAACGAAAATATAAAAAGAATCTGGAACAAATAAAAAAAAAGAACAATTGCATAGCAAGAAAAAATCTTGCTATGCAATTGTGAAAGAAGTCCCACTTCTTTAAAAAACTTACTGCTTCTTATGATGACTTACAAAATCATACTCCATGCCATATTTAGCAACTGGCTCATGATCTTCCAAAATCTCAAACATCAACTGGCCATCCATCATCAGCCGTCCACATGCATATCTGGAATAATCCTCACAATTCATTCTTAAACCGAAGGAATCATTCCCATACACTACCCCAACACAGGTAACCTCCTTATCATTTGCATCTTTCCAACTGAGACGAATAACATCTCCAAGTTCGATTTGTGTTGCACTTTCAGTTGTAAGTTTTTTCATACCGTCATACCTCCTTGCCCCATCGGGCGATGCTAAGTTAATAAGTTTGATGTATAAACATCGTACGAATTATTATAGCATACTTTTGGAAGCAAAACAATTTAAAATATACTGTTTTTCGTCAATCAGACAATTCCAAGTTACTTTCAAATTAACTCATACTCAAAACTCTCTGTAATTTTCTATATTTTCCAATTATACTCCAGTACTAATTACTATCTCGCTATATATTAATTATATAAATTATTGCAACTTCATAATTACATCATCTAAAAATTTAACAATCTTGTTTATAACAAATGCTTTAACTTTATCAACATCCTGTATATTAACTAATTCATTTTTTAATTGAATTAATACATCTTTATCCGCCATATAAAAGTCTTTGATATTATCATAATTATATATTTTTTGTAATGCATACCAAAATTCATAAATTTGTTCAATATTCTTACTCTTTATATTCAAAATTATTGCATCTATATCTAAAATATTGGCAAAATTTCTATTCTGTGAAAATTTATAACTATTATTTTTGCAGTATTCTTTTAACTTAACTCCCCAATCATCACTCGCAAAAATAATACTAATTTGTTCTTCATCATCATTTTTTTCTTTTTGGTATACCAACTTTTTTATATTATCTATATTTTTTTGATATATTTTTAAAGTCTCTGAAGTTCCACTTAAAAGATTATCTTCACTATATTTTCCAACTACAATTTTCTTTCTTATATTTTCCTCTAACTTATCAATTGCTTTTCGTATTTTTTCTTTTTCCACATCCATTTCTTCAATACGAGATAAATAATTTACTATCTTCGAATACAATTCTAAACTATATTCATTGTTTTCAATCTTAACTATTAATTCATCAATAATTGTATTTAGTTCACTTTCAGAAATTATCCACCATGTTTTTAATTTATATAGCGGATCATTTGGATTACTTATTTCATTTAAAACCATATTTTTATAATCATTTAGAACATTTTTTATTTTTTTCTTATTCAAATATGATTTTTCTATATAATCATCTACGAATCTGAATCCTACAATACAATTTGTACCTTTATAGTCTATCAATTGACTTTCCAAATAAATAGTACCAAATTCCTGATTTGGTTCCCAATTATATAATTTTTTTCCTTGTTTTATTTGTAACGATTTAATAGTACAATAAAAAAATAAATCACTCCAAAAAATTTCTTTTACATCACCATTTTCAATAATATTTTGTGTTTCATGAACTAAACGATTAAAACATTGAAATATAAATTGCAATGTTCTCAAATTATAATACTTTTCATTCTCTAATAATTTCAGAAATTTTTCTTTATTTTTCTTTGCAATTGTATTAGCATTGTTATTGGTTATAATTATATCCACAAATTTATCATATATATCACAAATATCAGCTCTATAATAAATAACTTTTCCTATTAATTTTTCCTTTATTTCATTATATAAAGTGTCTTCACCAAAAAGATATTTGGTTCTCGCAATAACCTCTTCTTTCGTAAATTGAAGTTTCATATTTTTATTTGTTTCATTAGATATTAAAAAATCTTTTTTCTTCTGTTTATCTTCCATTTTAATATTATCAGAAAGTGCAACTAAATGCTTAAGTTCTAAATTCTTTGAATAATTTACTTTCCCAATTTTATTTTCATCAGCCACTATTATAACTTTTATATTATTTTGTTCTACTAATTCATTTATATATCCCATTATAGAATTTATATTTATATTGCATCTCTCTAAATCATCAAAAAATATAATTAAATTATCAATTTTATATAATGCATCAATTATTTTACTCAACTTACTACGAGAATCTTGAACAAATGAATTGCTGGCAATAAATTCACTTCCAATTTCAAGTCCAACATCAATAAAAGGCATTATTTGCTTAATTTTTTCATTTTTTATTAATGATAATACAATTTTATTTTTTACTTCAGATACATTGTTTAACCCATATAATGAAATATATACAGGTTTTTTATATTTATTATCTTTCTTGTTCTCCTTATATTTTTGTTCCAATTCTTCAATATACATTTTAATAAAAAATGTTTTTCCACTTCCCCAACTTCCATTAAGAAGTGTCGCATATTTTATATTTACATTATAAATATAATCATTTAATTCATTTTTTATTTCTTCTTCGCTTAAATACTTCACTATACATCACCAATAATATTTTAACACCCTATATTAAAATTTGACTATTTTCTCGTAACATTTTTTTGTGACTTTTTATTCCATCTCATATGACATCATTTTATTAATAAATTTCTTTAAACTTAGTGTAATTAAACAACAAATTTCAAAATAAATTCTCTTTCTAAAATACATCTAATATATTTTCTCACAAATAAAACATAAAATCTAAAATTATCTTTTATTTTAAGCTTTCAATTATGTACTTTAATATAAAAAATATTAGAAAAATTTTTTTACTTTTATGTAAAACAAAAACTTACGAACAATTAAGTCCGTAAGTTGATTTTAAATGGAGCCATTAGGCGGAATCGAACCGCCGACCTACAGGTTACGAATCTGTTGCTCTACCAACTGAGCTATAATGGCAAAAATTGAACAAATAATTGAGCACAATTATTTGTTCTTTAACCTGTTGAAATTATATTATAAATATATTTTTTTGTAAACACATTTTTCAACTTTTATATTTTAGTACAGTAATCCAAGCAAACCCATCCACTTGGCGTATATCCCCAGTTACCATCGACTTTTAATACATTAAATACAACACCTTTTCTATAGCCATTTGTATAATAATTTCCTTTTGACTTATTTTGCATTCTAGCATTTGCAGATAACTGATAATACTTTTTAGCATAATAATTTGTAGACGCACCTGTTCTAACATTCAAAACAGATGCATTAACAACATATTTTCCAATCTTATATTGTACAAATATGGCCTCTTCATTCATTCCAGTTGATAAATATTCTGATGATACCCACCTATTATCACCTATTTTGCTCCAATTTCCAGCAGTCTCATACACAACTACTTTTGTTCCTTTTTTAAGCGAATCCACAACTCTTCCATTTGGACTTACTCTAACATTCAAGTTCTTAGTATTTGTATTAACATATCTTGTATAACTTGATATCACTACTTCTGATTTGTTTTCTTCCACATTTGAATCATGTTTATAACAAAAAAATCCTTTAGCATTTGCATATTTAGCAAAATTATCAACAGTAACATATACAGTATTCCCATCAACAATAGCCTTACCTCTTCTATATGACGTATCAAATTTACCAGCATACAAATATGGATCATATATTTTTATTCTATTGTTTTCAATTCCAACTAACACAACAAAATGTCCACCTGTCGTAAACAATCCATTTCCAACACTAGCTACAACATAATTATTATTTTTTAATAAATCTAAAGCACTATTCAAATTGCTTCTTTCTGTATATTCTATATCAAATTCATCAGCAATTGCTCTAAACGCACTCCAATACGTTCCGTTATTAGCACTCCTATACCCATATTCTACAAATAAATCAGCAACTTCATCCGGTAATATAGCACCTTTACAAGCTGTTATTATCATAGCAGCAGCCGTAGGACCACATCCAGAGTTTCCAATCGTTTGATTAGATTTTTCAACAGATGAATATATCTTATTCTTCCATCTCCCATCAAGCTGAGAATAATAAGTTAAGCCTTTATAATCTCCAAGAGTTACATTCCAAGAACGAGCTTTATCACCTTCATATGCAATTTCTCCTTGAAGCTCAAATGTTTCATCTTCAACTTCCTGTTCTTGTATTTGTTCATCTTCTAAAGTTTGTTCAATTATCTCCGTTGTTGGCAAATTACATATTTCATCTTCCTTGAGTCTTTCAGGTTCTATCTGTTTTATTAATATTTCATTATAATCATTAATTCTTATATCTTGTACCATACATTGAATAAATATAAAAATCATAACTATAATTAAAGTCATACTACATATTTTCTTTTTCATGAACAACTCTCCCCTTACTATATTCTATAAAAAAGAAAATCAAATAGTTACTTTTGCTAAACAAATTTTAAAGCAATATTTTAATTTGTATTTTCAAGATATATAATAAACGGAAATCTTAGAATTTTCATTCTAAAATTTCCGTCTTCGAAAAATCTTTAACCGTTTTATTCTTTTACTACTTTTCCATACACACCGCCACCACCGGCATTTATTTTCATCTTACCAGTTCTAGCAGCTTCAATATTATCTGCTAATTTTGTACCAACAACAGCTTCAATATCATCATAAGATAATTTATGTAAAATATTCATTTCTGTGTCAAATGCATCCAACAATTTTTCAATTGTTTTTCCACCTAAGCCCGGTATAAAAGTAAGTGGAATTTGATAAATATATTCAGGTCTAAAATCAGGACTCTTTGTTGTAGGTTTGTCTTTAATAATTTCTATTCTATCATAAACTCCCATCGTAATGTTTCTACTATCACACGTATCACATTTTGTAACAGGAGCATCACCCGGAATATTTTTATTGCAAACTTCACAATATGTTCTATGATATTTTCCAAGCTTTGGATCCAATCCATAATTTGCAGTAATTTTTCTACCACCTTCATTTTTCAAAGCCATAACAAATTCTTTAAAACTAATATCTTCTAATAACATTTTGTTATATTCTCTTGCAATTTTAGGAAGAGAATGAGCATCTGAATTTGTCAAAAAAGTCTTAGTTTCAAGTTCAGAAATTTGATCAGCCAAAAATGTATCAGAACTTAAACCTAATTCGATTGCTGGAATATCTTTATATTTTTCTTTAAATATTCTTTCCAAACGAGCTGTACAATTTCCATAAAAACTCTTATGTGGTGTAAAAGCATGTGCAGGAACTAAAATTCCATTATACTTTTGAACAATATCAATTAATTCATATGCCGAAATATTAGCTCTTTGTGAACTTAATGTTATATTTTTAATATGAGTTGACATTTCTTTTGAAAAAGCTTTTATATCAGCTAAATGAGGAAAATAGCAAAGATTATGTGCACTTCCCGTTTTTCCATTTTCATTAACCTCTGATGTTTCAATTTCGCTACCTAAAATAATACACAATTTATCTTTATATATTATTCCACCATCTTGAATCTCATAAGCATCTCCATTAGCCAAAAACTTTTCTATGTCTTCAATTACATAAGGTGATGCACAATCTATTATACCAGCAACACTTATTCCTTTTCTTTCTACACATTCTTTTGCTATATTGGCAAAATTCAAGCTTCTAGCTGCTGTAATTTTTATTGGTTTATTATTTTCACTTCTTCCTATGTGAATATGCATATCTGCAAATACTTCGTACATTTTATTTCTCCTTTTCTTTTTTCAAATATTATATAGCCAAAAAAATAAATGGCAACACTATATAAATGTAGCCATCTATTTTAAATCTTCCATATCAAATCCAGGTAAAAGTGGTGCTTCTTCAAAATATCTTAATTTAGCTCTTGCCTTTCTTAATTCAGTAAGCAAGTTCCCACCCATTCTCAATTCTGCTTCTCTTTTGGCAAAAGCAGCTTCATTTCTTTCCATTGTATCATATATTTCTCTAACGGCTCCAGGAATATCATTTCTAGTTATACAATTCATATTTTTTTGAAATTTTGTAAGCAAACCCATCATACTTCCAAGCCCTCCATAATATCAACAAATTCTTGAAATTGTCCTAAATATATATTATTAACGTCTTTCATATTTTTATTTACTAAAATTTCTAAAGCCTCAGGAACTGTATAAGCAATTCTGTCTGATCTATGCATTATAAGTCCGCCAAATTGATCTGCAAGCTCTAATATGTCACTTTCCTTTTCTCTTGGTACATTAGGATTTTGTCCAACGCGAGAATGCTCAGCACATATCTTGCAAAATCTATCATTAAAACCTAAAGATCTCAAATAATTTCTATACTCAGCTTGTGACTTTTGTAACCTTACAAGCTCTTCTGGAGAATCAATTTTTAAGCAATCACACATTAAACACGCTGTTAATACTAAACTTTTATCGACATCTATTTTCATTGTATCCATAAATTCTCTAGCTAATTCTGCCTTCATAATTACAGATGTATTGAAAAATATATTTTGTTTTTTCTTTAAATAAGTCATAATATCAATTTTTTTAATAAAATCATTTTCACTTAAAATATACTCTGCGAATGTTGCCATACTTATTCTTACTTCCTCCATCAATAATATTGTAAAAATTATTAGCAATAATCTTCTCAACATTAATATGTGAATATTATATTTCATGTATACCCATTTTTCAACAAATGTTACACAAATGTAATATTATATTTTAAACATCAAAAAAAGGACTACTATTGTAATCCTTCTTCTCTATCATCTTAAAATAAAACTATTATATATTATATTCTTTTACTTTAACATATGTATATACTGCAGATACAGAAGTCAAAGCTATTAACACTATTATACCTAGTGAAGATTTAGCTCCAGTATCAGGTAATACTGTATTATTTGTTATAGTATTATTTGTATTTAATGGAGTAGTATTATTTTCAGTATTATTTGTAACATTATTTGATGTGTTATTAACTGAATTTATAACATTATTTGTTTTATTTCCACCTGATGTTTCAATTGATGTTACTGCAAAATTAACCTTTGAAAATCCTAATATTAATCCAACTACAGCAATAATAGTTATTAATTTTAATATACTTGTTTTATTCATCTCATTACTCCTTCATTCTCTTTTTACTACATTACTATTATAACACAATACTTTTTTGCAATGCAAGTTTTTTTTGTACTTTTTTGTTATTTTATTAATTTTTTTGTAAATAATACTATTATATTAGCAATTTAAAACAAATCTAAAAAAAATATTTAATTTTCAGCAAATCTGTTTACCCATAAAATTCACATTATAAGTTTTATGTTTTTCAGAAATTGCATACATTTTATAATATATAAAAAAATTAATATTATTAAGGAGAATTTTTTATGACAAAACCCTCTCTTAATCTTTATAGTAAAGATAAAAATGAAATATCAAACTTCTTAGAAAGATTTTATAATAAAAAGTTTGATAAATCAATTGAAAATATTTCCTTTGACAATCCTTTAGAAATGGTAGATTTAATTTCTACACTAATTGACAATAACGATCAATATAATATTAGCGCATGGATAAATTTAGATGAGGATATTTTTATAAAAATATCTAATTCAAATCTAGATGAAATTATTAAATATCTTTATGAAAGATACCCAAGCTAATTATTTTTCAAGAATTATTGTAACAGGTCCATTGTTAACCAAGCTTACTTTCATATGCGCGCCAAATATACCTGTTTGAACTTTTTTAACTTCATGTGAACATTTTTCTACAAAATACTCATATAATTCATTTGCATATTCAGGTTTAGCACTGTTAACAAAGCTTGGTCTATTACCTTTTTGACAATCTGCATATAAAGTAAATTGTGATACTATTAATAATTCTCCATCAACATCTTTTATTGATAAGTTCATCTTAGAATTCTCATCTTGGAAAACTCTAAGATGACACAATTTGTTTACTAAATAGTCTGCAGTTTCATAAGTATCATCATGAGTAACACCTATTAATACCATAAATCCTTTTTTGATTTCTCCAACTACTTTTTCATCGACAGTTACTCTTGCTTCATCAACTCTTTGAACTACTAATTTCATTTAATTTTTCTCCAAATTAATCTTCTTTTTTAGTTCCACAATTTGCGCAGAATACATCTGCATCATCAATTATTTCACCACATCCAGAACATTTTCTTTTTCCCTCTGGAATAACTTCTTCAGTTTCAACTACTTCTTCTACTACTTCAACTGTTTCTTCAGTTTTTGAAGCTTCAACAACTTCTTTTTTTGCTCCACATTTTGGGCAAAATTCATTTTTATCATCTATAATTTCGCCACATCCAGAACATTTTCTTTTTCCATTTGGTATAAATGGTTCTACTTCAATTTTTTCTTGTTCTTTTCCGCATTGAGGGCAGAATGTTGTATTAATATCAACTTCAGCACCACAATTTGGACATTTTTTCTTATTATTTAAGATTAAAATTTCTTTTTGTAATTCTTCATTTTCTTTTAATAATTTATCTATTTCTTCTATTTTTCCACTTATAAAAGTCATAACTTCTTCATCCATTGTTCTTTTTTCATAAGCTTTTTTTCCAATTTCTGAATAAGCTTGCTCTATTTTATTTTTATTTTCTGCAACACTTTTTTTGCATTTACTTTCTCTTTGTGATTTATTCATGCTTTCTTGTAAACTATTTGATATTTCTGCGCCTTTCTTTGTTAATCCATCCAAAAATCCCATTTTTAAATCCTCCTATAATTTAATTTTATTCTTCTTTTAAATCTCTAGTCATAAGCATTGTTACAGCTTCTCTAGGATCTAAATTATCATACAATACTCTATATACTGTATTTATAATAGGTACTTCTATGTTATGTATTTTAGCCAATTTATAAGCAACTTCAATATTATCTATACTTTCTATTGTCATTCCAACTTCTTTTCTAGTTTCTTCAATAGTTTTTCCTTGACCTATAAGCATTCCAGCTCTTCTATTTCTGCTGTGCATACTTCCACAAGTAACAATTAAATCTCCAAGTCCAGTTAAACCATAAAAAGTGTCTTTATTTCCACCTAATGCAACTCCTAGTCTTGAAAGTTCCACTAATCCTCTTGTAAGTAAAGCTGCAAAAGTATTATCTCCCAAGTCAAGTCCAGCAGCAACACCAGCACAAAATGCAATAATATTTTTTAATGCTCCACCTAATTCAACACCTTTAACATCTTTAGATGTATACATTCTCATTTTATCACTCTTGAAAATATCTACTACCATATCTGATAATTCTTTATCTTCAGAAGCAACAACTAATGCTGTTGGAATAAGTATTGATACTTCTTCAGCATGACTTGGGCCAGATAAAACACCAATTTTTGTGTTTGGTAGTTCTTCTCTAGCAACATCATCTAATGTTTTTAAAGTATCAGCTTCAAAACCTTTAGAACAAATAATAACACCTTGATCTTTTATAAATGGCTTATATTGTTGAATTACATTTCTTGTAAACTTAGATGGTGTAACATGCAAAATAAGTTCTGTTCCTTCTAAAACTTCCTTCATATCAGTTGAACAAAATACTCCATCTGGTATAACAGCCTTAGGTAAAAATTTGCATTTTTTTTCATTATTTATCAAATCTCTTTCTTCTTCAGAAAAAGACCAAATTTTTACTTCATGTCCTTGACCTGCTAAATAAATTCCTAGAGCAACGCCCCAGCTTCCACTTCCTACTATTGAAATTTTTTTCATAAACTTCTCCTTCGTAATTAAAATATTTTACTTTCTTGTCCTTTTAATAACCTTTTTATATTAGCTCTGTGATTAAAGCATACAAACACTCCAAGTAATATTCCAAATATTCTATAATCACCTGGAACAATATAATTCTCAGTAATAAACATTGTTAATACTGGAAATAATACTGCTGCTGATACAGATCCTAATGAAACCATTCTTGTTGATATAATTAATATTAAAGCAAATACTAAACAAATTAATCCAATTTGCCAATTAATCAATAATATTAATCCTAAACTTGTAGCAACTCCCTTTCCTCCTTTAAATCCAAAAAAGATTGGGAAAGTATGTCCAAGAACAACTGCTATTCCAGCTACTTGAACCAAATACTCTATGTGATCAAAATGATCTATTTCACCTATTATTTTAGCAAATAAAACTGCAATAAGCCCTTTTAAAATATCACATACTAATGTTAATATTGCAATCTTTTTTCCTGCTGTTCTAAGTACATTAGTACTTCCTGCATTCTTACTTCCTTTTTCTCTAACATCAAACCCTGCTAACTTTTTAGTAAATATTACAGAAAAACTTATACTTCCAATAAGATATGCTACTAGTGCTACTAATATGTATATAGCTACCATATTTCAATCCCCCTTGTCTTTGGCAATTTATTACTCTTCCACTTTATCATTCTTTTCTCTAACAATAATTCTTACAGGTGTTCCCTCTAATCCAAAATTATTTCTTATACAATTTACCAAATATCTTTCATAAGAAAAATGGAATAATTCTTTTTTATTAACAAATATAACAAATGTTGGTGGTTTAGTTGAAGCCTGTGTTCCATAGAAAATTTTAAGTCTTTTTCCTTTATCAGATGGTGGTTGAACAACTGCTATAGCCTCGTTTATTACTTGATTTAATACTGCTGTTGATACTCTCAAAGCATTTTGATTTGCAACATTATTTATCATTTCAAAAAGCTTATTTACTCTTTGACCAGTTTTTGCAGAAATAAAAATTATTGGTGCATATGTTGCAAATGGAAATTCATTATACACATCTTTTTTAAACTTTTCTAGTGTATAATTATCTTTCTCTATTTCATCCCACTTATTTACTGCTATAATAATACCTTTTCCAGCTTCATGAGCCTCTCCAAGTATTTTTGAATCCTGCTCGCTTACACCTTCTGTAGCATCGATCATCATTATACAAACATCAGCTCTTTCAATAGCTAAATTAGATCTCATTACACTATATTTTTCTATATTTTCTTTTACTTTACTTTTTCTTCTAATTCCTGCTGTATCTATAAATACATATTTTCCGTATTCATTTTCATACTCTGAGTCTATTGCATCTCTTGTTGTCCCAGCCACATCACTAACAATAACTCTATTTTCTCCTAAAATTTTATTAACCAAAGAAGACTTTCCAGCATTAGGTTTCCCAATTATCGCTACTTTTATAACTTCTGAATCTGAATCTTGTTCATTTTCATCAGGGAATTTTTCATATATAGCATCTAAAACATCTCCAACACCAATAGCATTTGCTGCTGAAAGTGGCAATGGTGTCCCTATTCCTAAATTATAAAATTCATACAATTCCATTGGATCTTTTCCAAAATTATCAGCTTTATTGCAAACAAGAACAATTGGCTTTTTAGACTTTTTAAGCAATGTTGCAATTTCTTCATCTGCAGCTGTAATACCTTGTTTTATATCTGTTAAAAATATAATAACATCTGCAACTGAAATAGCAATATCTACTTGCTCTCTCATTTGATTTACTATTGTATCTCCTGTTAATTCTTCAATACCTGCAGTATCGATAACTGTAAAATCTCTTCCTCTCCAATTTGATTCTGCATAAACTCTATCTCTAGTAACTCCTGGAGTATCTTCAACGATAGAAATTCTTTGTCCAACTATATAATTAAAAAAAGTAGATTTTCCTACATTTGGTCTTCCAACTATGGCAACTACTGGTTTTGACATTTTCTCACCTCTATTTCATAAGTATAAACATTTTATAACAAATAGATTTAAAATTCAACAAATTTTTGAAGTTTTAGCTAATTATGGGCAAAAAAAAAGCACATCTTTCAATGTACTTCTTTTTTATTATTTCTTATCTGTTTTAACTGTTACTACTTCTTTTCCATTGTAATATCCGCAGTTTGAACAAACTCTATGTTGCATAACTGGTTCGTGACAATGTGGGCATGTAGATAAATTCTTTTCTTCAATTTTCCAAGTTGATCTTTTTAAACCTGTTCTTGCTTTAGACCATCTTCTTTTTGGTTGTGCCATTTCAAATTCCCCCCTTGCTCTTTCTAGTATTTTATATGAAAATTTATTTTTTCTTTTTCAAGTTACTAAACGATTATACATCAGTATTTTGGTTCTGTCAAGCACTTTATTGTACTTTATTATCTCTTAGTTCAACAATTCTAGCCATAACTTCATTTGTCAATGTATCTAGTACTTCTTTATCTTTTGCATTTTCTTTATATGATGAAAAATCCATAGGTTTTCCAAATCTATATGTAACCTTTGTAAAAGGTTTAAATGTTCCTTCTACTCCAAATGGAACTATTGGAACATTATTTCTAATCGCCAATGTAACAGCCCCATTTTTGGGTTTTATGCCCTTTTCTAAACCATTTCTAGTTCCTTCTGGATACATACCCAATATTTGATTTGACTTCAAAAGTTTTATTGATGTTTTTATTGCATCAGTATCACCTTTCCCCCTTTTTACAGGAAAAACATAAAATACAAATGCCATAAATCTGAAACCTAAACTTTTCCACAATTCTTCTTTAGCCATAAATCTAATTTTTCTATTAGTTACAGCTACTAATGCAGGTGCATCAAGTGCATGTACATGGTTTCCACAAACTATACAAGCACTATCTTTCGGAACATTTTCAATTCCCTCAACACGTACTCTATACACAATTAAAGCAGCTAAATGACATAACGGTTTTACAATAGCTCTGCATATTTTTCTTAATACTTCCACAATTATTCCTCCATTTTTCTTTTTATTATTTTTTCAACTTCGTCAGTCATTTCTTCTATTGTTAATTTAGTTGAATCCACAACAATAGCATCTTCAGCCACTTTTAATGCTCCTATTGTTTTGTTTTTATCATTTTCGTCTCTTTTCTTAATATTTTCCAATATTTCTTCAAAAGAAACATTCATTCCTTTTTCTTTATTTTCTTTAAATCTTCTTTTTGCTCTTTCTTCAACATCAGCATCTAAATATATTTTAACATCTGCATTTGGAAAAACATAAGTACCAATATCTCTACCTTCCATTATTACATTTTTTCCTTCAGCCATTCTTCTCTGTAAATCAACCATTTTTAATCTTACAGGAACTATCGAAGAAACTTGAGAAACTATTTTATTTACTTCAAAAGTTCTTATTTCATCAGTAACTTCTTTATCATTTAAAAATACACGTATTGAATCATTATCATATTTAAATTCTATTTTTAATTCATCAATAAGATTAACTATACCATCCTCATCACTTAATGGTAATCCAGCTTTAATACTTGCTAAAGCAACACATCTATAAGTTGCTCCTGTATCTAAATTTATTAGTCCTATACGTTTTGCAATTTCTTTTGTTACAGTTCCTTTTCCGCTTCCGGCAGGTCCATCTATTGCTACTATCATTTTTCTACTCCTTTTTACTCTTCTGGAAAATGAATTTGTTTAGCCACAATATCCACATTTGAAATATACATTGCAGTTAAATTCTCAATTTCTCTTCTAGTTTCTTTTTTGAATATACGCAATACTTCCATCATATTTGCACCATATTCTATAGAAACCTCTATATAAAGTTGAACACCAGCTGTATCATTTTGCGTTTTATCAACCCTTATTTTTAAAACTTTATAAATGCCTTCTACTTTTTTTGCTACTGTTACTATAATATCTTTAAATACACTATCAGATATAGTAAAATTTCCTAAATAGCTAAATGTAGGTCTTATAATTGATTTTTCTGCAATATACGGTTCCGCATTTTTTCCTTTTGATTTAAAAATTTGTAGAGGATCTAACAAATATCCAGAAAAATCTTTTTTTATTTCAAATGTTGGGACAGGAATTACATGCTTACCTTGTGTAACACGAATTCTTCTTGCAGTATCCATTTCTTCTTGTGTTGCAACCTCATTTATATATATTCTCTCAGCAATTGGTGGTAAACCAAGATTAGCAGCAATCTTATCCACCATTCCATCTGATGTACCTAATATTAAAATAGAATCAGGTCTATATTTTTTTATCGCTTTTTGAATCTCAATTTTTTTATCTTCTGTTAAAAACAAAGCATTTTTTACAGTTTCAATTTTAGTTGGTGCTTTCTTCGCTGACACACCAGCAATAACCTGACTTTCTTTTATTAAAAGTCCATCATCTATTATATATTTTATTCCTCTTTCACTTGCAACATATTGTGCTCTATAGCTTTTACCAGTTCCAGATGGTCCTATAAAAGCATATGTTTTAATTTTAAACAAAAACATTATTGCCTCCTTTTAAAAAGTAACCTTAGTTGTTATTTCTCCAGTTGGACTAGGTGTCACACTTGGCGTTGGAGTTGGTGAAGTTGTTGGCAAAGGACTAGGAGATGCACTTGGCGCTGGAGGATTTCTTGTATCAGTATTTTCTCTGGTATCATTTTCATTATTATTTTCTTGATCTCCATTATCGTCTTCTTCAGATTCATCTTCTATTTTCTTCCCCGTATTAACATTATATCTTATATCCACAGAAGCACTTTCTAAACTATCATCATCCAATATATGAATTTTACTTTTTGAATAACTTAAATTATTTAAATCTCTTTCAGCCATTATAATTTTAGAATATACTTCATCTTGGAATTTACCTTCATCAGTTCTTGCAACGCATTCATCTTCATGAAAGACAAGGATTTCTTCATTATTTTCCTTTGATTTTGAAACTTTTATATAATTTGAATAATATATGCCTTTTTGCATCTTTATTGAAGATAATTGTTCTTTCAAATCCTTAGTATAATTTTCTATTGTTTTTTTCTCTTTTTGATTAAAATCTTCATCACTATATATTATTACATCTAATGTACAAGAATCATTAACCTTCTCATACAAGTCCACTATTGATTCAGGTCTATTTACAAAAACAGGTATCTTTTCTGCTACATTTGATTTTGAATTATATAAATCAGAACTTGAAACAAATTCTGTATAAATAGCTATATAATTATAATACTTTGTCATATCTATCGTAACTGTTTTACCTTCTTTATATAACTCTATTGTAAGTGGAGTAAAAGAAAATTCCGTAATTTCACCATTATTATAATCTGTTAAAAATTCTATTACATCATCTTCTATATTAGTATAAAACTCATTTGATATTCCTTCTTCAGTATAATATCCTAATGCAAAAGACCTATATGCAGATTCTGTTATAATATTTTTCTTTGGTGCATCATATGTAAACAAATCTGCAACACCAATTTTTTCTCCATTATCCAAACTAAAATTTAATCCATAAGTTTTATTATATCCATCTTTAAATCTTACAAAAATTTTTATTGATAATACATCTGAAAAATTCGCTGTTACTGTTGTTCTAACATATGCAGAATCATCAGAATTTCTCTTAAAATTATTACTATCTAAAATTTTATTTATTCTTTCTTTTATTTGTCTATTTATACTTTCTTGGATATTTTCACTCTTCAAATCAGATATTTGTACATATCTAACATCTATGTCTCTTTCCTCATCTTTAGCTTCACTATATGACAAACCATTATTTGAATATGTACTATCCAATGTTAGTCTCTTTATTTCTTTATTCTGTCCATTAACATCTTCATTAGAAACATTTGGAATCTTTTGAGCACTTTCAATTATAATTTGTGATCCAATTGAGTTATTATGCGTTTTTTTATATACAATCGCTCCAATAGTTATAAGTAATAAAACAGCAGAAAAAATTATCAAAAATATTTTGGTATTTTTACTAATTATCAATATATCCAGCCTCCTTTATTACTTTTTTCCCTCTATCAGATAAAACAGCATCTGTAAATAAATTTAAGCTCTCTGAAGTATTGTTTTTATTTCTTATTAAATAATAATTTACTTGTACAGGATATTCTCCACTCTTTATGGAATCATAACTTGGTGCAACATCATTTACTTTCAATATTTTAATAGCTCCATCAACTTTTGCATCAGTATCATATAATAAATTTGCCTCATAATAATATGTATACCCAATTGAACCTTCAGAATTATCATATGTTGCAATTACATCATTAATCTCACCATACGTCTTATCATAAAAAATATCTTTTGGTGCATCTACCATTTCTAATTTTTTCATTACAGAAGAAATCATTTCTAATTGAGTAGATGAATTTTCAGGATATTGAAAAGCCTTTATATTTAAATCATTGCCACCAATTTGTAACCAATTTTTAACTTGTCCGTTATATATTTTTTGTATATCAGAAACTTTTATGGAACTCATTGAATTAGTTGGATTTGTATAAAAAACAAATCCATCTTTAGCAATTGGAGTAATTTCTAAATCAATACCTTTTGCTTTTGCTCTTGTTATATAATCATCTGAAGGATATGTAGAAATTAAAACATCTATCTCATCATTCAATAGTTTTTCTAATCCTTCATCAGTTGAAGAATAGCTTAATGATTTTTCGGAAATATTGCTATCCTGTGTAAAATTTCTTATAAGTGCTGTCATTAATGGTTGAGCTATTCCAGAAGCATCAACTCTTGGCAATTCATCTTCAGTCAATATTATACTAGTATCATTCTCTTGATTTAATACGACATTTTCAGCAGCAACTTGTTGATTAAATTTTGGCAATCCATTTGTGAAAACAATATAAATTCCTATACATGCTCCAGCAACCATTAACATTATTAAAAAAGGTAACAAAACAGTTAAAATCTTTTTCATAATAACCCCATTCCTACAATAATTATTGTTCGTTTTTTCACATAAAAATCACCATAATTATATATTTTTCTTAGGTTTTTGTAAACCAAATTACCAAAATATTTTGCATTAAAAATTATTAATTTCGCTGTTTTGTGGCTTTCTAAATATCAAATAACGTAACAAAGGTAAGCTATAAAAAGCTTACCTTCAAATAATTATTTTACTAATTTGTGATATATTTTTTTACCTTTTTTCAAAATAGCATATCCTTCTTTAAAATCATCTTCTTTAAGCACATAACTTATATCTTCGATTTTTTCATTATTCAAACTAATTGCACCTTGAGAAATTAAAGTTTTAGCTTGACCTTTAGATGGCGCTATACCAGTTTCGATAATTGCATCTATAATTGTACAACCATCTTTTACTGTTGTAGAATCCATAGCATCAACATTTCCATTACCACTAAACATAGCATTAGTAGCTTCTTCTGCTTGTCTTGCAGCTTCTTCTCCATGCACAAGTTTTGTGATTTCAAATGCAGCTCTTTTCTTAGCCTCATTCATTCTTTCATCTCTATATTTAGTCATTTCTTCAATCTCATCAACATCAATAAATGTTAATAATTTCATAACATTTTCAACATCATCATCTGCAATATTTCTCCAATATTGATAAAATTCATAAGGAGATGTTTTTTCTGGATTTAACCATAATGCACCTTTTTCTGTTTTTCCCATCTTTTTACCTTCTTTTGTAGTAAGAAGTTTAAAAGTAAATCCATATGAATCTTCTGCACCTATTTTTCTTATCAATTCAACACCACCAATGATGTTTGACCATTGATCATTACCACCCATTTGTAGTTTACAACCATAATGATCATGTAAATATAAAAAATCATAAGATTGCATTAACATATATCCTAATTCAAAAAATGTTAAACCTGTTTCTAATCTGTTTTTGTAACATTCAGCAGCTAACATTCTATTAACTGAAAAATGAACACCAATTTCTCTCATGAAATTAATATAATTTAAATCTCTAAGCCAATCACCATTATTAACTATAATAGCTGCATTAGGCCCTTCAAAGCTTAAAAACTTTTCAACTTGTTTTTTTATCTTAGCAATATTATTATCAATTGTTTCAACAGTAAGCATTTTTCTCATATCTGTTTTTCCTGATGGATCACCTATTATAGCTGTCCCTCCACCCATTAATATAATAGGTTTATGTCCAGCTTTTTGCATATGTGATGCAACCATTAAAGAAATAAAGTGGCCTACATGTAAACTATCAGCAGTAGGATCTATTCCAATATAAAAAGGAACACTTTCTGTTTCAAATATTTTTTTTATTTCTTCTGGATGAGTTAATTGTTCTACATATCCTCTTCTCTCTAAAGTATCAAATACATTTTGCATAAATAATCTTCCTTCCTAACTCTATTACTTGTTTGAAATTCCTTGACCTATGTATCCAGAAAAATCATCATTTAACAAATATCTATTTAAATTTCTTGAGTTAATTCCTGTTTGCATAGAAATTTCTTGCACAGTAACTCCATCTTCATAATCATTTTGTTCAAAAAAGTTTTTTAATTTTTGTATATCTAAACTTTCATTTGTTTTACATGCTTGGCAAACATCCATCTCTGAATTAAAGAAGTTTCCACAGCGTGGGCATTTTTTAAATTCCATATCAATCATTCCTTTCAACAAAGTCAATAAAACTTTATATTTCATTTTGTCACATTCTATCATAATTTGTAAAAAAAAGAAATACTTTTTTACAGCATTTCTTTTTATATTATTTTCTATCCTTCACCATACAATTTATTATACATTTCGTAATTTCTCATTACTTTTCTTAAATACATATTGGTCTCCCTATAAGGAATATTTTCTAAATTTGAACCATCCTCATTTATAACTCCACCGAGCTATCCATTTATCTACATTTCCAAAACCAGCATTATACGCTACAATAGCCATTTCTTTATTTTGATACTTATTTAATAAATCAGACAAATATTTAGTTCCAAATTTTATATTTATCTCTGGATTATAAACATTTGCATTATCAACTTCTAACTCTTCTGCAATTTCATCAGCTGTATCTGTCATTAATTGCATCAAACCAATAGCACCTTTTCTAGAACTTGCTTCTTCATTAAAATTACTTTCTTGCTTTATAACAGCATAAACAAGATTTTTCTCCACATTATATTCTTCTGAATATGCTTCTACAAAATCCGAATATTTATTAGGGTATATTTTTATCAGCAAATTATCCTTAAATAAAAATATACCTCCACATATTATAATAAGTCCAATTAAAACAATAGAAATTTTTATTCTCATCTAAAGCCTTCCCTTTTTAGTTATTTAGCATCATACCAGTTTTCGCCTTCCTCGACTTCCACCTTTAGAGGAACCAATAGCTTAGCTGCGTTTTCCATACAACCAACTAAAATCTCTTTTACCTTATCTTTTTCAGCTATATCTGTTTCTATAAGTAATTCGTCATGAACTTGAAGAACAATTTTTGAATTCAAACCTTCTTCTTTTAATTTTTTGAAAACATTAATCATCGCAATCTTCATGATATCAGCTGCAGTTCCCTGAATAGGAGTATTCATTGCAACTCTATCCCCAAATTTTCTAACCATATAATTTTTAGATTTCAATTCTGGAATATATCTTCTTCTTTTATACATTGTCTCAATAAAGCCTTTTTCCTTAGCTTCTTCAACAACATCATCCATGAATTTTTTAATACCATTATATTTTTCCAAATACTGTTCTATATACTGTTTAGCTTCTTTTCTTGAAGAATGAATCTGACCTGCTAAACCAAAATCACTAATTCCATAAACAATACCAAAATTTACAGCCTTCGCCTTACTTCTCAATTCTTTAGTAACTTCTTCTAAAGGTACTCCAAACACTCTTGAAGCAGCTTGAGCATGAATATCTTCATCATTATTGAAGTTTCTTACCATAGTTTCATCTTTTGAAACATGTGCCAACACTCTAAGTTCAATTTGTGAATAATCAGCATCCAAGAAAATTTTTCCTTCAGCAGGTTTAAATACTTTTCTTAATTTCTTTCCTATTTCAATTCTAGTAGGAATGTTTTGTAAATTAGGTTCTGTACTACTAATTCTACCAGTAGCAGTAACTGTTTGATGAAAATATGAATGTATTCTATCAGTATTTTTATTAATATATGGAATCATACCTTCTATATATGTTGAATTTAATTTAGCTAATTGTCTATATTCTAAAATATAACTAATAATTTCATGTTCACATTCCAATTTTTCCAAAGTATCAACATCAGTTGAATAACCACTTTTAGTCTTTTTAACAACTGGCAATTTTAATTTTTCAAATAAAATCTCGCCTAATTGCTTTGTTGAATTTATATTAAATTCTTCACCTGCAAGTTCATGAATTTTCTCTGTTAACTCATTAATCCTTCCTTTTAATTCATCACCATAAGCAATCAATTCATTTTTATCTACATGCATTCCTCTATATTGCATATCTGCTAATACTTCTAAAACTGGCATTTCTATATTAGTAAACAATTCATGCATTTCATCAGATTTTAATTTTTTCTCTAACACATCATGTAATTCACCAATGCAATAAGCATACAAATTCGTTTTCTCATTCTCTTTTTCTTCTGTATCATTTGCAACATCAAATAAATTTAATTGCTCCTGTTTTTCTTCATTTAAATCAATATCTACATCTAAATATTGTTTCATTAAATCTGAAATCGAATATTGATTTGTTGTAGAATTTAACAAATAACCAGCAATTCTAATATCAAACATAAAGTTCTTTGGCTCTATTCCCGCTTCTTCAGCCAAAATATAAATATCTTTCAAATCATAACTACATTTTAATACTTTTTCATTTTCAAAAATATTTTTCAAATCAATAATATTAGAAGTTTTATAATTATAAACTGTACTTTCTTTTCTCATAAATATACTTATTGACTTGATTTTCTTTTTTATGATTGAATCCTCACAAGCCACTGTATCAATGTAAAAATAGCATACTTCATCATCAACAATCTTAGATTCTAATTCTGAAAATTCTTTACCTTGAACCATTTTCTTCTCAAAATTCATATTTTCAGACTTTTCATCATCTTTACTATCAGAAGCAACAACCTCATCTCTCAAATTAAATCTGTCTATATATCTATTAAACTTCAATTCTTTAAACATTTTCAAAACTTCAGGTTTATCCCATTCTTTGATTTTCAAATCTTCTACAGCTTGGTCAATAGGAGTTTCTAAATTTATAGTCCCCAAAGTTTTTGAAAGCATTGCTAATTCTTTATTGTCTGCAATTTTTTCTCTTTGTTTTCCTTTCAAGTCATCAGTATTATTCTCAATACATTCATATAAATGATCTATTGTTCCATATTTTTTCACCAATGAAAGTGCTGTTTTTTCGCCAATTCCAGGAACTCCAGGAATATTGTCTGAAGTATCACCTTGTAATCCCTTAACTTCAATCATTTGTTTAGGCTCAACACCATACACTTCTAAAACTTTATTTCTATCAAAAATATCTGTCTCAGTCTTTCCAGCTTTTGTTCTTGGAATGTATATTGAAACTTTGTCAGTAGCTAATTGAAAAGAATCTCTATCACCAGTAAGTAGCACAACATCCATACCAGCATTTTCACCCATACGAGAAAGTGTACCCAAAACATCATCAGCTTCATATCCTTCTTTCTCAATTATTGTAATATTCATTGCTCTTAGAACATCTTTCAAAATAGGCATTTGACTTGCGAGTTCATCAGGCATTCCTTTCCTATTAGCTTTGTATCCATCATACATTATATGTCTTGCAGTAGGAGCTTTTAAATCAAAAGCAATCGCCATATAATCCGGTTTTACCTCATCTAATTCTTTAAATAAAATAGCTAAAAAACCATACACTGCATTTGTATAAGTACCATCTGCAGTTTGAAGCATCTTTCCACCCATTATTCCATAAAAAGCCCTATTCACAATACTATTTCCATCAACAACTATTAATTTTGACATCTTATTTTTCATTCCTTCCTAAAAGTACATCTCATCTATTCTTATCTTACATCACAATATTATTAAAATTCATAAATATCAAATTGATTTATTGTAACCTTATTTTTGCAAACTTCATCATAATATTTTTCTGTATCTTTCTGAACAATTATAACACTATTTTCTTTAATCTCACTAGGCAAATAAAATTTATATTTTCCAAATGATTTAATATTATCAAAAGTTCTACCCTCTTCATAATACTGAACAGTATCTAAATACTCCTGTACATCAGTCTCACCATAAAACATAAAATATATAAACGGTTCTTTAAAAGAATATTGACAATAAACCGTATCTTCATTTAAAGAATTACAATAATCAACAACTTCTTCAACTCCTGATGTAAACGTATAATATTCATTATAATCCTTACTCGTATAAACATACATAAACTCAGCAAATAAAACAATATATATCGTACCAACACACAAAGTAGCTACTTTATATTTATTTAAAAATTCATAAATTCCAACAACAATATAGTAAATACATGGAATCATAATAATATTAATTCTATTTATATTAGCATCACAAAATGCAGAAAGCACAATTGCAGCAATCATCCAAATATTCATTATTTGATTATATATATTATCCTTATACTTTCCTAAACTTGCCTTAACACCAATAACAAAAAATATAATACTAATTATATAAAACATTCCAAATTGAGATATTGCATTCCATTCTAACCCATCAGTTTGAAGAATCAAAATTCTCAAAGTAGCTAATAAATTATCTACACAATTTTCTATAATATTCCCTGAAAAAACAGTAGAAACTTCATCATATCTGTTAACTAACAATTTAGGTATAGTAACTTTTCCAATAGAAATTTGATCTAACCCAAATGTATTAATTGCAATATACAAAATAATTGGAATACATATTACAAACATAATAAGTAAATATATTATAGATTTTTTTATGGTAATTTCTTTTTTATAAATCAAATATCCTAACATTCCAAGTATATATACTGGTAAAAATAAATACCCAGTGCCATATGAATAACTTGAAATTGCAAAACCAATAAAAGCTAAAATCTGTAGACTTGTTTTTTTCTTTTTTAGTCCAAGCACAAATAATAATGTAGATAATAATATAATATCAGGGAAAATATTACATTCCATTCCCCAACGGCTTTTCATAATATGCCATGGACAAATCACAAAAAATCCAACACTTATAAGAGCCATTCTTTTATTATCAAAAATACTTTTAATCAAATAATAAAAAACATACAAAGAAACAATTCCGATAATCGCCATTGGCAATCTTATTCCGTATTCACAAAGTCCTGTTACCATCAATACAGGAATCATAAGATATGAATACAAAACACTTTGTCCGCTTCCCCAAGCATATAAATAAACAGGATAAGAATTTCCTCCTCTATCAACACCATACTTCATAAGAGAAAAAGCATCATACCCACTTGAAGCTTCATCCACATTCAAAGCATTGGGAAATTGACCAATAGCAACCAATCTTACCAAACTTCCAACAATAAGTATAAAAAATAAAATCACTTCTTCTTTATAATCTTTAAATAAACTTTTATTATTTTTTACACAATCTTTAATAGGTTTCACTAAAACTAAAAGCGGTAATAAAAAACAAAATACTATAACACAAAATATTTCCAACTCTATACCTCTCTACTTTTTTTCATCAAATTTATGATTACTTTTAATCCATCTAAATATATATTCAAAAACATCCTCACTATTCTCCTCATGAAAAACATCATGTCTAGCATTATCAACAAACTTAGTTAATGTTTTTTGAATTCCATGAACACGATAAGTCTGTTCTAATTTTTTTATTCCTTTACAAAAATCTCCAACAGGATCATTTTTTCCAGATATCATTAATATAGGCAACATCTTTGGAATCTTTTCTATATTAGACAATTTATTAGCATACATCATGCCATTTAATAACTCTCTGAATAACCCACAAGAAACATCTTTTCCAACAAGAGGATCATTTAAATATTCATCTAAAGTTACCTTATTAGCACAAAGCCAATCACATTTAGTTCTAACAGGTTTAAAAGATTTATTGTAATTTTCTAAAGCTAATTTATTAATCATCTCTGTTGAATTATCTTCTCCAACTTTCTTAGCTTCTGATTTAGCAACAAACTTTCCAATCTTTAGACTAAAATTAGAAGTATAACCTGTTCCCACCAAAATAGCATCAGTTATTTTAGCCTCAGGATACATACTTAAAAATGACCTTACGACAAATGAACCTAAAGAAAATCCTAACACAATATATGGTTTATTCTCATACTTTTCACTAAACATCTGATACACATTATAAAAATCTTTTACAACCCAAAACCAACTATTTTCAGGCCCAAAATACATTTTATTTTTCTTATCACTTACAGATTTTCCATGACCAATAATATCATTAGCCACAACTACATATCCCTTATTTGTGAAATACTCTGCAAATTTCTCATATCTTCCAACATGTTCAGTAATTCCATGAGCTATTTGAATTACACCTTTTATATTTTCATCACTTGGAAACCAAGCAACCACATATAAATCAGTAATTTCATCTACTGACTTCAATTTAAACTCACTTTTATTCATATAAACGACCCCTCTTTTGTATTTTAAAAACTTTTTAGATTATATCATACTACATCACTCTTTTATACAAATTTATATAAAAAAATACACCTTCTAACATCAGATCTTTATCTAATATTTGAAGATGTATCACATTTTAACCAATCAAGAAATCTAAAATATTTGAGCCAGGATCAGTTTTCGTCTTATAAAATTCTGTATAACCACATTTTTTGCAACTAATCGTAATAAATTTCTTATTTTGAATATCAAAAAATTTTGCTAAATTTCCTCCTGCTGCCTGAATTTGATCTCTTTCATAATCTTCATTGTCACACTTTGGACATTTCCATGTTCCCATGCTTTTCCCCCATTTCTCTCTATTTTTCATAAACCTTACTTTAAATATTCAAATATTTCTTCAGGATATATTTTTAATTCTCTATTTTTAAACTTATCTATATCAACCCACATTGCATCAGTCTCACTATTATCATCAATTACATGATATCTTTCTTTATAGTCTATATCATTTATATCAGCATTATAAAACAATATTAACTCATGAGCATTCTTTCCATTGTATGTAAATATATTTTCAGAAATTCCTAAAAAATCTCCCACACTAATATCAATTCCAAGTTCTTCTTTAAATTCTCTTTTCAATGCATCTTGGCTTTTTTCTAAAAACTCTATACCACCACCTAAACATCTATAAAATGTCTCATTTTTATTTTTATCATGTCCTTCACTAACCAAAATCTTATTATTTCTTCTAACTAAGCCAAGTACAACAGGTCTAATCTCTTTAAACTTGTCCATTTCACACCCTCCTACATTTTTCAAAAATTTTTAATCAACGTTCATCATCAATATCATGATCCTTCTTTTTAACTCTTCCAAATCTTTTAATAATTTGCTCTATATGTTTCATTTGCAAACCATCACCATAACTATGATCTTCTTGATCTTCTTTTGTTAAAATCAAATTTTTTCTTAACTCTTCGTCAAAAGAATCAAACATATCATCATCTAATATCAAATATTGATCTATATCAGCATGTTCTTTTAAATATTGTCTAATCTCTAAACCTCTCTCATGTCCAAGTACCGGCGTTTTCTCACCTAAGCTAATCCCATATCTTAAAAACAACTCTTTTAACTGTTCAAATTTACGAATATTTCTCCAAGAAGATGATACAACAATTTGAGCTCCAGTAACATCTAAAGCATATTTAAGCATTTCTATTGTTTTTTGATCTATTTCATCAAGTATTCCTTCAACATTATTTTTTAATGTATAATCCACATAATCATTTGAATTTAGCACACCGTCCACATCTAAAAATATTACTTTCAACTTTTTCTCTCCTTTTTAATCTATTCTTTATCTCTTTTGATCTACTTACTATATCTATCTTCCTTAGAGCTCCTCGTATCTAACCATACAAATTTGCGTACCCTGTCATTCTTCATCAAAACAGTTATAATATCAAATGTTTTGAATTTTATATTCCTTATTTTTTTATACTTTCCAGTATTCTCGTAATCTTATGTAAGTGTTTATACATAAGATTTTATGTTTTTTGTGGTTATTATATATAACCTCCTATATTTTAAATTACTTTTTATTACTTAATCTATTTGCTTCAATAATTAGCTTATCAAAATCTGAAACTATCTTTTGATTTTTGTTAAATTCATCATACTCTTTTCCTGCTTTTTCTTCTGCTTGTTTTCTTGATATTTTACCATTATCTTTTAGGATATCATATTTTCTAAACTCTAAAAATTCATTAACACTTTTAGAAAATTCCTCCATTGTGAAGGTATTTTCTCTTTCTACTAAATCCTCTATATAATCAAAATATCCAGTTACTGCTCTTTCCAATTGCTTTATCTGTTTTTTCTCTAAATAATTTTTAGCAATCATCACATCTGATTTTAATATTCTTCCATCTGGTGAATTTCTCCACGTTGTTAAGCCCATATTTTCTTTAGTATAATCTGCTTTTTGATATATTATTTCTGCAGCTGTATTTCCTGTAATTGCATAGTGGAATTTATTTTGTATCATTGCATAAAATTGATGGGTTATCTCTGAATCTTTATCATAATCAATACTACATTCTGCAAATATATCTGTTATCTGTTGCCATATTCTTCGTTCACTTGTCCTAATTGAACGAATTCTTTCTAATAGCTCTTTAAAATAGTCTTTTCCAAATTTAGGGCCGTTTTTTAATAGTTCATCATTTAAAACAAATCCCTTTTTTATGTATTCTTTCAATGTATTAGTTGCCCATATTCTAAAGTCTGTTGCTTGTTTTGAGTTTACTCTATACCCTACAGCAATTATTGCATCTAGGCTGTAGAAGTTAGTATTATAGTTTTTTCCGTCATTTGCAGTTATTCGAATTTTTCGAATAACTGATTCTTCTGTCAATTCGCTTGACTTAAATATTTCTTTTAAGTGATAATTTATTGTGTTCACTTCTACTTCAAATAATTTTGACATTGATTTTTGAGTTAACCAAAAATCTTCATTATCATATAAAACTTCTACAGAAACATTATCATTATTTTGACTTTGGTATATGATTAAATCTTTTAAATTTTCTATTGGATTCATTTATACTCTCATCCCTTCTCTTTATATCTCTATAACTTGTAATTTATCTTTAACATTTATATTCTCTTACACACTTAATAATAATATTTTCGACATCATCAATCGACTCTTTACAATCTTTATCAATCCACTCTTTTATTATAGCCATAATACCATTTATATAAAAAGCAATTAAATAATTTCTTTCTTTTTCAGGTACATTAAACCTTTCTAATATTGGAATAAGAATATACTGTTTTAAATGATTAAACTTGTCAAACGCACTCATTCCTATTGGATTATGAAAAGATGCTTTAAATATTTTCTTATTATCTCTTATAAAATTCAAATATGGATTCAAATATCTTCTTTCAACTAACTTTAATTCTTCCAATGGTGAATACTTTATTTTTTCAATAAAATCTTTTGAATTTTCATTAAAATAATCCACAAACTTTTTATTTATATAATTCATTGTTTCTTCAATTAAATCACTTATTGATTCGTAATGTAAATAAAAAGTTGATCTGTTTACACCTGCTTTAGTGCATATCTCTTTTATAGTAATATATTCAACATCCTTTTTTTCGAGTAAATAAATTAATGCCTCATCAAAAAGAATAGCAGTATTAAAATACTTGCTTTCATTTTTATTCATTTAATACTGCCCCCTTATCTTATTTATCTTCTTCTGCAATCTCATTTGCAAGTCTAATTATATCTTGTGCATATTTTGCTTTTGAATTCTCAAGTATTTTCTTATAAGAAAAATAATTTGTGATTACTCCAATTAGTCCAAATATGCCAATAACAATACCTAAACCTATAATTTTACCATTTCCAATAACATTCATAGATAAACACATTCCTAATCCTAAAATCAAGCTCATAATTATTCCATTAGAATACACAAATATGTTTGCTGCTAGTTTTGCCTTTCTATCTAATTTTTTTAATGCTATTACTTTTGATTCTTTTTTTGCAGAATATTCATTTGCAATATGTTCTGCATAAATTTTATTTGTATTCATATCAAATACCTCCCTTTCTTTAATTTCATTTTAACAAGTTCGGTATTTATTTTGAACAACACATTTTTAACAATTTGTCTATTTCTGAATGATAAATTACTATAAATCTATCAAATTTTAAAATTGTAATTTATCTTTCTTGCTTATCTATAAAAATAGGTTTAGATCCATCATCAATTTCAAACTTATTGCTATCAACTCTTATATAAGTACTTCCTATTTTTGATTTTAGATAAGGAATAATATCTCTATCATAGTTACAAATTGTATTGATAGCAAATATATGATGATTATTAGGATTATTCATATATTCATCATCTTCATCACCTGCCATAAATCTCCAACCACTATCTGGTCTACCATTAGACGGTTGTTCTCTATACATATAACCGACTTTAAAACCATCTTTCGTTATTTTATCAGATACCATACAACCTTCTCCATTAGGTTCATTCCAATCAATCAGATTTTCCACTTTTATTTTTATAAACTCATTTTTCTTCTTGTTAAATAGTCCCATATTTACATCTCCAATCATTTCTATAACTTGTAATTTGTTACTTACTCCAAGTCATTGTATATTCTATTTCATTTGTATCCTTATCTATATTTTCGCTTGTAATTATAAAATTGTTTTTTTTATAAAACTTAATAGCATTTGCATTTTTCTTATATACATTTAATGTTAGGTTATCTTTATTTTCTTTTATTCTATCTATTAAAGATGTTCCTATTCCACTATGCTGATTATTTATATCCACAAAAATTCCTTCAACATAATTATTATTTACACCTACAAATCCAACAACCTGTTCATCTAAAATATAAACATATATATCTGCTTTTGGTAAAATATCTTTGACATATTCATAATTATCTTTCCAATACTTTTTTGCAATAAAATTATGAGTTCTTATATTTTCATTTACCCATATTTCCATTACTGCATTTATATCATTTTTTTCAAACTTTCTTATCATATAGCACTCCTATTAATTGTAATTTTTTAATCAAATTGTGTTTGCCACTTTTCATCTTTATATGCTTTAAAACACATCTCAATTTGTTCATTATTTGTTTTTTCTTCTGCTAAATTATTGGGTATCTCATCTAATGAAAAATATTTAATTTCTGTCGTTTCAATATTTTCAATAAATTCTCCACCAATAACATTACATAATACAAATATTTTACATACTCCATAGGCATATATAGGTTTATTATGTTTGTTTCTATCTTGGACTGCAATTATTTTAATTGTTTCTACATCTAATCCAGTTTCTTCTTTTACTTCCTTTATTGTATTACTTGCAACAGATTCTAAAACATCACACCAGCCACCAGGCAATGACCAAGTCCCATTATTTTCGTGAGTTAGTAAAATTTTCTCATCTTTAAATATGGCGGCTCTTGTATCTATTTTAGGTGTTTGATAACCATTTTCGTTGCAAAATAAATCTTTTACTTTTTCCAAGCTTATATTACTTTTTTCTTCTATTATTTCTGCTGCTATTTCTCTTAATCTTTCATATCTTTCTATATCATATACATTATCTGTATATGTAAGTCCTGCTTGTGCTAAACTTTGAATTTCTATTGCCCATTTTAACCACTTTTCCATACAGAAATCTCCCCTACAACTTACTAGTTATCTTTAAATTTTTTCTTTAGATCTTTTGAATAATATATTAAATCAGTACAAATTAAATCTCCATCTTTAATTTCTTCATTGTAATTATCTATAAAGAAATTCTTAACTGTTTTTTCGTATTTATCAAATCCCTGCTTAACATAGAAAGGAATATTATTCTCTGTTGTTCCTACCAACATTCTGTCATATTTTTGTTTATAATTACCACATAATGATTTTAAAAGTGTTTTTGCATAACCTTTATTTCTGTAATTTTCTTTTGTAACTATGTTTTTTAACTCTAATGTTTTTCTAGAAATAGGCAAAATAACTGCAATAGAAATTAGCTCATCTTCCTTTTTTAAAGCATATACATCAGAATCGTTCAAATACTTGTGTATCATATCTTTTGAAGGATCTGCCTCTAAAAATAAATCAATATAATCTTCTTTATTTTCTATTTTTTTAACTTGCATTCTAGGTTCTCTTGGTATCTTGTAATCATTGGGAATACTAGGTTTTGTGACATTGTGGTTATAATATCTCATCTCCTCTGAAAACACACAACCACAATACTTCTGCATATACAATCCAAGTTCTCTTGCCTCTGCTTGTCCTTCTCTAAAACCAACTCTAAAATCTCTATATAAAAATTCAATACCATATTTTTCAGCTAATTGTTCACATACTTCTTTCAATTTATCATGTTGTTGATAAGGACTAACAAATAAAGTTGAAGTAAAAGCATCATAACCATGTTCTTTAGCATACTTAACAGTAGCCTCTAATCTAACTTTATAACAATAATTTACACATCTGTTATTTAAATCATCAATTACATTTTTGCAAAACTCTCTTAAACCATATTCTTCATTAATAATTAACTCAAAATTAGCCATTTTACTGTATTCAATCAAAGTATCTCTTCTTGTTTTATACTCTATGTATGGATGAATATTTGGATTATACCAATAACACGTTGGTTCGATACCTTCTTCTCTTAAACTTTTAATACAATAAACACTGCAAGGTGCACAACATGTATGCATTAATAACTTCATTTTAATCCTTCTTTCTATTTTCTATCAAATATCTTTTAACTTTTTCTGGTACTAAATTAGTTCTTTCTAAATCATCATATCTAATAATTTCAATTTTATATATTCCATAATACTCATTATGATTTGTAAATTCTGGCCCTGTACCCGTTCCAAGAATTCCATCAACATATTCGCATTTATAAAAAACTTGAATACTATCATCAAATTCATTATTTATTTCTAGCAATCTTGCTCCGATTTTTACATGTATACCAAGTTCTTCAAAAATTTCTCTTTTAACCGTTTCTTCTTCATTTTCACCAAGTTCCATTTTTCCACCAGGCACAACAAAATAATCTTTGACCTCCTCATTTGATTTTTTCTTAATCCTATGAATCAAAACAATTCCATCATCTTTTTCAATAATTCCTCTTACACTTATATGCATGTTACCACCCTTTCTAGATTTTAGAATTAAATGTCCAAAAACATAAAACATCCTCACTATATTCTAAATTATCTATTATATAATTTCTAACATCTCCTGGATTTTGCCAATTTAGTCCACTCTTTTTTAATAAATATATTGCATTTTCTTCGCTCTCAATTCTTTCTATAATGCCATCCTCACCTTTATCGCCTAAATTTCCTTTCAAAAACATATCATAATCTTTGTTATATTGATTTAACGGAATATAATAAATCCCAGCAGTTGAATCTAATATATATACCTTCTTTCCTTCAGACTGTTTTTCTAAAATATAATCATCGACTATCTGTATCATCTCTTTCAATCCTTCATCTTCAGGAACGCCTTTAAAATGTGCAAGCTCTGTTTCTTTCTTTACAGAAATATATTCTTTATTAATCTTCAAAATTGAATTCCAAGTAAGTAATAACAAAGCAAAAATTGCTAAAAAATTAATTACAACATAACACGCCACTTTAATTCGTTTACCAAACAATTCCTTTCGTCCATTTTGAAAACTTTCATACATCCAATATGCAATCCCTATAATTGAAATCATTGCACCAATTAAAAAGTGAATTTGGTCAGATATTGGAAATACAACAATAAACGTAGATATAGCATATGCAAAAATAACATACTCTTCATATTTAGCTTTTTTTCTAAATAAAGAAACAAAAAATACAACAAGAGCAATCGGAACCACAACACTTAAATAAGAAACTAATTCAATTTTAAATAAATTTGTATATTCTATTTTATTAGAAAAAGTTTTAATTCCTAAAATAGCATAATCAACAAAATCTGAAAAAGCATTATTTGCCAAAAGATATATAACAAAAATCAAAACAGGTATACAAAATCCTAACAAACGAGTAAATGCAATTTTAAAAAAAGGTTGTATATCTTCTTTTTTCCTTATTGCAAAAATCTTATAACCTGTGCATGCAGCAGCAACAGCAAATCCAGTAGTCTGTTTGCACAAAATTGCTAATCCTCCTAACAATCCTAAGCAAAAATTATATTTAAACTCATATTCAAACATATCTTTTTTATTATGATTCAATTCTATTAACATCATAATCAATGCAATTAATAAAACCGCATAATTATAATCAATACACATTACATTCTTAAACAAAAATAAAAATATAGCAGTAACTAAAAATGCTACATTTTCTGGAACTAACTTTCTCAAAACCTTATATCCAATAAAAAATATTGCACACATTAAAATAACAGCCAAACTTCTCATAACTATTATTTCTGTTCCAAATATTTTCAAGAACAAACCACAAATCATCGAAACTAGCGGCATTTGAACTATATTAAAATCTTTATAAGGAATTAACCCATCAGCTATATTTCTTGCAAAATTAAAATTCCATATCTCATCTAAATTTGAAATCGAATTCGTAAATATAGCTGAAAAGGCAATTATTGCGATAATCACTATTATTATACAATTCTTTATAAACTCAACTTTTTTGTTTTCTTCTTTCATTTTTTAAAGACCTCAACAATTATTTTTCTTCGTAATTCAATCCTAAGTGCTCATATGCTAAAGGCGTTGCAACTCTTCCTCTTGGAGTTCTAACAATAAATCCAATTTGCATTAAATATGGTTCATACACATCTTCTATTGTTCCACTTTCTTCACCAATAGTCGCTGTTAAAGTTTCAATACCAACAGGTCCACCTCTATAATTATAAATTATAGACTCTAATATTTTCTTATCAGTATTATCTAACCCTAATTCATCAATTTCTAGCTTATTCAAAGCCACTCTAGCAATATCTAATGTAATGTCACCATTTCCTAAAACAAGTCCAAAATCCGCCACTCTCTTTAATAATCTATTTGCAATTCTTGGAGTTCCTCTTGATCTTTTAGCAATTTCTAAAGATGCATCTTTATTAATATTAATTCCTAAAATATCAGCAGACCTTTTTACAATAGTATCCAAATCCTCAGCATCATACAATTCTAATCTATTTATAATTCCAAATCTATCACGTAAAGGAGTAGACAAACTTCCAACTCTAGTTGTAGCACCAACTAAAGTAAATTTAGGTAAATCTAATCTTATAGATCTAGCACTTGAACCTTTTCCAATAATTATATCAAGAGTATAATCTTCCAAAGCTGGATATAAAATCTCTTCAACGTTTCTATTCATTCTATGAATTTCATCAATAAACAAAACATCATTTTCAGATAAAGTTGTTAATATTGCAGCCAAATCTCCAGGCTTTTCTATCGCCGGACCAGATGTAACTTTAATATTAGTATTCATTTCATTTGCTAATATATTTGCAAGTGTTGTTTTTCCAAGTCCAGGAGGTCCATATAACAAAACATGGTCCAATGGCTGTTCTCTCTTCTTAGCCGCTTCTATACAAATCTTCATATTTTCTTTAACTTTATCTTGCCCAATATATTCATTTAAAAATCTAGGTCTTAATGAAAGTTCCTGAACTTCTTCAGATTTATTTTTTACTTCTGGTACTAATAAATTATCATCAAATTCTTCATCATCAAAATTCATTTATCTAAACCCTTCCCACTACTTATTAGCTTTCTTTTCTTCTACAATTTCCATAATTTCTTTTTTAAGTTCACTTACCATATCTTCTTGCTTTATTTTTCTAATAATCTCGCCTTTTTTAAATAATAAACCTTCTTCTTTTCCTCCTGCAATTCCTATATCTGCTTCTCTTGCCTCTCCTGGTCCATTAACAGCACATCCCATTATCGCAACCGTTATATCAGCTTCAATATTTTGTAAGAAACTCTCTATTTCTTTAGCTATTGGTATCAAATCATATTGAATTCTACCACAAGTTGGGCAAGATACTAACTCAGGAACATTATTTAATAAATTACAATCTCTCAAAATTTCTTTACAAACCTTAATCTCTTCAACAGGATCATCTGATAAAGAAACTCTTAAAGTATCTCCTATTCCTTCTCTTAACAAAATTCCAAGCCCAATACTTGATTTTATTGTACCTGAAAAAGCTGTTCCAGCCTCTGTTATTCCTAAATGCAATGGATATGCAAACTCTTTTGAAGCCTTTTCATATGCTTCAATACACATATCAAGATTAGATGCTTTCAATGAAATACAAATATCATAAAAATTCAACTTTTCTAATATCTCAACATGCCTTTTAGCACTTTCTATCATAGCATCACTACATGGATGCCCATATTTTTTTAACAATTCAGGTTCTAAAGATCCTGCATTTACACCTATTCTAATAGGAATATTCTTCTCTTTACAAGCATCCACAACTGCTTTTACTTTTGCATCATCACCAATGTTTCCTGGATTAATACGTATTTTGTCAACACCTGAATTTATAGCTTCTAAAGCAATTTTATAATCAAAATGAATATCTGCAACAATAGGAATGTGAATTCTTTCTTTTATTTTTCTTATTGCCTTTGCATCTTCAATATCCAAACATGCAACTCTAATAATCTCACAACCAACTTTCTCTAATTCAAGAATTTGTTTTACAGTATCTTCTACATTCTTTGTTTTAGTATTACACATTGACTGAATAACAACTTTATTTTGCCCACCGATTGTAACACCACCAACATTTATTTTTCTTGTTTCTTTTCTCTTCATAAAATTCTCCAATTCTTTTGTCTATTTACTTTATACATTACTGTATAAAAATCTCTTATCTCTCAACATCCTCATGTACTTTAACATTTTCATATTTTCGTACTTCACAATTTTTTAATGTAAGTTTTTCTATATTCTTATCTTGAGGTAAACCATTAAAATATATTTCTATTCCCTGTGTAACACCTGCATGAGTAACTAAAACAATATCTTTTCCTTTATATTTTTTCATAATTTGATCTAAACAAACTTTAACACGTTCAAGCATTTCTTTTATAGGCTCTACACCATGTAAGTTATAATTTCTATCATAATCAACTAATATAGGAGTATTACATTCTGGAGTAGCAGAATGTCCTTCCATATCACCATAACCTCTTTCAATTAATCCATCAACAATCTCAGCCTTTACCCCAGTCACTTCTTCTATATAACTAGCAGTATCTCTTGCTCTTGATAATGGTGAAACTAATATATTATCTATTTTTATTCCCTTAAATTTTTGTGCAGTTTCTTCAGCCTGTTTTCTTCCTTCTTCATTTAATGGAACATCTACTCTTCCTTGATAAATTTTCTGAATATTATAATCTGTCAATCCATGTCTAACAACATAAACGTTCATATATTTCTCCTTTCAAAAATCCTGATATTATTATATAGTTTAATCCTCTCCATATCAAGTTTTTATTGATACTTTTAGCCTTATATGATATATTATTACTAATTTGGAGGTAATTTTTATGAACTATGCATATATTGGTGTATTATCCACTGATAATTATTTACTTGGAATTTTAGGAGTACAAGAATGTTTAAAAAGAGTTAACTCTGCTTATCCATTTTATGTACTAATCACAGACAAAATTTCAAATGAAACAGAACAATTTTTACATTCCTGCGGAATAAAAACAATAAGAAAAAAAAGTATTGAAATTCCTGCTGAAATAAAAGAAAAAAATGCTCAAGGTGATTTCTCACATTGGACATATACTTTTGATAAATTGTCAATTTTTGAATTAACACAATTTGATAAAATTGTTTACTTAGATGCTGATATTTATATTAGAAAAAATATAGACTCATTATTTGACTTTCCAAATATGGCAGCACCTTGTAATTATAAATTTGGTCCAAATGTCACAGTACCTCATGAATTAGTATCAGGTTTATTAGTTGTAGAACCAGAACAAGGATTAATCGAAAAATTTTTAAATATCCTTACTCAAGTCGCAGAAAAAAAAGCTTCAGTTGGAGACCAAGACATATTGCAAGAATATTATAAAGATTGGACAAATAAACCAGAATTACATTTAGAATTAAAATACACTGTATTCTTTACATACTTAGATTATTATATAAATCACTTAAATTACAAATTGGATGATTTATATTTATTCCACTTTATTCTTTCAAAAAAACCATGGGACTTTAGTTCAGATAAATTAGAAAACTATGTAAAATTCTTAAGTGACAGAGTTGAAACTCTTTATGAAAGATACAAATCACAAGAATTACTTGACTGTATTAATTGTGGAAATGATAATAAAAAAATAATCACAAAAGAATATATGGACCTATTAGACTATTGCAGAGAAAAATATTTAAATAATAAATAATAACAACCGTTTAAAATTTTATACTTAAATTAAATAATACATCAACTTATAATTTATAAACAAAGTATAAATCTTAAACACAAATTAAAGCTTAACATATTATAAAAAGCTGTCTGATTTTTTCAGACAGCTTTTCGATTACATGTATTTAGCTCTTTTTAAAATTGCCTTTTGAACTTCTTTCGCCATCCCAGAAAGTGCTTTCCATGATTGCGAGGTGTTTTCAATCTTACCTATATGTATCTCCTTTACTTTCGGAGTAAGCATAACAGCATCTAATAAAATGCCTATATCTACTCCATAATCTTTTTCAAATTTCATTTTTTCAAAAATTTCTTTCTTCCCAGCTATTATACCACTAAGCGGTTGTTCGAATTTGTACATATCTGGAAATAACAACTCTAACAATGGTTTCGCAACTAATTCTGTTACTCTACCACCTTCTCTTTCGTATGCTGATTTTGTAAACTCAGCTTCGCCGTTTGTTATAGGCTCTGTCATAGCTGATATAATATCATCGTTGTATATTTCTAAGTCTCCGTCAACAAACATAATAATATTTCCTTGAGCATGTTTAAGTCCTTCCTCCATTGCATGTCCTTTTCCTCGAGTATCACAACGAACTACATTGGCACCCTTAGCCTTAGCGAACTCTTCTGTTCTATCAGTAGAGCAATTGTTTACCACTATGATTTCAGGCTTATTTTTTGTTTGATTTAATCTGTCTATTACTTCGCCAATTCTTTCTTCTTCATTGTGGGCTGGTATTATTACACTTACATTCTTCATATAGTCCTTCCTTTTCCAAAATTTAATAAAATTTAATTTCCCGCTTTTTTTATTATACTATATAAAGTAAAAATTTGCAATATATTGTAAAAATAGTTTATTTTTTGGTATTCACAGCCCATTAATTTTTGTACCTGAACAAACGGTCAAAAATACTCTAATCGCTCACTTTTTTATCAAATTTTAAGTTAATCTTCCTTCAAACTTTCACAATATTTACATCTATATGTTTTCTTTTTTTCATCTGCCAATACAAATATTTGCTTCAAATCTTGTTCTGTAGATGTTATACATCTTGGATTTTTACACTTAATTACATTTTCAATTTGCTTAGGTAATTTTACGTGATATTTTTGAATTCTCTCATCATCTTTTATAATATTAATTGTTATATTACTATCCAAATATCCCAATATATCTAAGTCTAAATCTATACTTTTATCAATTTTTATTATATCTTTTCTTCCCATTTTTTCACTTCTGGCATTAGTTATAATTGCAACTGAACAATCAAGTTCTCCTAATTTTAATGCATTATATATTTCCAAACCCTTTTTAGCCTGAATATGATCTATAACAATTCCATTTTTAATACTATCTATATTCATTATTTTTTCTCTCCTTTTTACTATTTTATATCAAGTAATTTAAGTATTAGTGCCATTCTTATATACTTACCATACATTGCTTGTTTAAAATAGCAAGCTCTTTTATCATCATCAACATCAGTAGATATTTCATTAACACGTGGTAATGGATGCATTATACACAAATCTTCTTTTGCTTTCTTTAATTTCTCAGTATTTAATATATAATAATCTTTTAATCTAACATAATCCTCTTCATTGAAAAATCTCTCTTTTTGCACTCTTGTCATGTATAAAATATCTAATTCACCCATATATTCTTCTATATCATTTGTTTCAACATACTCAATATTATTTTTTTCTAATACCTCTTCTTTTATATACTCTGGTATTTTCAATTCATCTGGTGAAATCAATATAAACTTAATATTTTTATATCTAGACATAGCTGTTATCAAAGAATGTACAGTCCTTCCAAATTTTAAATCTCCACATAATCCTATTGTTAAATTATCTAATCTCTTCTTTTCACAAGATATTGTTAACAAATCAGTTAAAGTCTGAGTTGGATGATTATGTCCGCCATCACCTGCATTTATTATTGGAACTATTGATTTCATTGAAGCAACTAATGGTGCCCCCTCTTTTGGATGTCTCATTGCAATAATATCGCTATAACATCCAACAACTCTTATAGTATCAGATACACTTTCTCCCTTTGAAGTAGAACTTGATGATGCTTCAGAAAATCCTAATACATTTCCTCCAAGTTCCATCATAGCAGCTTCAAAGCTCAATCTTGTTCTTGTACTTGGCTCAAAAAATAAAGTAGCCAATTTTTTATATTTGCATTTTTCTGAATATTTATCAGGATTTTGCATAATATCTTTGGCTACTTTTATCAATTCTTCTATCTCATCTACTGATAGGTCTTTTATGTCTATTAAATTTTTCATAATATCCTCCTTAGTTTTCTTATTGTTCTATCAAATGAGACATTTAATGTCAATATTTTTAAAATAATTTATTAAGTGGGAATTGATAGATTCCCACTCTTTCTAATATTTCATTGTAGAAATTTTCTCATATCTTTCATAATCAGGCATATATTTTTCAATAAATTTATAAAAACTTTTTGTATGATTTTTATACTTTAAATGTGCATATTCATGTAAAACAATATATTCAATAACTTCTCTTTTGTATTTTATAATACGAGGATTAATCAATATTCTTTTATCTTCTGTACATTTTGCTAACACTCCAGTCATTTCAACAATTTCATAATCTTCTGGAGCAAAACCAACCATTAATCTTGTTTTCTCCATAATATTTTCTAGTTCTCTTTCAGCAATTTTTGTATACAATTTATCAATTAAAATATCTGTCATTGAATCATTGCTTATCTTTTTATACTTTCTTGGTAATGTTACTTTTACAATATTTTCTTCCAAATCACATTCAATAACACTAACATTTTTATAACTAACTTTTAAATTATATATAGTTCCTAATATTTGAATTGGTCTTAAACTTATCTCATTATTTTCTTCGTATTCTTCTAATTTTTTCATAATCCAATTTCTCTTAGCTAAAACCGCTTCTTGAATTTTCTCCCTTGTAGCATACCAAGGAGCACAAACTGAAACCTCTCCATTTTGAACCGAAATATATAAACCTCTGTTTTTTGACTTATTTACACTATATGTTATAACTTCATTTTTCATATTTATACCTCCTTGTTTTTAAGAACCTTTGTTTGGTATTATTTTATATTTTTTATCATCATCTGTCAATACTTTTACGAAAAAATGTTCGTATTTTTTAAGAATAAAAAAGAACTTAATTTTTACTATTAAGTTCTCCTTATATTCATTGATTTTACTAACATTTAAGTCACTATTTTACAATAACATCTCTTTTTAATAACTTGTTTTTTATGATTCCTAATCCTAAAAATTCGCCAGAATTATAGACTTTATACAATCCATCTTCTTTTTCAAAAGTTAACATCACACCATTAAAAAATAGTTCAGTTTTTCTATTATTCAAAATAATACTGTCCTTATCATTAAATACATTTTCAATTGATTTTACATATATATTCTTATCGTTAGCCACTTCCAAATCAGATAATTTTACACAATCATCTATACAAAAATCATCTACTTTAGTTCGTCTAAGCTCTTTCATATATCCAACTGTACCTAATTGTTCAGCAATCATTTCACACAAAGTTCTAATGTACGTTCCCTTTGAACAAGAAACTCTGTACACAATTTCGTTTGATTGATAATCAATGTTTTCAATACCAATACTATAAATTTCAATTTCTCTTCCTTCGCGTTCAATTTCTTGACCTGCCCTAGCATACTCATAAAGCTTTTTACCATTTACCTTAATTGCAGAATACATTGGCGGAACCTGAATATGTTTTCCCACAATCTTTTCAAATACATGGTAGTAATTCTCCTCATTTTCCTTTTTTAATTTAAAATCATCTTCTGCAATAATATTTCCTTCTCCATCAGCAGAATCTGTTTTTTTTCCCAATTTTAGAGTAGCTACATATTCTTTATCATGTTCAACCAAATATTTAGAAATCTTTGTAGCACTACCAATCATTATAGGCAAAACACCAGTTGCCTCTGGATCTAAAGTACCACAATGCCCAACCTTTTTAGTATTATAAATTTTTCTAACTTTAGCTACAACCCCAAAAGAAGAAATTTCCTTTTCTTTATCAATTAAAACAATTCCATCCATAATAAAATCCAATCCTCTAATTATATGAAAAAAGCGATTTTTATCAAACATAAAAACCGCTACTAATAACTATTTTAAAAATCTTTTTGCTTGAGCTAAAATTCTCTCTTTAGCTTCCTCTAATGGATAAGGTAAAGTACAACCTGCAGCCTTTATATGTCCGCCACCATTAAATAAAATACACAAATCTGAAACATTAACATAGTTATTTGAACGAAGAGATGCCTTAAAACCTTTATCAGTTTCATATAAGAATATAGATAATTCAACACCTTGAACATCTCTACCATTTTCAACTATACCATTTAAATCATTTTGATCAATATTTAATTTTGCCATATCTTCCTTAGTAATATATGTATATGTAATTTTACCATCTTCTAAGAATTCTAATCTATTTGCAGCCAATTTTCTTACTTCAAACTCACCCCTAGAAACATTACACAAAGCATCTTTATATATTTTAGAAATCTTTACACCTTTATCTAAAAATTCTGAAGCAATCTCAAAAGTCTCTGAAGTAACACCATCATATTTAAATCCGCCAGTATCAGTAATTATACCTGTAATTAAACAAGTAGCAATCTCCTGAGTAATCTCAAATTTAAAATACTTAAACATAGTAGTTATTATCTGTGCACATGCTGGAGATACAGGATTAACATAATTTAAATCAGCAAACATACCATTAGAAGCATGATGATCAATATTAATTCTAGTCTCAGCCTTTTCAAAAGTATCTGTTGGATCATCCAATCTTTTTATATCACCACAATCCAAAGCAACAGCTACATCATATTTTTTCAAAGAAGGCTCAACTCGTGCTTCATCAGCACCAGGTAAAAACTTATAAGTTTCAGGCATATGAGGAATTATAACCTCAACATCCTTTTCTAAATTTTTCATAGCCAAATAAAAAGCCAAACTACTTCCTATAGCATCACCATCTGGTTTCTCATGTGCAAAAATAACCATATTATTTGAATTTTCAATTGCATCTTTTATATCATCTAAAGTCATTTAAAAATTCCTCTCTTCTCTAATCATTTTTCATATCTTTTGTAATTTTATCAATTATTGCATCAATTCTTGAACCATACTCAATTGATTCATCAAACAAAAATACTAGTTCAGGAGTAACCCTCAAGTTAACCCTTTTAGCTATCATAGATCTGATAAACCCTGAACATTTTTTCAATCTTGCTAAATTTCCTTTATTACTCTTAGCATTAATCATGCTAACATAAACTCTAGCAAATCTCAAGTCAGGAGTAGTATCAACCTTGGTAACACTAATTAAACCAGTAATGTGAGGATCCTTTAATTCTTGAGAAATTACAACACTAATCTCTTTTTTTAACTCCTCATTAACTTTATTCATTCTATTACTATTTTTTGGCATACTATCACCCCTTTCTCATTTTTCAAATATTTTCACTTTAAATTTAACACACCAAAACGACGTTTATTAACACTCTGTCATCAGGTTATCAAAAGAAACAAGTATTGCAAGGCAAAATTAAATTGAAACACCGGAGCGTACGAGTGTACGTGAGGATTTTCAATTTAATTTTAACACAGCAAGACGAAGTTTACTTTGTTAACTTACCGCCATCAGGTTAAACTAGAATCTCCATTATACAAGGCAGTATTATGATTTGATACCGGAATATTTCAATCCCCACGTCATCAGGTTATCAAAAGAAACAAGTATTGCAAGGCAAAATTAAATTGAAACACCGGAGCGTACGAGTGTACGTGA